>NZ_CALMPD010000129.1 GCF_937871865.1 uncultured Legionella sp.
AAGAATTTTAATGAGTTTTAGTTAGGAGGCAAGGTGCTGTGCGTAAGGTGAGTAATAAGTTGCAATTCAATTTTTCTGTGCATGCGCTTAAATTATTACTTACTACCAAGCAAACCAAAGAGCTTGCTTATGCTTTGTTGACTTTTGAGCAGAGTCTTGACGAATCGAGGTTCCATGATTTTAATGATGCATTGGAATGGGGTAATTTACAAAACACCTACATGCAATATCGTGCCACAATGCAAGGTCAAACAAGAGAACTATTTGATTCTGTTTTGCATTGTCTCTACCAGGCAGGTATTTTACATTATCTTTCTACTTCTGAGATTGAAGCGATCGCAAAATATAAAGACCTGCATGCTCTTAATATACATTTGGATCAATTTATTGGGGTAGGTAGCAACTTAAGTTCGAATGTACTGCAATTACTTAGCGACACTATCGTTTGAAAGTTTGGTTATTATTGCCCAAACCCTAACGGATGAGTCTTATAGAACATTTGCTAAAAATTTCCACGAGGAAAACCTATCTTCTCCTCTTTATACCATGAACGATTTGATTCAATTTCTTTCTCGAATTGATAAGAGCAAATGGTCCTCTTTCATCGAAACTTTATCTGAGAAGACTATTAATAAGCTAGTTCAAAACGAGGCGGATTTACGAGCATGTATTAGTTTGCTCCCTAAAAACAAAAATGCGCATACCGTGCTATTAAAGGCTTTAGGAAAAAATAGATTAAGAGAATTAGTTACCAATTCGCAAGTTTGTAGTGCTCTGTTGAATTTACTCTCCGATCGAGAAAATGCAAGTATTGTACAGGCATTAGGAACAACTCATATAAATAATATTTATATGGGGTATTTTTCTGCTATGAGGCATTTTAGCTGTCATTCTACTCGTCATTCTATGCTTATGAGCGTTTATCCTGAATACAGACAAATTGCACCTCATTTGTCTTTGGCACAGAGAATGTACTCAGAGGTTGACGAGCCCTTTGGCTATCATCTTGTCTCTATTTTTTCTCATGCGATGGGGCTTGTCGCTTCTGCTGCGGCCTTACTTACTGGTTGTGTCGCTTTTGTATCACTAACGATGACTTTGACTCAGGCCCTGCTTGTAGGAGGGCTTATAATTATAGGGGGACTACTGCTGTTAATGAGTATTGGTTTGAATAGTGAAAGACAAGAGATAGAGGAGAATCAACCACAACCTTTATTCAGCATTAATTAAATAAAAGGAACCTACGCGGTACCGGGGGTTATACCCTTTGGATAATATGCAATACACATTTTGTGCAGTGCTAAAGGCGACTATTCGATTTTGCAATGGAGCTTTAAAATGAGCCCCATAATGTGCCAAGACCAATAACTGCGGCAAGGGCTATGATTGGGCCTATGATGCCAACTACTATTATATCAAAATAGCTTTCGCGATGAGTGGACTGACACACGGCGAGAAGGGTGATGACAGCGCCGTTGTGAGGCAGGCTATCAAGAGTTCCCGAACCAATTACCGCCACACGGTGTAATAAAGAAGGATCGATTCCTTGTTCCTTTGCCAGAGTCAGGAAGGTACTTCCTAGTGCATCAAGAGCAATAGTGAGTCCGCCAGACGCAGAGCCTGTGAGAGCCGCGAGCACGTTGGTTGCTGCTGATAGTGATACAAGTGGCCCACCACCGATGCCTAAAAGCCAGTCGCGGATCACGCCAAAGACAGGCATTGCAGCGATTACAGAACCAAAGCCTACGAGACTTGCAACACTTAAAGCAGGTAATACCGATGCATTAGCACCAGCATCCATAGTTGACCGCAGGTCAGGCAAGCGTTTGCGATTGGTTATGATTACTACAACAATTGCAGTTGCCAAAGCGGTAACTACCGCCCAAACCCCGCCAACTTCGGCAAGGCTTGTTTCTCCCCATTGGGGTTGGGATAGAAAAGCGAGGTCCATTTGTGGAAGCAATACAAAGGACATTAGCAAATTGACAAACACCACTACAATAATAGGTAAAACAGCAAGCCCAATTGAGGGAGTCGTTTTTCCGTGGCTTCCATGAACAAGCTCTGCAAGATCGAACTCATGTGAGTTTGTCGCGCGTTCCCGAAGCATTTGATCATTAGCAATCGTTGTTATTTCTGCTGGCATGCCATCACCCAATTGTTCGCCAGATTTTTTGGCTGCTGCTTCGGATCTATTGAGCCACCATAATCCGAACCCAAGCATAATAATTGATGCAATGATTCCAAGCCCTGGAGCGGCAAAGGGAGTCGTATTAAAAAAGGGCATAGGAATCGCATTTTGAATGGAGGGTGTTCCAGGTAACGCTGACATTGTGAATGTCGATGTGCCGAGTACTATTGTTGCTGGCATCAAGCGACGGGGAATAGCTGCTGCGCGGAACAAGGCTTGAGCCATAGGAGCAAGAACAAAAAATGCCACAAAGAGGCTCACGCCACCATAAGTAACCAACGCCCCAGCCAATACAACGGCCAGTATGGCATATTGTTTGCCCAGTTTATATGTCATAAAGTCTGCAATTGCCGAAACAGACCCACTGTCGTCCATCAATTTACCAAATAAGGCACCTAGTAAAAATAATGGGAAAAACTGAGCAAGAAATTGAGTTGCTCCACCCATGAACGTTTGTGTCCAATGAGCAAGCAAATGTTCTCCTGAAAATAAAGCAGCAATCAATGCAGCAGAAGGAGCCAGTAGTAAAATACTCCAACCGCGAAATGATAACCCCATGAGCAATACCAAACTAAGAGTAATACCCAGAATTCCCATCGCGTTATCCTTACCATTGATCGTTTACAAACCAAATGTAAGTTTATGTTTTTTCTCTCATTAAGACAAGAAGCAACATGCGCAGGCCTTATGGTCACGTCACGAGAATTCGAAATGATGACGAATTCTGATATTTTTTAATCAGCATATCCATGACACCATTCTTGTTTGTTAATAAATCTCTTCATCAGATCAAGAGTATTTTGTGGTTGATCCATAGGAGCCATATGTCCTGCTCCGCGAATTTTGATTTGTGTCAGCACATCAGCATTACGCACATAGCCTGCCAGATTATTTGTGCCGCCCACATACCATCTGCAGGTTCGAGCCTTATTAAACAGTTCTTTCCCGTGCCAGTTTAATTGTTCTAACCAAAGATCTGCCCCCATAAAATTACTATCAGTACCATCATCCAATCCATTAAAAATAAGTATTGGTATTTTTTTATCTAATAGTCGCTCATAAATAGGGGATGCTGATTTCTGTATTTCTTGTTCCAGGTTAGTTGACACTTCATTATTAAATAACTTAAACAAAGTAACCCGAGGATCTACATGAATTGCTTTCCGTACTTCTGGCTTATTAAGATACTCAATGATGGGATTATAATCCATTTCTCTTAGTGTTCTGATATCATGCCTATCTACTCCACTGGCTGCGGCAACCATATCATTAACCTTCATGCAAATAGAGTTTGCCTGTGGTGATTTATTATTTATGGCCTGAGCACATTTTTTGTAAATTTCCCTTACTTTTTCGCGCGTATTTTTATCAATTAAACCATGCGAATAAGCATAATCCGCTACTGATGATTGCTGAACTAATGGATTGACCCAGCCATCACCAATGATAACTCCCTGGAGATTAATTTGGGCTGCTGCAGGTAGTTTTTGATTATGATTGCTAATCTGTTCTGCTAATTCTGCAATATATTTTCCTGCATAGGATTCACCACTAAGATAAAGTGCATTATCTTTTAATTCTGGGTATCGTTGATAAAAGGCATTCAATGCATTATAAAGCTCGATTGTTGCTGTCTGTGCATTCTTTATTTGATCTTCTTTCGAAGCATATGAAAGACCAACGCCTTTGGGATTGTCTATCATTAAGAAATGACCTATTTCATTCCATGCAAATTTACGTTTTTTCAGCTTCCCCATCTGATTAATAACGTAAGGCCCATTCTCACTAAAAAAACCATAAAAGCTACTCGCTCCCGGGCCTCCATTGAGCCATAAAATGATTGGTACTTTATGCTGCGTACTTTGCTGACTGCCAACAAACCAATAAAATAAGCTAGCTTTATGTTCACTGCAATAGATGTCATTACAGGGTTGATTATTCACCGGTAAATGCCCAGCCAGTTGTAAATTGGTGACACAACCATGACCAGGAAGGTAGCTGATTTGATTCTTTTGAATCGTCTTGAATGGCAAATAGGCTTGTTTGACACAATTATTTTGCGTTGCATATCCTGAGGAAATGATGAGATAAAGGAAAGCCGCCAGCGTTAAATACATAAATTGGGTTGCGATACGTCCGTACATTGGTTTTACCGTTTTTATGGAATATTTATAATTATCTCAAAATATTGACTGAATGTGTACAAGATGGACTTTATTTATCTTTAATGTTGCCTAATAGAATAAGGGAATGGCTGCGCAAATTACTTCCCTCACTTAATAATTACAAACGATTTTAGTTTTTATCATTTTAGTTCAGTGACAATAAACATCTTGGTATCAATTATAGCGAAGACATATGAACGCATTTATTTTAGGAAACAATTGCAGGCTCCATTTTAAATCTCTATAGATTATTAAACTGTATGTACTATGGATGATACAGGGAAGATCGTAAGAGTATTGGAAAGATATTCTGTCAGATACAGCCACCGACCATTAAGCCTCGCGCAGGGCCACAAGTCGGGATCAGTTGCTCTACACTGGCAAAAGCTGCACTGTGCTGGATCACCGCGATACCATTATATGCTCCATTCATTGAGACAAAAACGTAGCGTCCGTCAGGAGAGGTAATTGCTGCGAATGAGTTTCCTGGTAAGGGAATTTGCTGCTGCCCTGGTGATGGTTGGGGGATACGAATTGCCAAACTGTTTGCTTGGCTCGGCTGATAACACTGCAAGGGATTACCTTGCTCGCAGAGCACAGGACCACCTGTTATAAAGCCGTTCAACGCGTTCCCATCTACAGTTAAAGTAAGGGTACATGATTGATTGTATTCCAAACGTGTAGTGCATCCTGTTGATTGAATTCCTTTGATAGGCTTCATTTCTAACCGATGTGGTTTGCGTGACTGATTGGATACGATGTATTAAATGGTTGCTGTTTCGCTTAAGTTTGTCATAAACACCGCAGGTGGAAATCCAGAAACAGGAGCGAAAGTCCACATAGGTCTGCCTGCCACTGCGGCAGAAATAAAAATCAATCCAGATGCGCTAATGAGCGTCAGGTGTTTTAAATGATTTATATCCATAGCCAAATCCTTATGCCTTATGAAAGATAGGTGAGATTAAAACATAATCTCTTTTGTAAAAGAATACTAAGATGTTATAGCTCATAACACCTTGTCACAGGGGATTTATCCCTTAAACAAGGTGTCTTGTAAATAGAGGGTAAAATCATGGCATTAACTTGGCGGTGTCCTCTATAACTGTTGAGGGTCCCTAGTTTAGAATGGTCTTCAACTACTAAATCATACACCAAGCTCACAATTTATATTCCTTTATTGAGTTTTAGTTATTTGATGATTGGTTGTGTACCATTTTTCTCCAAGGATAATTTGTTCCTACCAAGTGTCCATTTTAGATTCATTCATGCCTTGCCATAAGATAGGATGTAATACTAAAGCATCAGCCATTCGTTTTGAGAGTTCATAAGTTGATAATCTATTTGAGAGTGTGCATTTTTCCCATTGTGTCAAAGCTTGAGAAATATCATTATAAATATTGAGCAGCTCTCTTAGGTTTAATGCATCTTGTATGGCCAGCGATGCACCGCTACCCACGTGAGGACGTAACACTACACTTGCATCACCAAGTAAAAGAGCACCTTTAGTGACAAGCCTTTCAACTGCAACATCAACAACCTTTTGCATAAATGGTGATTTGGTATTGAGAATTATCTGAGCAATTGCTTTCGGGAGTTTGGAGTTTGCCAATTGATGCAAGTGTGTCATTGCTGTTTCTGAGAAATTAATTTGAGTTGTTTGACCTAAAGTATCCAGATGTTCTATAGGTAGTTTTTCGTAAAATACCCAATTTAATTTTTTAATTCCATCATGCTCGACAGGATAGGCTAATAAATGACCATTGTTAAAGCAATAATAGGAGATATTATTGATAAATGGTGATTTATCTTTTATCAAATCAAAATCTAATGTACCTCTCCAGGCTACATAGCCAGAATAGGTCAATTGAGAATTTTCAGAAATAAGTTTTCGTCCCATGGATTGTGCGCCATCAGCGAAAATAATTAAATCAAACTCTTGAGTTTCACCAGACTCAAGAATGATTTGACCAGGTTCTCCATCTTTAAGTTGTACATCGATTATTCTGCACTCATTTTTATATAGCTTATCGGGTATTCGTTTTCTTAAATTAAGAAATAGGGTATCCCAGTGAAGACTAACAATCGAAATGTTTTGATGCCACAAACAGTGGCCATAGTCGGGTTTGCTTGGTAATTGACAGTAAAAACTCCGAGTTGAGAAAGAGTCACCCGTTGTTTCTTTGTCGATAAGGTCTTTGGATATTAACGTTTGAAGTAATTCCTTTGAAATGGTAAGACCTGCACCACGAGATTTTAAATCTTTTGACCGCTCAAAAACAGTAATATCAAATTGATCTTTTAATAATAAAGCTACAGCGCAGCCTGCTATTGAGCCTCCTATAATAGCAATTTTCAATTTGATGCCCTTAGTAAAATAGAGCAATATATTATACAACAGACTTTAGGAATAGAAGTGTATTCAATAAATACGGAAAATTATTTAATTATAAACTTGATGAACATATTCCATTTCTCGAAGAGGGAATTTGTCGGCCAACAAAAAAAACACAGGAAGAAACAACATTGAAGATAAGTTATAGTTTTATATAAAATATGAGCTAATGATGAGTCACACAAATCAAATGTTCATAACCAAATTATTTCTTACTCGTTTTAATGAAATTAAACTTCTGTTCAATTCAGAACAGGGTAATCATACTTTATAAATAAAATCATTTTTAGAACCATAACTATTCGTATAATAATTGTGGCATCGATGCCCAAGACGCATTATTAGACAATAAACGAGTCACCATTAAAGAAGGTTTCTGTCAGAATTCGATCTTAGGGGTTGTTTTATTTGCATCTTGTATGTATTTTCTTATAATGCTTCTCTTAACTGAGCTTTTGATTTAGGTTCACTGTTCAAAAGCAAACAATTTCGGAGAAGATTAATGCCAGATAAAAACTTAAAGACTCTAATCTGCGATACCTTTTTTGGAGCTACAGGTTCAGCATTATCTCAAAATCAATTTCAACATACTGTTATTAAACGAGATGTGAGATTTAATAGGCAGAGATCTGCATTTGCTGCTATGGGTGGTGGTATTGCAGTTAAACCTGCTTTTTTCATGCCCTTTGAATCTGGAGTAGATATTGTCACAAAAATAGCATCTATTCCTTTGGCCCCAGCTGCTTTTTCAGTTGAAGCATTGACCAATGCTGGAGCTGCTTTGTGTTATGCATTAATAGCTTCATTACGCTTTTGTATTTTTGATTTGAACGGGGCGCAAAACGATTTTCTAAAATCAGGGACATATCTATTGTCATCCGTTCAAGCACTCAGTGCTGCCATACTAAGTCCCATAATAAATGCAATTGATTTGGTTGTTAGTGCTATTCAAACGATACATGATGGATTTTCTGGCAGCGATAATTTTGACAATTTGTATGCTGAACAATATGCAAGGGCTAATTTTGTAGTATAAAACACAATAGCTCGTGGCTTGGGTTTTACTCTCTGACGAGCAATTAATTGTATTCTTGTGCTGACTACAATTAGGCATTTTTATACAAATAGTAGAATTTAGCGAAGTCTAGATTAAACTCCCAATGTGCAATAAAAAAAGTATAGTTGATGGACAGAATTTATAATGAGCCACTGCACAACACTACCGTTAAGTTAAGAATGGTACGTCATCCTGAGCATGGCGAAGGATCTCCTGAATCCTGGGAGATCCTTCGTCGCTAGCTCCTCTGGATGACGAACATCTTAATGGCTGTGACTCTAAAAGCACGTCATCCAGAGCGTAGCGAAGGATCTCCTGAATCCTGGGAGATCCTTCGTCGCTAGCTCCTCTGGATGACGGCCAAATCCTCAACTTAATGGCAGTGGGCACTACCCATAGGGGCTATGTACAAATATTTATTATATAAAAACCTGTCGCCCGCAACGATGACTATTTGCACTGAATTAAAATTTTGTTCACGAACCTAGAGGCTGTCTTAAATAGTTTGTTTATGGGCGGAAAGAGTCAAGATTAACTGTTTTCTTTTCAACCCTAGCATCGAAATTCCAGCGTAAAATGCCATGTGCAAGGACTGAAATACTTGTTTCCTTAAAAAAGTAAAGATTGTGACAATTCATAATTACTGGAGTAATAAATAATATGAAAGATGTTTTCATTAATAAAGAACATGTTGAACTCTTTAAAATTCTTAAATTTGAAGGTATCGCCTCGAGTGGGGCAGAAGCTAAGGATATGATAGCTTCGGGCACTGTATTGGTAAACGGCGTAATAGAAACACCGAAAAGAAAAAAGATGGTTGCAGGAGATACTATTGAATTTAATGGTGAGATCTTTCGGCTAAAGTTGGGTGCCAATTAATATTTTATACGCTACACATGACTATCGCCCTTATGGGCGATTTTATGAAATCAGTAACTAGCAGTGATTTAATGTATTCTCTGAGAAGATTATGCCATTTAAATTTTCTCATCTATTCAAACAGTCAAATTGAATACTGAGAGAGGGGATGGAAGCCCTTAATTTATTGTATTAAGAAGTCCTCCTTCGAGATGGATAGCAGATCCATTTGTAGCGGCAGCAAGCGGGCTTGCAATATAGGCTACGGTGCTAGCAATTTCCTGTGGTTCGATCATGCGTTGCAGTAGGGATGAGCTGCGGTGTTTGGCAAAAAACTCTGCTTCGATTTCGTTTTCAGGAGCGTCGGGGTTGCTTGCGACGCTGCGCAGAAACTCAACGACTCCTTCTGAGCGTGTTGGCCCTGGCATCACTGAATTAACGGTTACACCCGTGCCTTTGGTAAGGTTTGCAAGTCCACGGGAAACCGCGAGCTGCGCGGTTTTGGTGGTGGCGTAATGAATCATGTCAGATGGAATCATAATACCTGATTCGCTAGAAACGAAGATGATGCGGCCCCAATTGCGTGACAGCATTCCCTCGAAATAAGCACGTGCGAGTCGTATACCGCCCATGACATTGATCTCGAAGAATTTCAGCCAGTCCTCATCCGTAATCTCAGTGAATTTTTTGCTTTCGTAGATCCCGAGGTTATTTACCAGAATATCGACCTGTGGCAATTGCTGCACCAGCTTTGCTACCCCTTCGGCACTAATAGCATCGGCCAAAATACCATATGCTTTTTGGCCACCGGAGGCTTGTATGCTTGCAATTGCTTCATCCAATTTTTGTTGCTTACGACCAGTAACGATCACCTTTGCACCTTCCATGGCCAATGTACGGGCAATCTCTAAGCCAATTCCTGCTGTTGATCCTGTAACCAGTGCAGTTTTATCATTGAGTTTTAAATCCATAAAAATCTCCAGTCGGCA
>NZ_CALMPD010000130.1 GCF_937871865.1 uncultured Legionella sp.
CCGGAAACTCTCACCTTTTCAAGTGAGGTGTCAGATTAAATCGGAACTAATACAATTGAATCTAATTAGCTTTATTAAACCCCATCAAGGTGCCTATGGACTCATCGGCGACTTGTCTTGTTCCGTGCTACACTAGAGCGTTGTTAATTGCCTACCACAATGCTCTAGCTCTGATATTTACCTTCACGGACTTGTAAGTTCCCTATTTATAAAAGCGCATCCAAATCTAAAGTAGAATATTTATTGAGTGCTTTCCTGTGATTAGCAAGAAAAATGTCTGCTGTATTTCGCCCTTCATTAAAAAGCATAAGAAGAAAAGGCCATTCGGCATTTAGTTTGGAAGAATATCCTAGTTCAACCATTTTAGAACTGCTAATACGATGAATACGCATATTTGCCCAGCGAGCTCCTTCACCAGAAGCAGCATTCACTGTCTGCCTTAGCACCGCTATCATACGCAATTCTTTCAGTAACGTTGCATTGAAGGCAACCTCATTAATTCGATTCAGAATATCACGCGCGGATTTTGGAGTACCTGCACGCTCTACAGGATTAATCTGTACCAATACAGTATCACTGGAGGCACACTCCTGTATTAATGGCGTAATAGTAGGATTACCGGTATATCCCCCATCCCAATAAGGTTCTCCATCAATCTCAATCGCTTGAAACATCGATGGCAGACAAGCAGAAGCAAGTAACACATCCGGAGTAATTTCCTTATTTCTAAATACTTTACCATGTCCTGTTTTTACATTTGTTGCCGTAATAAATAACTTAATAGGTGATTCAAATAATGTGGAGAAATTAATACTCTCAACAAGAATATCCCGCAAAGGATTAAGTGCTGCTGGATTTAAATCGTAAGGAGAAAACAGACGAGAAGCCAAGTCAAATGCTATAAATAAAGGAGAATGATCCAAGGTCCAATTTCCACTAAGAATATCCAATGGTCCTCGTTGAAAAGGGCTAAAACGTGCAGCATCAGAGACACGTTGCCAAAATAAAGACAAAGCCTCTCTTGCCCCATCCGCCCCACCACATGCATAACCACTGGCCAAAACAGCTGCATTCATAGATCCTGCAGAGGTTCCGGAAATTCCCTCAATTAAAATCTTAGGATCTTCCAGCAAACGATCAAGAACTCCCCAAGTGTACGCCCCGTGTGCCCCGCCACCTTGTAATGCTAAATCAATAAGCGTTGCTTTCTCTTTGCTTTTCATCAATTGCACTATCCGTAGAGAGATCCTATAAATTATTCTAGCAGTAAAAACAGGATGCGCGTGCAACTGAAAACAATGGATATGGAGAAACAAGATACTCACATCAAGCAGCTGATGAGCTGAAGTGATTAATTATTATCGCCTCAGCAAATCTGCCTGCTGCCCAATGGTTTTTAAGAAAGAAATAAGCTAATTTACGATATTTCGATAACCTACCTTAAAGTGAGTGAGCAACCACGTGTCTCTATGTTCTCCAACTCCTCTTCATCTGTAGTTTCGACAATATTTTTCATTAACTCAGCATGTTGCCTGGTTTTATTGCGTAAGTAATCCCGCTCCCAAAAGGCTTTCTTTTCGGGATGATTCGGCTCAGAAAAGTCTCCTTTAACATAGATCACTTCTCTAGTATAAGGATCCAATTTATCCTGAAAGCTTATTTTTAATTTTGTACTCTGTAATGGTTCACTCACATCTATACCATTGTTTTTAATAGCAGAACGTGACTGGACCGTTTTCAACATATCAGGACTTTCTAAAAATACATTCAGTTGATATTTTTCAATTTGTTCTTTAGTATATGCTTGCGGTTCAAATCCCTGATTAAAGTAAGTTAATGCCTGTTCTGTATTCATTCTCTTAACCGATTCAACAATGCTATCTTGCTGCAATGCATTTTTTAAATAGGCAAGTGCTTCAGACCGACAAGATCCATTATCGGCCTGTCTTGCATAAGCATTAACAAAAAGTTTAATATCATGTTCCAAACAAAAATCTTTGAGTTCTGGGTCAAAAGTACTCACTCCAGCACTATCAGCTATGTATAAACTTTTTAATCCATTCGTATGCTTTTCAAAAATAATAGGAATAGGATGAGAATCAAGACTATCATTTGAGGGAATAGTGAAACCTACAATTACATTATCTGAACGAAGTAACTCGATAATTTTCTCTTGAGCATCAGTTACAGATTTAGTTAAGACAATTTTACGTTCACTGTTAGAGAAGTATTTTTGATTATAATGATCAGCAATTACAGTCATCCCTTGAAAATTTACTGAACCCCTGGTATTTGTGTAGCACGTCATACCGTCTTCATCTTCGTGATAACGTACAGCTTCGCTTTCTATAACTTCAAATTGCATATTTGTCACCCTTAAAATAAAAATGTTATTATAACGATAAATAATTAAGGGGGTTATTAAATGACCGGCTTGGCGAATATTTGACCGATAATTTTATTATCTCTTAGAAATAAATATTCGGACTCTCTGAGGAAACCATGGTCAAAATTCTCAAGACATCGTTTTTATTAATACTGCTGCCAGGATGCTTTAAGTACCAGAAAAATTGATCCCTGCAATATATCTACTATACTCAAAGAGTACCATTTTTTTAAAGTTAAACGGAGAATTGTTATGTATGACATAAATAAACTTGAACAATTGGTCGGCAATGAGTATTTTATCGGGAATGATATGCAGCTTAGTTATGATATGAAGAGTATTCTGGAAACTCAACCCCATAAGAAAGCAATTGCCCAACCAAATCAGTTTGCTATTGCTCAACCTAATATGCTCGCAATTACTCAACCAAATCAATAGTTAATCAAACCAAATATTTTACAAGGACGTAGAATGCCTCAGTTAATAATAATAGGAAGTGGAATTAAATCCCTCGCTCATTTGACTCAAGAAGTATTAGTTATCATTAAGCAATCAGAAAAGGTGTTGTATTTGTTAAATGAGCCTTACTTGAAGGAATGGATTGAGAGAGAAAGCAAAATTAGTGAATCATTAGAACCTATTTATTTTGCTCAGGAAAAGCGCATTGATAATTATAAAGCCATTACCAACTATATTGTAGAAGAATATAAAAAACACAGTAGTTTATGTTTTATTTCTTATGGTCACCCAACCATTTATGATATGCCAGCAATAACTGCAGCAAGAGAGATTAATGAACAAGGTGGAAATGCAATAATCTTGCCAGCCATTTCGTCCATGGACTGTTTATTTGCTGATTTGGTCATCGATCCCAGCGATAGTGGCTGTTATTCCGCAGATGCCACCGACTTTTTGATATACAGCAGGCCCTTTGATCCTCGCTCCCATCTTATATTGTTACAAGTGGGTGCTATTGCCACCTATAATCAAGAAACAACACACCATGTGCATGTACTTCGCGATTATCTATTGAAATATTATGAAAAAGAGCACCGCGTTTGTTATTATGAGGCCGCTCTATATCCACAACAAAAACCACGCATGGATTTTTTTCCACTCTCCATGATGGCAGAACAGCCCGTTAATGGCCTCACTACTTTGTATATTCCCCCCATTAATAAAGCAACTCAATGCAATATGGAAATGCTTAAACTTTTAAATATGGAGATAGATAATTTTCTGGAGACACCTAAAGTCAATTCTTAATCAACTACTCTTGCTCTGGAACATAGGATTCAATCCATTTTCTGCCAGAGCAAGATGAACCTTATTTTTTACTTTTAACCCGTTTCATCAGTCGTTTTTTCTTATTCACTTGTCTTTGCGATAATTTATTTTTCTTCTCGGAATACGGATTTGAGCCACCTTTAAATTCAATTTTTAAAGGAGTACCAACCAAACCAAGATGTTTTATAAATTCATTGTTAAGATAGCGTTTATAACTGTCTGGTAAGGCATCAAGTTGATTACCATGAATAACAACAACTGGTGGGTTATGTCCACCAATATGAGCATATCGAAGCTTTATTCTTCTTCCATTAACACAAGGTGGTGTATGCCTGGTGCTAATATCTTCTAGTAATCGTGTTAATCGCGGGGTAGAAAATGATTGGGTAGCTGATTCATATGCTTCTTTTATGTCTTTAAATAGACCGCCAACACCACTGCCATGCAAAGCAGAAATAAACCGTATTTTTGCAAAATTGGCAAAATGCAATCGTCTGGATAATTCCTCTTTAACACGTTCGCGATGCTCTTCATCCAGGCCATCCCATTTATTTATCGCAATCACCAAAGCTTTTCCTGATTCAATAATAAAACCAAGCAGGTTCATATCCTGATCAGTGATTCCTTCTTTCGCATCCAAAAGCTGGAGACAGACGTTTGATTCTTTTATGGCCTGTAAAGTTTTTATGACTGAAAATTTTTCAATTTTTTCGTCAATTCTGGATTTTCTTCTTATACCTGCAGTATCGATAAGCACATAATGTTGTTCATCGCGCTCAAAAGGAATTGCTATACTGTCTCTTGTTGTTCCCGGCATATCATAAACAACAACCCGCTCTTCCCCCAGTATCCGATTAATCAGGGTAGATTTTCCTACATTAGGACGACCTGCAAAAGCAATTTTAATGACATTATCCTGTGGCGTTTCATCTGTTTCCGGGGCAAATGGTAATAAAATAGTTTGAATTAATGAATGAATTCCACTTCCATGCGATGCAGAGATTGAATGAACATCAGTGATACCTAAAGATTGGAAATCCGAACAGGCAATATCATCATCCAAACCTTCTGTTTTATTTACAACCAGATGAACTTTTTTATTGAGCTTTCTAAGGTTGCTGGCAATGTTTATATCAATTCCGGTAAGTCCTGAACGACCATCAACCAGGAAGAGAACGGCATCAGCTTCTTCTAATGCAATTGCCGATTGCTTGGACATTAAGCTATCAACCGCAATATCATCTACACCAATACCACCAGTATCTACGACAATATAGGGTTTATTTTCATGTTGAGCATGACCGTATTGTCGATCACGTGTCAAACCAGGAAAATCAGCGACAAGCGCATCCTGTGTTTTGGTAAGCCGATTGAACAGCGTTGACTTACCTACATTAGGGCGCCCAACAAGGGCTATCACAGGAATCATTATGTTAACTCACAGACAGTTGATTAAGCAGTCCATTATCAGTTAATACGTACAAAGTCCGTCCAGCTACGCTAGGAGAAGTGCTTACTCCACCAGATAATTGAGAGCGCGCCATAAGTTCACCAGTCTGTGAATCTATGAAATGTAAATATCCTGTTTTATCACCGACTACAATATCTTCACCAACTAATACTGGCTCAGTAAGGCTTCTTGCCTTAAGTGCAGTCTGTTTCCAATTTACATGCCCTGTTTGTTTATCCAACGACCAGACAACATCATTACTGTCTGTTAAATATAATGTATTGGAACTTAAAACCATATTCTTAAAGACTGAACCTGGTTTTTTCCAGATAAATTGTCCGTCAGTAAGAGATAAGGCGCCAATATATCCCTGATAACTTCCTAAATAAGCCACGTTGTCACGCACAATAGGATCTGAATCGATATCAATCAAACGCTCAACATCACTTGAGCCGGTAGCATAAGTAATACTTCTTTGCCACACCAAACGCCCTGATTGCAATTCAAGTGCATCTAATTTCCCATCAGAGAATCCGATGAGTACCAACTCTCCCAAAATAATCGGAGAAGAACTGGCTTTTAATACCAGCCCGGGAGAGCCATGTTCAGCGGTCCACAGTTGTTTCCCGTCTACGGCATCAAAGGCAAACACTTTACCATCAATTGTTTTTGCAATGACTTTCTGATGTGACACTGCTGGCGGTGCTAAAACCTCACCACTTAGTTTTGTTTGCCATACCTCTTTACCATTGGCCTGATTAAGCAAAACCAGGGTAGAACCATTGGTGCTCACTACAACATGCCCATCAGCAACAGTCGGGCCACTTAAAATGCCGTGCCCTAATTGCGTAGACCATTTTACGGCTCCATCTTTTTTACTCACAGCTCGAATTAATCCGCTTGCGTCCGCAGTGTAAACAACATCTCCACGAATAACTGGCTTTAATTTAAGATATTCGCTTGATTTACGTGGTTTACCAACAGCTGTTGTCCAGTTTTGCGACACCTTAACTTTAGGTTGAATTTCCTCCAGATTTTTGGGCTTTGGAGTATTATCCTTACCTAACATGTAATCATCTACTTGAGCACAACCTTGAATAACGCTACACAGCAGTATTACTAATAATCTAATTTTCATAAAATACAAACCTCACATTCATCACATCATTATGCAGACTGAACTTTTTTATCATCTGCAGTCATTGATTGACTCTTAATTGCCAATTCATTTGTTTTCATTTCTAAAAATAAATTACCCATTCCATTAGTTTTCACTTCATCAATGGCGAGGCGATAAGAATTAATAGCGTCCTGATATTTCCCAGTTGCGCCATAAATATCACCTTTCAATTCATTTATAACAGGAAGATAAGTTGCATCAACAACAGAACTTAGTTCTTTTAATGCATCATTATAAGATTTTTCAGCAGCCATTAGTCGGGCAATTCTAATTTTCGCAATTTGTTTCAAAGCATTCATATCACTCTTTTCAGCAACAAATTTCAATTCACTTTGCGCTTTATCAAGTTTGTTTTTACTGACATAAATTTTGGCCAAAGTCATATGAGCCACATCAGAATATACACTATGATCGTGTTTTTTTATTAATTCATTAGCATATGATCTGACTGATTTAATATCCTGATTTGAAAATGCAAGCATCATTTGTTCATAAACTGCAGATGCCTGTAATGTAGATTTATCCTGACTCCAATGCATGTATCTATATCCGGCAACACAAAGCAGAATAACGGATATAACAACAGTTACGATATTGCCATTACGTTTCCACCACTTTTTTATTACTTCCAGCTGTTCTTCTTCAGTCATATACACTGACATATTGCTCTCCCGCACTCATCCAAGATAATCATTCAAAAATTGAATCATGTTACTTTGTTTCACAGTAACTTGCTCCGACTTTAATCGTAAATCTTTTATACTGACACTTACATTTGCAATTTCATCATCCCCTAAAATTAAAGCCAGACGAGCTCCGCTTTTGTCTGCTTTTTTAAACTGGCTTTTAAAAGAGCCTCCGGATGTATTTGTAAGCACCTCAACACAAGGGTAGGCTGTTCTGATTTGTTCAGCTAAAACCATCCCATTTATTGTTGCGTCATGATTTGTTGCGATAATAAATACAGACTGCTGCTGCTTTTTTTGCTCCAACAAATTTAAAGTTTCCATGAGTAAAACGATACGTTCAATACCTAAGGCAAAACCTGCTGCAGGTGTTGGAGTACCGCCCAATTGTTCTACTAATAAGTCATATCGACCACCGGCACAAATTGTTGCCTGACTTCCTAATTTATCAGTAACCCATTCAAAGACAGTGTGACCATAATAATCAAGCCCTCTGACCAGTACTGGATTAATAGTATAAGGAATGTTTAAAGCATCAAGACCTGCGCAAAATGAAGTAAAATGAAATTTACTTTGTTCGCCCAATGTATCGATTAATTTGGGAGCATTAGAAACCAATTGGTGTAAATCAGGATTTTTAGTGTCGAGTATTCTCAGTGGATTTTTATCCAGACGTCTTTTGCTGTCTTCATCAAGGCTATCAAAATTATCACGTAAATATTCAACTAATAATTTCTTATACTCTTGGCGCTCACTGAGCTCACCTAAAGTATTTACCTGGAGCTGCACATTATCAACCAAACCTAATTCTTGCCAGATTCGTCGAGCCAGAGCAATTAACTCTACTTCAATATGAGCCCCTGGCATTCCAAATGCCTCAACACCGAATTGAGTAAACTGTCTGTAGCGTCCCTTCTGAGGTCTCTCATGACGGAACATTGGGCCCATGTACCAAAGTTTTTGTTGTTGATTATATAATAAGCCATGCTCCAGACATGCACGAACACATCCTGCCGTACCTTCTGGTCTCAATGTTAAACTATCACCATTCAAGTCGCTGAATGTATACATTTCCTTTTCAACAATATCAGTCACTTCACCGATAGTACGCTTAAACAACTGGGTGCTTTCTACAAGAGGAAATCGTATCTCGTGATACCCATATCGAGTAAGGCAATCTATAAATTTATTTTCGATATGACGCCATATTGATGTTCTGTCTGGCAGAACATCATTCATGCCACGTATTGCTTGAATTCTTTCAGACACCTTCTTTCTCCAAAGGTGTCATCTGTACGCTGGGAGTCAGTAACGACTGCATTTTAGAAAGATCCGTTAATTTGAGTTCATTAGTATTGTCATTCAAAGAAAGATTCGTCGTGCTTTCTTTAGCAGAAAATCCAGGCTGAGAATCTTTATTTTTTTGCCACCAGATCCCGACTGCTACCAAAACTCCTACCGCAAATAACACAGTAACCAATCGAATGATAGATTCTGCTTTGTGTGATTCGCGTTTACTTTGCCATAATGCTCGTTCTGGCTTTTTCTCAACATGATATTGATTATTAAAGATAGCGAGAAAAGGATCAGGTGATACACCAAGTAGTTTTGAGTACGCCCGCAAATAACCTTTAACAAAAACAGGTTCTGGCAATAATTTAAAATCGCCTGCTTCAATCAATTCAATGATTCGAACTCTTAAGTGTAATTTGCTGGCAACATACTCAATTGTATAGCCTTTTTGTTGACGCAAATTTGAAAGTTGCGTACCGGGATTATCAATATCGATACTATTAGCATCATCCATTGTGGTTGTTGTATTCATCGTTTACTCCACTATTATCAGCAGTTAGTTCCATTTTCCTGAAATTACGTTCATATTCCGCAGCTTCAAGGTATTTACCTGCTTTATTGGCTATATCTTTAGCTAAAGATAAAAAAATTCTGTCATTTAATACTAAATCAGGGTGTTCTTGCAATAAAGAATAAGCTTTAGCTTCATTCCCTATTTTACTCTCCAACTTAACTAATTCATATAATGATTCCCGTCTTGAGGGATCTTGAGCCAAAGCATTGGTAAAATAAAGTTTCGCTTTGTCATTTTCAGGAATTGCCAACGCACAAAGCCCTGCATTTTCATAAGCAGCTGATGTATTGACATACCGCACATCTTTTACTGCTTTGAGAAAATAACCTTCCGCTTTTTTATAATCACCCTGACGGCATAAAAATGTACCGTAGTTATTAAGTTGAGCACCGCTCTCTGAAGACAGCGAGATTGCTTTTAAATAATATTTTTTTGCTTCAGCAAGTTCATTAGTCTGTTCAAAATAATAAGCCATGGCTGCATTCACATCAGCCGAATTTGGCTCTTGCTCTATGGCGCTAAGTAACTTCTTTTTTGCTCTTGGTCTGTCACCTTGTTTTAAATAACCCAGCCCCAGTTGCACGTTATAAGTGGCGGCTTTATTAAGATCTGGTTTTTTACTTTCGGGTTCTTGATTAGCGTCTGGATGTTGACACCCTTGCATAGCCCAAAAAGTAAAAAATAATAAGTATCGTAATACTATGTGCACAACAACCACTTAACCATAGAAATGAATTCGCATTATAACCACTAACTGAA
>NZ_CALMPD010000131.1 GCF_937871865.1 uncultured Legionella sp.
TTCAGACGAGCGCGGTCCTCGGTCATGATGTTCTCCGATGTAAAAATGAAAAAGGTATGGGACAAGCAGCCGCTATCGGGCGGTCTGGAAAAGCGCTATGGCGGCGGTGTTCGCCAACTCAGCAAAATAGAAAGGCATTTCATGGAATACTCCGTCACTGTTTATATTGGGCCAAGCCATTAATGCAAGAAGCCCCGCTTGGAGCGAGGCTTCTTGACGATGTACCGAATAGATAAAAGCGTCAGATCCTCGCGCGCATGAGCGCTCTCACCGTGGTAGCGGTGGTCGTCATGACGTTAATCGAATTGTGCCAATTGCGATTCATGAAGTGCCTCGAATTCCGATTAGGGGACGCCAAGAATATTTTCTCAACGCATGCTTATAGACTATCAAGCAGCGGGTAGCGCGCGCAAGCGAAAACATATAAAAACGACATATAAAAACAAAAGCCGTGGTTAAAATGAAACACGCAAGTATTTGAATTTATTGATTTTTATCCCGTAAAGTCTCACCTTTAATCCCGTAAATACTCACCTTTGCCGAGCAGAACTTACCTATTAATGCAGTGTTCTCTGAGAGTCCAAATAGACATGAACCAACCAAGCGTACAAGCTCTTCGCTCGGTGTATCAGACGCTTACGATGAGCGAGACATAACGCAAACTGCAGGAGTTGGTTGGCGGTAGTTTCTGTCATGCTCATAGTTTGAGCGGGACATAAAGATTTAGAAATTCGCACTTACCGATGGGAGTTCGATAAGTCTGTCAAAGATAAATGGCAAAAGGCCATACAACAGACTATTTTCAATAAGGCGGATTGTCGGCCAGCGTCTTAAGTCCGCCAAGATATATCCTTTGGACGGCTGTATCGAGTTCTTTCGAGAAAACAGGTTCGTCGGCTAACGTCCGGTATATGGTGATACCGTCAGCCATAACAACGAGTTCGTCCCCCAATATCTGTATTAGAAACTGAGGGACAAATTTATGGTCGAGAGTGGCAAAATACGTGAAACCGAGGTCGTTGCGAAGGCCGTCGACATGGTTGACATACCCAGTTTGATATGACGTATAAGTGGGCTGGACCTTCAGCAAAATATTGCTGTGAACGAGTTTAATCCGATCCATTGCTCTATCGTAGAGTGTCTTGTTCTTTGCTAGGTCTCGTCCCACCTTAGTGTTTATTGCGGCAAGCACATCGTCGATGCTTGGCTCCTTATCGTCAGGCTGGTAGTTCTCATGCATATTAATTAATTTGATCAACGCACTTTTCATTTCCTTAGCACTAACGAACCGTCCAGAAAGCTTTTGCGAAAACACATGGTCAAAAAAATTCAACAGTGCCGTAGGCGGCCCCCTGAATGCGCTCTTTAACTGTCCTGCGCTCAACGCACGCTGGTGCGGCATTCGCCCGTTATGATCGGTGAGGACGGATGGCGTTTGTGTCGTCATTAGGTAATACAAGATACCGCCTAAGAATGAAATATCCGTCCTATGATCCTGTTTTGCCGTACTTCCTATACTCATTTCCGGCAGTCGAAGAAAGCGGTTCCCCAGCTCCTGCGACGGGTCAGTTGAAAAACTATCCACTACACCGTCTTTATATGCAATGCCAAAATCAAGCAAAATTGGCGCTTCGAATTTTGACTCCCTAAGGATGATGTTATCTGGCTTGATATCGCGGTGGATCCACTCGTTCTCGTGGCAGTACTGCACTGTGTCGGCAAGCGCCTTTAGGATCGTGGCGGCACTGACAAAGTTGACCGCCCCGCTACACTCAAGGTATTTCGAGAGCGTTGGACCGGCCACAAACTCCGTGAGTAAATAGATTTTATAGTTCGAATCTTCGTGATAGTGAGCATTGCTCTCGACAAGCTTTGGAATGCCGTCATGATTTGCCGTCGCATAAGCGCTTGCCTCCCGAAAAAATCGGGCACGCCGCTCTGAATCGGTTTGTCGATTGAGTATCTTGAGAAACGCAAACGTTCCATTCTCTTTGTGTTTGACCAGCTTGGTTGTCGCTTGCCCGCCGCCACCGATCTCTTGTTCAACGGTCCAGTTATCATCCCATTTTTTTGAGTCTGACCATTTTTGAATTATTGACATGATAGCGATGATTAAGTAGCTGCTTGTGGTAGAAAGCGATGGCGGCGAATAGAAATCTAACGCATTTAGCAATAGATGTCAGAAGGGACCCGAGTTAGAACACTAACCATAGGTTTTCTCCCTGAGCCCGATCTTCATCTTTCAAAAACCGGGGCTGAGTTAGTCGATTTATATGCATCAAGCTCGGGAAACCTTAACTTCACCAATTATATTAGTGCTATCGAAGACCATCATTTGAGGTTTGACTGGCGATCTCAACGCGAGCTTATTCGCCAAATCAGAAATCATCCCCAATGCTTTATGGCAATATTCAAGTCCATCGATATAATCGGCCTCCCCCTCACCAATACCCGTGTACCTATTAAATTGCTCTTCGAAATTCTCAAACATACTACCATTTGCCCTAGATACAAATATTTCTTGAGGATTTTTCGGCATGGGGCAAGAAATGCACGGCAGTTGCCCACCGGGAATTTCTATTGTTTTTATGATGGCGAACAATCTTCTTTCCGCTTGTACTAAAGGCGCTGAATGAACAATTAAATCCCGATATGCTCCTAACATTTTCAACCAACCATCACCCTCTGTAATTTCATTAAGCTCCTCAGCAATAGCATCTTCGCCATTTAAGTTTCTTAAAACATATTTCCTCAGTCCCGACAAAGTTGTAATGCTACTTTTTTGACTATCATTGCTCACCTCAAAGACAAAGTTTGCGGCGTATTCCGCCAAATAATCCCTAAGAATACATATGTCCACTAAGAAAGACTGAACAGACAAATAGCAAAGCCAAGTGTAGCCATTCATAAATCTCTTATTCGTCGCGAAATCCTGCTTCCCAACGACTGAACATAGCTGAGAATGATAGCTGTCCGATAATTCTTTCAGCCTCCTACTACACACGCGGAGTTGATGCGATATTCTGCTACCAACATCCCATAACCTACCGTTTTTTTCCTTGTAAGCACCAGTGCCGATATTGCTCCAAAGTTGAGCTCCCTCTTCATTCCCCCAAACGTTATTACGGGATGTATAGAACGTTCTCCATTCAGGAATATCCTCTCCATTAAAGTGACCAGCATAGGTAAAAAATTCGACACCTAAGACTGGTAGGCCAACTTTTTCGCACCTGTCAAAAAGAGCACCATAGGTTGGAGTTTCAAATGTTGCCGTTTTTTCGTTGAGTGTGCGTGGAATTATTTTGACAGTCGGATCGTATTCATTCACTATTCGGACTCCGCCCTTGGAGTGAATCACCCTAAGCGCTTTCCATTCATCGCTCATATCTCTACGCCCTTGCCTTTCAAAATAAATCACGTTTACTTGCTAAGCAGCATTGCACTTCAACCCTAGCACACTACCCAAATATGGCCACCGCTCCTCCGCCTCTGGTGGACCAGAAATTCATGTTGCGCTCGATCTACCAAAGTTTGAGTCAGCCTAGGTTTTAACCTGCGTTTGGTATATATGTTTTCCCATTTAAGCGCTCAAACTCGTTCAAAAAATTCGTAAATTCATTAAAGATCTGTTGGTCGCCAAATGCCTTGGTCGCAAATCCAAATGCGAGGACACTGCGATAAAAGTAGTTCCAAAGATCCTCTCTGTACTCATCGTGCCGCTCCGTGCCTAGCACTCCGTTAAGATGGAAATGAGGCGGGTTACCCAAGTACATGTCCATGATTTGAGGTGAAGCCGCATGGACAAACCCAGAATACATCTTGGTAACCGTCCGTGCCAGTTCAGTACCTGTACTAGGGTCAAATTCAGGGGATTCGCTACGCGCAATATATGCTTGGATCTTCCTTCGAGGAATCATCGGTCTTTTCTGGGTGGACTCAAGCGCCGTGTCCTCGTCAAACTCCTCTTCAAAAAATGAAGCAAGATAATCCCGATGCAATGGCGTAACTTCACCGTTAATTATTGCAAGGCTCAGAAACCTTACGTCCTCATGCAGCTCGTCAAGTATTCTCTGAAGCGCTGCCTGCTCTTGGACGAAACCATGCGTCATCAATAAGTGAGCTGCCGCCAACGTGGAAACGATTCGTGCCAGCTTTTGAACGATGGCTTGATGAATCGAACGTTCGATATGTCGAAACACAAACGAGTCCTTGTGCGAAACCTTCCGCGGCGCAGGTACTCGCGAAGCAAGTAAATGAACGGTGCGCGTCATGGTTTGAAGCGCAGGATCGTAAAGAGTTTCATCGGGCATCTAATAAACCCTAATGTTGAGTTAAGTCACGCAGTGAGGCGGCTTCGGTTTGAATGAAATGTTAGCCAGCAGCACTTGGAGCATACTTACCCCTATTATTGGGTTTGATTTATTGACATGCAAACTGTATTGCATTTTTCAGAATCTTCAATTAAAAAAACTAAACATTGAAATGTACAAATATCTGCTTTCCGTATCGCTCACTTTGAGTAAGTTTAAATAAACTTTTTGCATATTGACTGTGATCGTTGCCCCACCACCACGTCATAGCACTATCGTACGCGTAATCATCACACATGCTTTGATTGGGGGTCTGAGATAGTGCAAGCCATTTCGCACATTTTTTTTCAGCCAAACAGACAACTTCGGGCCGAAGCATTTGAACAGTACCCTTTTTTGCGATGCGTGAGCTATTACTCCCCTGGGTAAAATGTGATTGTAAAAAACCATCGCATGCCTTAGCGCTAGCTAAAG
>NZ_CALMPD010000132.1 GCF_937871865.1 uncultured Legionella sp.
GCGTGGGCTGATGGGCATTTTCTACCCGATTATTGAGCCCTTTATGCGAACGATGTTAAGCCAAGCATTAATGGGTTTTATGCAATAAAAAATGAACCTTCATTTTTTTCTGCACCCACCCATAGGACTCCGATGGTTGCTGTAGTATAACCGGTGTTTTTTTTGCAATTATTTTGAACTAAAACGAGTAAATCAATATGGAAATAAGAACAGTAGCTTTTGAATCTGAGTTAATTATTACGTTGGAGAACAATCAAAAGGTGGTGATTACCCCTTTTAAAACCCATGAACCTGGACATTTCAAACTGGGAATTGATGCGCCTAAACAGGTGACTGTAAACAGGCAGAAAATTTATTTAAGAAAACAGGAACAATTAAAGAAGGAGAAAGAGCAGACATCAATTGATTCCTAATGCCTTTTGTTATAGAAAGATGAGTAGCTTTTTAGCATTTATTCTGGAAATAATAAGGTTTGTATGGTTTCATAAAGGAAGGGGTATTAGTTGTTCTATTTTTTTAAATAGTCCTCAATTTCTTTGAATGTTTGGTCAATTACGATTAATGCCTGTTGATAAAGAGGCTCTAATTGATCTCGCTGCCCCGATTTATAGTAGCGTTCAAGGTATTGGCATGCCATTTTGAGTTGCACTGTCCCTATATAGACTGCCCCACCTTTTATTTTATGCGCTAATTGTTGTGTTTTATCCCAATCCAAATGGTTATGGGCTTCTTTCATTAGTTGTACATCTTTAGGGAGTGTATCTTGTATCATAAGGGAGAGCATTTGTTGTAAAGTGGTTTTATTACCCGTAGTTTTAATACCTTCTTCTTCGTTTAAGATAGGATAAGTGGATAGGTCAAATAATGCCTCAGTTTGTTCTGGTAACTCAGTGGTAGTTATTAAAGTATTCTGGCGTACAGATTCCTTGCTTTTCCCGGGGATAAATGCCTCGAGTATGTCAGTGCAATTTACGGCTGTCAGTGGTTTCGTAATTACTGCATTCATGCCTGCATCAATACATCGCTTTTTATTTTCATCACCAGCATGTGCAGTCAATGCAATAATTGGTGTATGGGTTTTCTTCGCTAATTCATGAACCCTTATGAGGTGTGTCACCTCATACCCATCCATATCGGGTAATCCAATGTCCATAAAAATCAAATCGTAGTGATGACTTTTCCATGACTCTACTGCCTTTTTTCCCGTTTCAGCGATGTCTGCAGCACAATTTAATTTAGATAGAATGGATTTTGCGACAATTTGGGCGATGGGATTATCTTCAACCACAAGAACATGATGAAGTTGACCTTGGGTATCCAGGCAAACAGGCTTTATTTCTTGAGCATAGGTTTTTTCATAAGGGGAATCCAAAAGCTCCTCGAGCTCATCATTAATACCTAAATCATCTTCCAAAAGTGGTTCTTGTAGCGGGATAACACAAGTAAAACGAGAACCTTTTCTTGATTCACTTTCTACATAAATTTCACCGCCTAATTCATCAATAAACTGTTTGACCACTGCAAGGCCTAAACCCGCGCCTTTATAGATACCTTGATAGGATGGGGTAAGACGTTTGAATTGCACATAGATTTCCTGTTGTTTGTCTTTAGGTATACCAATTCCCGAATCTTCAATGACAAATTTTATAATCAATTCTCGTTGATGACGTTTAGCAAGAAAGGCTGATAAGGTGACATGGCCAGAATCAGTAAAATTCAGAGCGTTGGCTACCAGCTCTAGTGCCACACGATGAAGTCGTACTTTATCTCCTATGACGTAATGTGGAATTTTTTCATCAAATTGAAGGCTAAGAGCCAATTTTTTCTGGGCTGCTTTAGCTCGATTTAATTCAATCACATGATTTAAGGCATGTCTCAAATTAAATTTTTTCTTCAACTTAGGAATTTCGCCTGAACTTACTGGTATTGCTTCAAGTACCTCATCAAGGAGATCAAGGAGGGCATGACTGGAGGCTACTAAATTTTCAGAATACTCTTTAATCAGTGGGTTATCGGATTCCATCTTGAGTAAATCAGCGAATCCTACAATTCCTGTTAAAGGAGTTCGGATGTCGTGGCGCATGTTTTCGAGAAATTCGGTTTTGGCTCGATTGGCTACTTCTGCTTTTTCTTTTTCCAGTAATAATTCAGAAATATCGGTAGATATTCCTGCAACACCAGAAATTATTCCATTCTTATCAAATAGTGGGACTCTGCTGGTCAAAAAATGAAATACATGATTATTGGTTCCAGGAATAGGGGGGGGGCTTCTATACCGTAAATGGCACGTCCCGAGCTCATTACCTTAATGTCATCATTTTTTAATTTTTCGGCAAGGCCTTCAGGCCAATGACATAATTTCGCTAATTCTTCATAGCTTTTTCCATTAAACTCGTCTCTTGATAAATTTAACATGTTTAACACGTTTTGATTACATCCTGCCATGAGGCAATTCTTATCCATCCAGTATACGTTGCAAGGCATGTTTTCTATTAACGCTTCCAGATTATGAATAGTGTGTTCTTTTCCCAGCTGCTTTTTGTTATTGGTTTGAATCAGGAAATAACATTGGTGATTTTCGGTTAATTTATTAATTTCCCAAGTAAGCGATTTGCATTGATAAAATTTGGAACGACTGGATTCATCTTGATGAGATATATATTCTTTAACAAAATGGCATAGGCCTTCTTCAAGCTGGTTCTGTTGGCATAACTGATTAAAAGAGTGCCCTATGGTTTCGGTTGATTCCTGCAGCAGGTTGTTCTTCGCTTCATCATTAATGTATATGATGAGCAGTCTTTCATTAAGAATAATAATGTATTCTTCACTTTGATTAGCAAAAAAATCCAGGAAAGAAGTATTAAATTTCGACAGATCCTTAGAGTGCTCCATATAGCGTATGTCCTTATTTGTATTATAAATACTGGCTATAAATTTGATAATATGCTTTAATTATAGTCTAAAACAGGGGCTGTCATGGAAAACAACATGTGCATTTTGATTGGTGATGATAATCTATTAATCGAATGTGCCACAATACTGGTTCAAAGACTATACACCATCAAGATTGTGATATCCTCATTTGAAGCCATTCAATTATGGTGCGAGAGGCATAAAATCCCTTGTATGTCACTTGCTCAATATGATGTCTTTGAAGAACAAGATTCCGTTGATTATCTATTCAGTATTGTGAATGGCCATATTTTAAAATCAAGGCATCTTCAAAGAGTGAGTCAATTTGCCTTTAATTACCATGATTCTTTGCTACCTGCTTATGCTGGTTTAAATGCAACAACCTGGTCTATCTTCAATAATGAGCCTAAGCATGGCATCACCTGGCATCTCATGAGTAAGGGAATTGATACAGGCGATATCGTGTACCAAAAGTCTTTTCCTTCAGAAAATGAAACGGCGTTGAGTTTAAATTTAAGGTGTTTCGAAGAGGCTATTATAGGGTTTAACACTCTTTTAGATAATCTGGAATCCAATCAGTTACAGTTCTGGAGGCAATCGGAGGAGAGACGTAGTTATTTTGGTAAAAATGAAGTAATTCCTCAATTGGGTTTTATTGATTGGAATACAACAGCCGAATCCATCTATCGCCTGTTTCGAGCATTAGCACATGGCCATTATCCCAATCATGTAGGGACGCTCAAATTGATTACGGGAACTACTTTTTTGGTTATTACTTCTATGGAGCCAGCTAATTCATTACCCACCAAGGCCAAACCAGGTGAACTGGTTGCCCTTCATGAACATGGAATGGAGATGGCGACCGCCTGTGGTACGATATTAATAAAGGAATGTCGTGCTCCTTCGGGAAAAACAATGATGCCTTTGGAATGTGCAAAAGAATATGGGATGCAAGTTGGCGTGCAATTGACTTGTTTTCCCTCGCACGAATTACAAGAGCTCAGCCATCATTACAGTCAATCGCTGACGCATGAATCGTATTGGGTAAACGAATTCGCACAGGTTGTGGAGCACACTCTTTTTTCAGAACGTGCCTATGCAACAAAGCAAAAAATGACGAAGGTTGGCGGTATTTCTTTAAAAGGCATTAAAGAAGAAGTATTGTGCATTACTTTTATTACCGCTGTATTAGTCTATTTGTATCGGCTCAACGATTACGAACACCATACCTGTTGTTTAATAAAATCACCTCAATTCATCAATTCATCCGCAGCGAGCGATTTATTTGGAGGCAGCCTTCCGTTTTTGGTTGAACTCAATGCAGACCATACCTTTGAAGAGGTGATGACCGCTGTAAACCATAAGATGGATTCATTGAGCCAAAAAGCACCTTATCTATCTGATTTATTCGTTCGTTATCCCGCTCTTGAAGGGCTATCTCTTGAACCTATAATAACATTTAGGGTATCTCAAGATAATGCTCAAATAAACCCTGAATGCTCCATATTACATTTTGAATTGAATGAACAAACAGCGGAGCTGACACTTTTTCATAAAATAGATTTGAACTATCAAAAGGGAGGGTTACAACCCCTGGTACACAATGCGCTGGAACATCTCTCAAAAATTCTTCGTGTCATTGCAGAAAATCCGAAATGTCACTTAAATGAATTTGAAATGATTACGCCTAGTGAGCGCCAACTACTGTATTCATGGGGATTAGGCGAGGAACACCCATTGCCTTCGCACTCAATATACGCCATGTTTCAAGACCAGGTGAAGATAAGGCCTAATGCTCCAGCCATATACTCAGAAGAGGAGGTAATCACTTATTCTACTTTATGGAGTTGGGCTGAAACTGTCGCAAGTTTTATAAAATCTTTGAATATTCTCCCACAGACTCCTTTGGGGATTTATATGGAGCGTTCCAAAGAGATGCTTCCTGTAATTCTTGGAATTTTAAGGGCAGGGTGTA
The DNA here is from genome assembly GCF_937871865.1 of uncultured Legionella sp. Classification (GTDB taxonomy): domain Bacteria; phylum Pseudomonadota; class Gammaproteobacteria; order Legionellales; family Legionellaceae; genus Legionella. Next base: position 4,889 of record NZ_CALMPD010000132.1, read on the forward strand.
TTTATGTTCCTTTAGACAGAAAATATCCATTTAAAAAAATCGATCTGATTTTAAAAGAAGCAAAAATTAACTGCATTTTTAGTAACGAAGAATCAGCTAAAATATTAAACGCTCATTTTCAACAGAATGAAACAATTAAGATTTGCCTGGTATCCGATCTTATATCCAGAGGATCTACCGAGAATATACCGCTCATCGATGTGCTTCCCATAGAAAAGGACTCTATTGCCTATTACATGTTTACCTCTGGCACAACCGGCACACCTAAAGGTGTGATGATATCTCATCAAAATGTTATTAATTACTGCCACTGGTTTACTCAAACAACAGATTTTAATCACCATTCAATCATTGATTTTTCCTCTTCCATTGCATTTGATTTATCAATTCCCTGTACTTTAGCACCCTTACTGTATGGCGGATCTTTAGCTGTGTGTTCCGATTATCAGAAGATGAATCCCAAATTATATTTTAGGCATTTGCGACAACATCAAATAACCCATGCTGAATTAACACCAGGGTATTTAGAGCTTTTGTTACAGCATCCAGAGGAAATAAAGACACTTCATCATTTGAACTATTTAATGCTTGGAGCAGATGCGGTTCATACGGAAGAGGTCAGGCAATGGATGAGTTTATGTCCTGATTGTAAGGTAGTGAATGAATATGGACCAACAGAAACAACCGTTTCGGTGACTTCATACGGTGTGCCATCGAGTGAGCCATTGCGTGGTGCTGTGGTTCCCATTGGACGACCAGCCTACAACAGTTCATGCTATGTTGTGGATAAATTTATGAATTTATGTCCTATAGGTATGAAAGGGGAGTTATGTGTTGGAGGGGATCAGGTATCTTTAGGGTATCTCAATAAACCCGACTTGACCTGCAAAAAATTTATTGACGTGTCCTTTAATGGCAAGGACAGGTTATATAAAACAGGGGATTTAGTGAGTTGGCTGCCTGATGGCGTGGTGCAGTTTTTTGGACGCAACGATCACCAGGTTAAATTGCATGGATATCGGGTGGAGTTGGCTGCAATAGAATCTGTATTGATGAAGCATGAGCTTATCTCTCAAGCGGTTGTGGTGATCCGCAATGAAAAAACACATAATAAAGTATTGCGAGCCTATCTGGTAACCGAAAATAAATCGCTTACTGTGAAACAGTTGAAGCACTTTTTAATGGACTATTTACCATCCTACATGCACCCTAAAGAATATTGTTTGCTTGACTTTATTCCACTTAAGGAAAATGAAAAGATTAATTTTGATGTACTTGAAAAGCAATCCGGTCGGGTACTGTCTTATGAGCCTGTTCAGAATGATACCTTAATGACTGAAATGGAGCGAGTATGTATTGAATGCTGGAAAGAATCATTTCACATGAAAGACATCCATCTTGATGATGACTTTTTTTCAATAAGTGGTGATTCATTAACTGCGTTACATATTATAGCGCAATTAAAGAAACAAATTTCTACCGAAATTCATTTATCCTTATTGTTTCAGTTTCCAACGGTTCGCTCATTGGCTTTGTATCTGGAGCAAAGGGTACGCGAAGAAAAAAATGCTAATGTGACTCAATCTGAAACACAAAATAAATCGCCCATTATTCAGTTGTCTTCTGGAACACATGAAGTACCGCTTTTTCTGGTTCATCCAATTGGGGGCAGCGTATTTTGGTATCAACAACTAGCACAGGAGTTGCAAGGTAGTTTAACGGTATATGGAATTGAAGATCCCAGTATCAATGATTCCAACATTACATTTTCTTCACTTGAAGAAATGGCTTCCTATTATGTTGAATGCATTATTCGCCATTATTCTGGTAAAAAGATTTACCTTGGCGGCGCATCCTTTGGTGCCAATTTAGCTTATGCTATGGCGCATCAAATGGAATCGCGAAAAATGAATATAGAATTTTTAGGCATGTTTGATGGGTGGTTACACTATCCGTCCTCTTTGATGCAACACAATACATTAGACATGCTTACCCATAAAATGGCAGACGTGTCTGCAGAGGAGTGTTTACGTTTATCTGCTTTAGAAGAATATAGAAGGAATTTATTGCTTCATTATAAACCATCCTTTATAGATACCGATGTAATCCTGTTCAAGGCTAACGATTTATGGCCACAATTTGCAGAGGTTGATTCGCATGATAATGGGTGGAAAAAGGCCATTCACGGCCAACTGGACGTGCATTTAGTGTCTGGAACCCATGAAACCATGTTTTTTTCACCTCACGTTCAATGTTTGGCAGAATTAGTGAAAAGAATAGTCTATAAAGGTAATATTAGATAGTAACCGTAATTAACGACAAGCAGGATTAGATGAATATAACGTTAAGAAATCAGTGACATTTGTTGAATACCATGGAGCGGCAGCGTCAATTTAACTTTGAGCTAAACTGTAATTTATTTACAGGAATAACGCGATG
>NZ_CALMPD010000133.1 GCF_937871865.1 uncultured Legionella sp.
CCGAACTAGCTATTTTTCTGATATTTATCATGCATGAAAGCAGACCAGAGCGAACTGATTCGTAATTAACCATATTGAAGTAGGCTTCAGCCATTTTTTTATTATTTTGAATTTTTCTGGGTTTATCCGTCTCATCTATTGTATAAAGAATTTTTCCCTCATTATCGACAAAAGCTCTACCTGCACGCCCACATATATTCCAAAAATCACTATGATTAATCGCGTTTTGTCCAATGTAAGGTGAAGCAATGATTACACTTGATATACCAATGTTTACACCTTGGGCTAATGTACTTGTTGCGATGATTATCTTGGGTGGTATAGATCTCATCAGCCTTTCCGTTGCCATACGAACTAGAGGAGGTAGTTTGTTGCTATGACAGATGATACCTAATCTTGCGGCCTTAAACTCAATAGTATTTAAACCTAACTCTTCCTGGCATGAAGATGCAAATACATCCCAAAAGTGCTGAGGCCAAGGATGAACATTAGGATTTGTCCCTAATCCAATTAAAACTGAATTAGCCATAACTGAAACACTATCTGTCCTGCCACAGAAAATCATTACAGGACCAATAGTTGAAAGACGAATCGCTGTAGCAGCAATAGCTTCGTTCTTATTATTAGGAAAAGGATTACGACGTCCTTTAAAATTAATAGGACTTGACTCCACGAAATTAGGATTAAAGCATTCAAACTCCCCTTTCCACTCTATTTTCACTCGACTCCCATCCCATAGGAGAAGTCCAAAACGCTCAGCAGACGGTTTCCATTCGGATTTTGCTACATTGGTTGGAGACTCAGTAACCCATTTAGCTAAATCAGCTGGATTTGGTAGTACTGCAGAAAGAAGAAGCATCTTTGCCCCAATGGAATGAGCTACAACTCTGAGGTGATCTAAAAAAATTTCATTTTTTACTAGGCGTGAATCAACACCGATTAAATGACCTTCATCGACAATAATAAGTTTAAATTCTTCTAATAATTCTGGAAAGGTACGAACTATAGCTCTAGTTTTTTCAGGAGTTGCAATTGTAATTGACGCATCATTAGCAAGACGTTTATCAGCTGAGCTAAATCTAAAGCCTCCGTATAAATGTGAAACATGGAATCCTAACAAATCAAAAATCTGGCACAAGGATTGTTCAATTTCTAATGCAAGAGATCTGTAAGGTGCGATATATAGTATTTTTGCTTGTGGATTAAGTGCAAGAGTTTGAAGTATAGCTAATTCAGCAATTCGTGTTTTACCAGAACTTGTCCGCATATTAACTACAGCACCAGATCTATCCAGATCAAGAACGATAGGAAGAGCTGTTATTTGTGAATGCCACAATTCAACTAATGGCTTTGGTAAAAATGCAGACAGTTGAATATATTGTCGAAGTATATATGGAGCATCCTGGAAGAATGGTGGAAGACACTTCCAAAGAGATCCATTCCCCAAATTTCTCAGCATAAGCTTCAACAAGCGAGCAATCCACCAAAGTGTAGGTGACATCAATTCAGCAGCTATATTCATTCCCGCATCAATTGCATTTAATGCCGAATCAAGATAATGATTATCTCCTGTGATCTGAAATAAAAGTACTTGGGATAGTGCTTGGGCTACAGCTAATTCAACAGCTGGTTCACATACCATTGAAATACAGGTAATTTCCTCTTTTTTAGCAAAAAATACTTTATTAAGAAAGGATATCAACTCATTCCTATCTCGCCTTAAAAACAAACTTATCATTATAGCTGTAATGGATGTAAATTTAGCCGAGGATATAGTTATAAAAGAGCGTGAGTATTCACCACACGAATAAAAAGCCATCGCAGCAATTAAAATATGATGACTACTAACCTGCTCTGCTTTACCTTGAGAACTATGAATGTTAGTTAAAAGTGATGCGGCCTCCTTTATGGCAGCAGCTGATTGTAATGAGGGTTGTATTTCATGTAAGCTGATTCCAGCAGCAAGAATAGCATAGGCAGAGGTAGTAACTTTCTCCCCTAGTAGTGGATCAAATTGTGGAAAATTATTGTGGTTTTCATTAACCTCCTGCAAAACATAACTTGCACTGGACTGTGCAAAAAGATTGCGAATCCATTTTGTATCATGTGCTTTCAATACATTCAATGAAACTTCATTTGGGAGGGCCAAAAGCTTCCTCCTCAAGTTGTATAAAACAGTCTTCATAAAACTGATTTAAATTTCGTAATGAAAAAGATAATACCGCTAGATTTTGCAATAAGGACTCAGTATGTTTATCAACATGGTTTTTACAATTGTTGCTGCTCATCATAAATCCTACATACATTATGTCATGTTTGCCATTTACTATTCCTTCAGCACAATCTTCAACTTGTTGGCCAAGTTCAGCTCTTCCTATTTCAAATAAGCGGTTAGCTATAAATTGTATTGATGCAGGTATCCCTGCATGATTTGACGATCCCAATGCACTGATCATCTCTTGAACGGCAGTTTTATCTGGTTTAGAACGAAATTTAGCTTCTCCAACAATTATCTTTACGGGATTTTTGCTAAAGTCGAACGCAAGGAGATCGTCTCCCTTCATTGATTGCTCAATATTAGGATTAAAGCGTAAACGATAAATTGGGAGGTCAAAATCTGTAGATGCTGTAATATACTCGGCTAAAAAAATTTCAGCTAAATTGCCCTTCCGAGTTTTATCCTTTGTTGGAAATGGGCTAAGAGAGAGTTTTGAATAATCATAACCAAGCCTCTCTAACTGTTGCTTAATGCGAGAAATCTTGTCTTCATCGGCATGGTGTTTTATTAAGGCAGGTCTTAATTGGGCAACCATTTGACTACTATTAGCTTCCTCCATATTTAGTGCTCTGTGAAGTACATTTGATTGAGTATACCCCTCACTTGCAATTGTATGGCATCCGAATAAGCCATCACTTGGATGTGTACCAAGAATACTTTCTTCCAATGAGTGAGCAACCAGATTATTTTTCGTAGTCATTACAATGCTCTAGAGTAATCCTAGCCCTTAATTGTATCAGATTTGTGTAGGCCAATTATAATTATATTCATATTAATTTAAAAAAGAACATTTACCGAAACAATTGAAAATATAAGAATCAAATTAATTGTATGAGTTAGCGCAAAGGGATTATTGCACTAACTCAATGAGCAGGTATTTTAATGGTACTAACCAAACTTTCTGTGCTGTTCCAACCATGAATCAAGGTCATCCTTCAAATAGCGTATCGAGCGTCCAATTTTTATATATTTAGGGCCTGGAGTTCTATTGGCTAAAGTCCCATTTACCCTGTCTTGAGAAAGAAAAGAACGGCTCATGCATATATAGTTAGCAGCTTCAGCTTCTTTAAAAACTCTCTTCTCCACAATAAATACCTCCGTATATTTTGGTGTAACATCATCAAACAACACCAGAATATACCAATAACAAGTATTTATCAATAAATTTATACGTGATTCACGTATTTGCTGGCAGTCATAACACACTCCACTTCAAATGTTCGACGAGTGGCGGAAAACCTCCCCTTAAATCGATTTACTCCATCCCCTCTCATCTTTGGTGCATGCTCTTCAAAATAATTTTTCAAATCCTCAACACTTTCAATTTGATATTGAACAGTTAAATGTTTTTGAGTATCAGAGCTATCACCGTCCAGTGCTTGGTGCATCACCGTGGCATTTATAAATCCGGGAAATTTAAGCATCTCTTGAATATGCTCATCTAACCAGCCCTTATATTCGTTATATATATCATTATCAATAGACAGATTCACTTCGTATACAACCATGGTCACTCCCTCACAAAACGTAATACAATCAATGTTAATAGTGCACAAATACTAATAACGCTTCCCGGATTTATAAAATTTTTATGGCTTAATATGATATAGGGCATTAACCCACCAAAAATGGATAGACTGATATTATAAGATATAGCTAAAGCCTTACCTCGATGAATCGCTGGAAACAATGAAACCATAAATGCAGGCAAAGCCGAATTATATAATGATTGAATCAACGCCAATAATATCAAACTACAAAATATAACAACATAGTTGAAATGGCTAATATATTCAAAACAGATATAGGTGTCATTCAGCATTCTAAAGGGACCATCGATCAGCAGTTAATGGGACCGCCTAA
>NZ_CALMPD010000134.1 GCF_937871865.1 uncultured Legionella sp.
AATTGCTGTCATAAAAACAATCATAATATTGCATATTGTATAAAACATGCTAAACTACAAATGTAGCATATTAAAACAATAGTTGCTTAATATTACAATGGTGGTTGAAATGGGTATCCCAATTAGAATTAATGAATCAATTTATAATGATGCGAAGAAGGTTGCATCAGCTGAATTTCGCTCTATTCCCAACCAAATAGAGTATTGGGCTAAACTAGGGAAATGTGCTTTAGATAATCCTGATTTGCCTGTTGAGTTTATAAGAGATGTGCTTCTTTCTAAACTACAGGATAAATCATTGGCAGAACCATTTTATTTTGAAGACGAAAGTGAGTGAGATTCAAATAAGGCAAATGCCAGCTTTTAAAAAAGCATACAAAAAATTGGCAAATACCCATAAACTTGTTGTGAATGAAGTTATTCATGCCATAGTCAAAGATCCCAGCATAGGAGAAGAAAAGAAAGGTGACTTGTCTGGTGTTTATGTTTATAAATTCAAGATTAACCATCAGCAAATGCTTTTGGCTTATGAATGGGATTATGAAAACAGGATTTTAATGGCTCTCGGGGTCCATGAAAATTTTTATCGAGATCTTAAAAGAAAATAACAAAGCATGGAGTGCTAGATGAAGGCTATAAATCAGGAAGGGCAGAAAATAATAGATGAGTCGATATCGGTTCGCGAAACAAATAAGTTACTCATCATAGATAAGATAAGAACGGTGTTCACATGTATTAAACTTAATAACATTGATTCTGCTGAACAAGACATATTCGATGCATATGAACTCATACAGCAATCTCTACACAATACATTTATTTGTGTGGATGGTTTAATGCCTTTAGTTTTGAATGAAATCTGCGATTCTAGAAATCATAATAAATTATATGATATCGGTGAAAGATTATATCGTGATGTTTGTATGAAAATACCTTCTTTAAAAAATGAAAAATATGAGGGTCTAAATATAATCAGCTTTCAAAGAGCACGAATAAAAAGAATTATGGAAGATATCTATTATGATATTTGCTTGACTGAGCCGTTAGATAGCCTGATTTGATATCTTGAATTTGTCCATTAATGCCACTGAGATCATATAGTTACATTAAAAATGTGTATATTTATTTATATCAGATGAGGGTGGGGGTACTAATATTCTGCGGCAAATTAACACTCAATAAGTCTGATTACTGCGATAATCAGACCTTAACATCCAGCACGGGGCCCATCCATGACAGAGCCCCTTGGGCGCAAGAGCGCCCCAAGCTCGCTCTTTATTTTGGTCCAGGAGCAGGATGCCCGTTGCCAAGAGTGGTCGATGGTTCTTTTGAGTTCCTGGTGCCGGAAAACAGCCCTAACTGGCTCGCTGGAGGGATTGCGTACTGATTGCTCTCCTCCCAGCACTGCACAAGGGTGTCATAAAGCTCAATGAGCTCGAAACAATCCTCTGCGAGTTGCCTGGAGCACTTTATTTGGTGTTGTTTTGCATAACGATAAAAGGTCTGGGTCATGTCTTCCCGATTAGGTAATCCCTGTTGTGTTGCATACTCATCAAGAAGCGCTAGTGCATTGGTTTGCTCACTCATCGTTACCCACAGGTTTAAACGGTACTCTTTTGGGGGTACAGCAAGCTGTTGGTCGACCCAGCGTTGGAATGCCTCATCAAACTGTGCCTCATATTGTTTGCTCAGTGTGTTATAAAATACCTGCTTCTCCTCCTGGGTTGGATTAAAGTGCTCAAGAACAGTGCGCTCCTGCTCATCGGGTTCTTCCAGGGCCATCATTTTAAAATATACTTTTAACAACGCGCGGCACGAGTCATTGGTGAGTCGTGATTGAAATATCTGACGCATAAAGTCCCTTAGTTCCATGCTCAGGTGTTCTTTAGTCAACAGAGTCATCAAGGGATGTCCCTGAACGGCTTGAAATAAACGACGTTTCACGCCAGAGAAGCAACTGGGCTTATCGCCCTCCAAATCATCATACTCTTCACGAACGAGTGCTCCATTGGCCCTATGCTCCCGAGTCTTATCCCAATTAGGGGTGTGACAATCATTGGAACGAAAAGTTACTCTAAGCAATTTTCATTGAGAAAATATTTTGCAATAAATTTGGGGTCATGGAACCCCAAGTAGTTTCTTTCCATCTTCTCGTAATTCGCCTGTAGGGGCTACATGTCGATACAATGTTTGTTTGGTGATCCCAAGCTCGTCACATAAAGGGCCAATTTTCGTTTCGAGTTTGCCTAAAGAAACCATTGCAAGTCTAAGCTTTGCTGGGGTCATTTTATAAGGGCGTCCGCCTTTTCGACCCCGTGCACGCGCTGAAGCCATGCCCGCCAGGGTGCGCTCTTTAATTATCTCTCGTTCAAACTCAGCAAGTGCTGCAAAAATGCCAAAGACTAATTTTCCAGCCGCTGTTGTTGTATCAATAGCTGCGCCATGCCCAGTAAGTACTTTTAAGCCAATGTTTTTTTCAGTTAAATCATGAACAGTATTTACTAGATGATGAAGATTACGTCCCAACCGATCTAACTTCCATACAATTAATGTATCTTCCTCTCGTAATGCTTTCAGGCAATTTTGAAGACCAGGTCGATCATCTTTCTTCCCTGAAGCATGATCGTGATAAATGAACTCTTCTTTGACACCTTCTGCCAATAAGGCATCGCGTTGTAAATCTAACGATTGTGATCCATCAGTTTTTGATACACGCATATATCCAATAAGCATTGTTTCACCTATGTACTATGTAGCGGTTACAAAGTACGGAACCTGCGACCAGACACCGCCCTAATACCCTATAATTAAAATAGAATTAACGAAGAGTTATTGGATGTTACAAGTGTAGTTATTATTTTCTTCTACGTCTTCCGGATGCTCTTTATATTCCGGATGCTCTTTAGGGAGGAAAAAGTACATTTGCCGTCTCTTATCAAATCGTATGTTATGATCATCTCTACGAATATTTTTTTCACACTCAGCAAAATATTCTATTTGCTCTTTAGTAAATGTTGGTGGTTTAGTTGGGTGATATGACTGCCCCCCTTTAGCCATATATATTTCTAGTTCGTTTTGATCTATTGACTCAGTAGCATCGAGCAGATTAGTTACTTGATGCTTGCTTTCATTATTTTCCTGAAAAAAATTAGTAATTTTAGCTGGATTTAATTTTTCACCATTTTCTTGTAAATCCTCTTTTCTAGCCTTCATAAATTTAACCTTATCTATATAATTGAATAGTAACAAAAACGACCGGTTATGTGACTCAAGGAAAGTATTCCTCCGAATAAATAAAATTAGTCACTTTACTGGTAACTAAATTAACGTCTTTTAAACCATATTTCAAGTTGATTACATAACTTAAGTTGAGATACTATTTCCGGCCTTTGTGTATGAGGATATTTTTTGGACAAGCATGCCTGTTGATTTTTTAACTGATGAACAATATCAGAGCTATGCTCGTTATCCTGATAAACTTTCTCAAGATCATCTCGACAAATATTTTTACCTTGACGACAAGGATAGGGAATTAATTAATACATGTCGTCGTGATTACAACAAGCTTGGTTATGCTTTGCAATTAACTACGGTTAGATTTCTAGGAACCTTTCTTCCTAATCCAATTAATGTACCAAACGATGTTATTTGCTATCTTGCAAAACAATTAGATATGGAACCTACAGAAGACATTAAATTTTACCTGGATCGAAAGGCTACTCGATCCGCACATTGCAATGAAATCAAGACGCTGTTTGGTTATCAAGATCTCAGTGGTATCTGGGGATATCGATTAACTCGCTGGTTATACTCCCAAGCTTGGTATGGTAATGAAAGACCCGGTATTTTATTTGAACACTGTACATTATGTGTAACGGCTCGCGTCTATAAACCTCTCGGCTCGCAATCATCGCATTTTGTTGGCCCAAATTAATTGCGATTATAATTTAATTTCGGCTCACTTTAATTGCTTCTATCAAAGTTCTGGCTCACATTAACTGCGAATGAGCCCACTTTATTTGCAACTATATTTTTCATCCAAACCAAGCTCAAATAGAATTTTTTCCTCTAATTCTTCTGGGGAAGGTAGTGAGTCCTTGAGCTTATCTGGAACATTATGCGTAAGCTCATATCCTGCAACTCCGACAGGTTTATCAATGCCTCGAAGAGAGTATTCAACGTCAAACTTACTTCTTTCGCTGCATAAAATAATGCCTATTGACGGGTTTTCGTGTGGCTCTTTTACAAAATCATCCAGCAAATTTAAATATAAGTTCATTTTACCAGCATATTCAGCCTTGAATT
>NZ_CALMPD010000135.1 GCF_937871865.1 uncultured Legionella sp.
TTACCTAATCCAACACCACCATAAATAAATAGCGGGTTATAAGCATCACCAGGACGTTCGGCAACCTGCATGGACGCAGCTCGAGCTAATTGGTTAGAATTTCCTTCGACAAAGCTATCAAAAATAAATTTCTTGTTTAAATGACTGCTTTTGTAATCCACAGCTTTTATCGTTACTGCTTTTGGAGGTTCATTGCTACTCACAGCTGTTGTAGATTCACTAACCGAAGCCACTGGCTCGGCTGGTTTACTACCAATTTCAATCGAAACAGATTTAATTTCATCCCCACAAAATTGATTAACTAACTCTTCAATTCGAGTAAAAAAATGTTTTTTAACCCAATCGACTACAAATCGATTAGGTGCAAGCAAAACTAAACGCTGCTCCTCAGTGTGAGCCTGTAAAGGACGCAACCATGTATTGAATTGCTGAGCGGAATATTCATCTTGCAATAAACCTAAACATTTTTGCCAAACAGTTGTTGACACAACATAACTCCTCATCAAATAAGGGTGGTAAAAAGAATGTTAAAACTAATTATCCACGGCTACAAATATTGCCATTGAAAGTACCTGGTCGGCAAGATAATTAAGTAGAATAAATTAAAGAATCAAACGGGTAAAAAATTAAAAAATATAATTGAATTATAAATAATCAACAGTAAAAAACGACAGATTATACTCAGCCTTTCCCAAAAGGCAAAGTTATCCACAAAAAAAATGCGATATAACCATAATTTCGTGATCAATTCCAGTAGTTATAAAAGCAAATAATGTCCAAAGATAGAGCTCAAAGTATTATAAAAGCTATGGATAACTAAGAATTATAACAAGGGATAACTTGAATATAAGCTTGAATCTAAATAAAAAGATAAAAGAATAAACAATTAAAACACAAGTAAAAACCTGACTTACAAACAAAATATAAAACAACGTAACTACTTTGATAAATAATAATAAATAAAATTTATCAACAAGGATGAACGTTACTAATAATAAAAAAAGGTATTTAAAATAATATAAAACTATATTAATAATACGAAACTCCTTTCGTAAGACTTAGCCCATTAAAATTTGAATTCTTAATCTAAAAAATAATCCAGAAAAAAGCGGGTAAAAAATAAAAAGTTGAATTTTAGATTAGGTTAAGCTGCTATCAGCGACAAAAATTTGTTCCAACACACAAATATTTTAAATAGCGTTAATTTTCTCGTTCACGATGTTCTATTTAAAATAATCTGACCTGTATGTTTTTAGAGTAAATAAAATTTATCCATGAATTACGAATAGATTTTTGTCACGTAAGACTTAAGGATAGTTGATATCACCAGGACAAGAGTTCTATAAAATACAAACCAACTTAGAATCGATGCAAATAAGGAGCTACGTAATGTTTTTTGGGATTAAAGATTATAAATCGATGTGAAAGTTGTGCATAAGAAGGGTTTTTATATCTATATATATAGTGCATAAGATCTAATTAATAAATGGATGACGAGTTATACACACATTCAATATACTTAAATACATTAGTTTTAAACAATATAAATAACAATGTAACTGTATGATTTATATTGTTATTTATAAGTTACTCACAGAAAAGTTTATTCTATAATATAATAAAAAAATAAAAATTTAATAAGTAAATAATAATTATCGGCCAATAAAAATGTGAACTAATCCAAGAAATAATCCTGAATCAAATTTGACAGTGGAAAGAAAGTTATCTATCATTCGCAGCCTCATAAATTTTTATACAGGTTCATCATGAAACGCACCTTTCAACCAAGTAATTTAAAACGCAAACGCGATCATGGTTTTCGTGAGCGTATGGCTACGCGTGCTGGACGATTAGTAATTAAGCGCCGTCGTGCTAAAGGACGTAAGCGTTTGTCAGCTTAAGTGTTTGTTTTTAAAAAAACACAGCGATTGTTAGCAAAATATGATTATGACCATGTGTTTGAACAAGCAAAAAAAATTGTAACAGCAGAATTTGTTTTACTGTATAGAGCAAATAATCTCGGTCATGCACGTCTGGGGCTTGCGCTATCAAAAAAAAAGATAGCAAAAGCCCATGATAGAAATCGATTAAAACGGCTTATTCGAGAAAGCTTTAGACAAGGCAAACTGCCCTCTGTTGATATGATTTTTTTAGCAAAACAAGGCGTGGCAAAACAAACGAATGTAGATATAAATACCCAATTGAGCAAAACATGGGAAAAACTAAACTCATACTACGAAAAATAGTATGCATTCCAATAAAAATTTATCAATTTTCGATTGCCCCATTGCTTAAACCATGCTGTCGCTATTATCCTAGTTGCTCACAATACGCTGAGAGTGCAATCACAGAATATGGCATAACCAAAGGTATCTGGATGGGGTTTAAGAGAATATTAAGATGCCATCCCTGGTCACCAGGTGGTTATGATCCGGTACTCCCTAACGATGAGAAGTTTTAATGGATATTAGACGTATAATATTATATATGGCGCTCGCGCTTGTTGGTTTATCATTGTGGAATGCCTGGCAGGCAGATTATCCTGTAAAACCACCTGTAGCAGTTGAATCAACCAATCAGCTTAATACTGATGGTCATTTGTTACCTCAGATTTCTCCTGATAATTCAGAACAAAGCACTTTTAATCCTTCTCCTGAACAACAAACAGAAGGAATGATTAAGCCAGAACAATTAATACAAGTTAAAACAGATGTACTGGATGTTTCTATTGATTTAAAACAAGGCGATATTGTTAATGGCCTGCTTTTAGATTATCCATTAAGTGTTGAGGATAAAAGTAAACCTTTTCCACTGTTACAGACTCAACCTCAGGAACGATATGTAGCTAACAGCAGTATTTTTGTTGCCCATGAGCAATCAGTACGATCTTTGAATTTTGGTTTTACTTCATCACAAAAGGAATATCAGCTAAATCCTGAACAGAATCAGTTGACTGTGACGCTTGAAGGCAAAACAGATGATGGTTTAACGGTAAAAAAAGAGTTTATTTTTACCAAAGGCAGCTATTTAATTACTGTTAACTATAAAATCATTAACAACAGCAGTACTGAATGGAAAGGCTATCTCAATACGCAATTGTTACGCAGTTCTCCTAAAGAGGATAAATCAAGTATTTTTCATGTAGGTTCCTATACTGGCGCCTCTTACTCAAATCCAGGTGTCCATCGTTACCAAAAAGTTGGTTTTAGCGATATGAGTAAAACCAATCTTGATGTTGATGCAAAAGGTGGCTGGATTGCAATGCAACAGCATTATTTTCTAAGTGCCTGGATACCCAGTATTTCTAGTGAAAACAAATTTTACACGCGTGCCATTAATAACGACTACACTATTGGTGCGGTTAGTCAACCTATTTTGGTTAAAACTGATGAACAAAAGGAAATCAGTTCTAAGCTGTATATAGGCCCAGAAATTACCAGCGTTTTAAAAGAAATCGCACCTTCTCTTGATTTAACTGTAGACTACGGGATACTTTGGTTTGTATCTTCTCTCTTGTTTTCCGTAATGAAGGCTATATACAACGTTGTTGGAAACTGGGGTTGGTCTATCGTATTGGTGACGGTTTTAATTAAACTTGCTTTTTATCGTCTATCCGCTACCAGTTACAAATCCATGGCGGGTATGCGTAAATTGCAACCGAAACTACAAGCATTGCGTGAGCGTTATGGTGATGATAAAGCTAAAATCAGCCAGGCAACTATGGAGTTATACCGTCAGGAAAAAGTAAATCCTCTTGGTGGATGCTTACCTATTCTTATCCAAATTCCCGTATTTATTGCATTGTATTGGGTTCTATTGGAAAGCGTTGAATTAAGACAAGCGCCATTTATTTTCTGGATTAAGGATTTATCTTCTGCTGATCCTTACTATGTACTTCCTGTGATTATGGGAGCTACTATGTTTATTCAGCAAAAACTGAACCCTGCTCCACCAGATCCTATGCAAGCTAAGGTAATGATGCTTTTACCCTTGCTGTTTACTGGATTATTTTTGAATTTCCCATCTGGTTTAGTACTATACTGGATAGTGAATAACACCTTATCTATCATTCAGCAATGGTATATTACTCGTAAGTATTCTGATGATAAGCCAGTTAAAAAGCTTGTTGCTGCCGCAAAATAATGTCAGAAGATACTATTGTAGCCATAGCAACCCCGCCCGGAAAAGGCGGGGTTGGCATCATCCGATTATCAGGTCCTCAAGCCTATTCAATTGCTTTTCAATTAAACGCCAATAAAGATCTTAAGCCACGATTAGCCACTTATTGTTCTTTTTTTAATTCAAACAGTGAATTGATTGATCAGGGCATCATGATTTATTTCAAAGCTCCAAATTCGTTTACGGGTGAGAATGTCGTAGAAATTCATGGCCATGGTTCACCAGTAGTTCTTGATCTCATTACTAAAGAATCTGTTTTGTTAGGAGCACGTCTTGCAAGGCCCGGTGAGTTTTCGGAACGAGCTTTTCTTAATGATAAAATCGATTTGACACAAGCAGAAGCTATAGCCGACTTGATTAATTCAAGTTCTCAAACTGCTGCCCGGATGGCTGTGCGCTCACTGCAAGGGGATTTCTCTGCAAAAATCAACCAACTCAATGAAAAGCTCATTTATTTACGCTTATATGTTGAAGCTGCAATAGATTTTCCTGAAGAAGAAATAGATTTTTTAAATGATGGAACTGTTGCCAATTTGCTGCATACCATACTAGCTGAACTCGATGGAATTCGTTCTCTGGCAAATCAAGGTGTTATTTTGCGAGAAGGCCTCTCATTGGTTATTGCTGGAAGACCCAATGCTGGAAAATCAACATTAATTAATGCGTTAGCGGGAAAAGATATTGCTATCGTTACTGAAGTAGCAGGAACTACTCGAGATGTAATGAGAGAGCACATTTTGCTCGATGAAATTCCATTGCATATAATTGATACCGCTGGATTAAGAGACAGTGACGATTTAGTGGAAAAAGAAGGTATTAGAAGAGCATGGCTTGAATTAAAACAAGCTGATGGTGTTTTATTGGTTGTCGATATTAACGAGCCTGAGCAAAAAGAACATTTAATCAGCGAAATAAAATCGGCTTTACCTAGTGAAGTTCCTATTATCACGGTATTTAATAAAATTGATACCCAAAATCTTATTCCCAAAACACTGGATGACTCTGTTTATCTGTCTGCAAAATCAGGGGAAGGTATTGATCACTTAAAGGATGCCATTAAAAAAATGGCAGGTTACCATCCCAATGAAGGTCAGTTTTTGGCCAGAAGACGACATCTTCAGGCTTTGGACGACGCTAAAAATTTATTAGTTACCGGGCAGAATCAATTATCAGAGCATCGAGCTGGTGAATTATTAGCTGAAGATCTACGCTTGGCACATCAGGTTTTATGTGAGATTACTGGTGAGTTTACTTCCGATGATTTATTGGGGCGTATTTTTTCCAGTTTTTGTATTGGCAAATAATTACAATCTTATTTTCTCTCCTTCTGCATAACAAAGAGAGCTTTAGCCTCTCGGGAGATCCTACGTCGCCAGCTTCTCGGGATGACAGGTGTAGGCCTTCTTTCTTTAAGGCCAAAACCTGATGTTCCGTGGTCTATCCGCATCAATATACGAGCTTTTTGAATAAGTGTTTATTTTTACCCTGAATACTAAAAAACAATGTGTAAAAAAACAATACAAAAAAACTTGTCAAATGTAATTTCAAATGTTAACGTACTATTAATCAAACTTCCTGTATATTTTTTGTGAGTTGTAATTATGTTTTATGCGAGTAAAAATGCGGCTTTTCGTAGGGATAAACATCAGTTCTTTGCTCAAGTAACTACATCCGGAGAAACGGATTCAAAAATTCAGTTTATTGAAGAACGTGTTGATACGATTGGTTATACTTTTCTTTTGGAAAATCAACAGATCTTAGAAACCGAATTTGCAGAAATGTTTACTGTTTTGCAAAAGCAGGATGATGAAAACAAAGAAGCGTTCTGGCTGTATTGTTATTATTGTGCTTCCCTCCTGGAGGCATTCCATAAAGCCTATTTGCAACCAGGAAAAGAAGCTGACTATGCGGCAATTAAGCAACAAATTAA
This sequence comes from uncultured Legionella sp., assembly GCF_937871865.1. Lineage (GTDB taxonomy): Bacteria > Pseudomonadota > Gammaproteobacteria > Legionellales > Legionellaceae > Legionella. Next base: position 6,110 of record NZ_CALMPD010000135.1, read on the forward strand.
AGATCGTTTACAGAATAAAGTCAAACAAAACGAATCTGATGTTAGTTTTATTGAATCATTATATAACTCTTTTCTAACTGGCTTTAGCAATCTGACAAAATCTCCCTGGCATCTGTCGCAAATTAGGGATTATGTTGCTTATGCCAATCTATGCCGTATCTATTGGGCATTTTGTCGTATGACGATGACACAAGGATTCACTTTAGCCAAAGAGCTGCAATTAATTGAGCAGTTGGATGCTCTATTAGGCACTCATACGGATGTAAATCAGATTATTTCTGCATTTCAAATACCTACTCGCGTGATTAATTTTTTTAGTGTTGGGTTTTTTCTTGTACGATTTATGATTGATGGTGGTCTGTTACTAAGACATACTTTTTTCCCTACGGAATTGGAAAAAGGTGCCGCAAATGGCTGTGAAATCAGTAAAATGAACTATCTTCCAGGTGCTGCCAGCATTGACGGATACCGCAATACTTACGCTTTGGTTCAGGAAGATGAAGGTAGTGAAGCAGAACTTTATTATATTCCCAGAAGCGGAAAGCCTATAAAGCTGAATGCCAAAGACAAAAATAAGCTGCAATTCGATCTGACTCGCTGCTTAGGTGAGCAAGAATCCATTCGCTTAACTGCTGATGAAGTTAAAGAATTTATTACAGCACAAACAGAGCATGCGCCTGAGGTAACTACAGCCTATGATCGATTTAAGCATGATTTGTACAAGCGTCATTGTAACTTCGCAAACGATTTAGTTTGGGCTGTTGTGAATGGTCTTTCCAATTTTAACAACCTGTTTCATATTTCTGGTCCTGTTGCTGGATATCTGACCGCTGTTTTTCTTACCTTCGACGTTTGCTTGACCTTATACAAATGTAATTTGGCGAAGCAGGAATATTTGACCAAAAAATCACAGTACTTATCCGAAATTGATGATTATAATAATCCTGATATGTTTAAAAAAATGTCTGCAGAACAGAAGTTAATGCACATTGATATGCTTAATAAGCAACTCATAGAGTTGGAAATTAATTGGAAGACCAAAGAGGCGACCTTTTATTTTATTGCAGCAGCTGCTGCCCTATTAATGATGGGGTTTACGACGGCAATATTAGTTAGTTCTCCTTTTGTTGCTCTTGCTGCATTTTGTGTCTGTACTATTGCTGTCGCTATGTACCTTTCTATAGGCACTTATTCCACATACAAAGAAAAAGAATACAATTATGAACAAGCTCAATTGACAGGAAAAAATCTTGCTGTCACCCATAAGGAGTTTGATACAGCTCGTGATGATTTTATCTTCACTATGGCAAAAAATGCTATTGTTCCTACGGTATTAATCTCTACTTTTGCCATTTGCTGGCCTGCTGCAGTAGTATTAACTGCCTTATATCTTGGAGCTGAATTGTATCATTCCAGCAGCAAACACTCTGAAGATCTTGCTGCTAAGCAACTGGCATTAGCAGCACCAGATGAAGAAGTGGAAAAAAATAATTGTTGGCCCTTTTCTATTTAAACTTCTGGGTACATTGCTTTAATGGCAGCGACGTCTTTGTCACTTAAATGAGTTCGCTGCCCAATTTCAACTCCGTCAACGAGAGGAATAATCGTTTTCTCACCATTTTTAGAAAAAGCCAGCGTTCCATAATGCATAATGGATTGATAATCATATTCTCCGTAGTCTTTGCCATCGGTTAAATGTTGTTCAAAATTGTGTCTATGATTTTCATCTATATTTTCCCAGGCTATATGGATAAAAGAGCTTCTGTCACTTCTCGATTGTTCATGCCATAAACCTAAGGCATGTCCAATTTCATGGACTGTATAGCCAACGGATAATAAATTGATTATAATCATTTATTTATGACGTATTCAT
>NZ_CALMPD010000136.1 GCF_937871865.1 uncultured Legionella sp.
CGTAATCAGGGTTTAGAATGATACGTTGCCCCTCTTTATCCAGATTCATGAGGCCAATATCATACTGATGCGTGTTTAACCACTTAGAGGCAATAACATTAGGATTTAATGATTTAAAAGCTTGTCGTTTATCACAAAAGACGTGCAAGGTTTTGTGGTTTCTTATCCGTCCTAACGCTTGCATGCAATCATTGGCGGTATTCACCTGGGCGTTAAACACACCGCCTACAAAATCAAAATGGCCGTTATCAATAGACACACCGGTACTCACCGATGGAGTACATACCAGGTAATCGTAGCGTTTTGACACTTCATTGACGTTATTAAAAAAAGCCTGGTTTTCAGCGTCACCTGCATTATCACTGGAAATATAAAGACCTTTCTTTTCAGGAAAGGCCATGCTCAGCGCTGAATAGGTTTTAAAGGCTTCCTTTTTGGAATTAAAGGCGAGGTATACATTTTGTTCTTGCTCTAAAGCCTGCATGGCAGCCATCTGAACGCTTTCTGGGCTGTCGTGAAAGGCTATTTGGCGTGCGCTTCCCGGCTCAAAGCGGTTAAAATGAATGGTGACGGGTTGATTAGGACAAAATCGTTGAACCATTTGTACTGAAGCTTTTGACAGATGCGCATCAAGACAAATCAGAGTCTTGGCATTTGTCATAACGTGTTGCAGCACAGAAAATATCAGGGGTTTTTGTTCAATATGGGAAGTCAGACGCGCAAGAACCTGTTCGATTTCATCAATGATGACCACATCATAGTGTCTTAATGCGCCTTCGGCTGTCAGTTTGCCTAAGGAATTGAGGCAAATGGCCAGGCGATGTTCGATTTGTAAGTCAAAATTATCACACTCATTATAACTGGTTAACCCTAATCGAGAAGCGGCACTTTCCACCAGTGAAATAAGATGGGTTGTAAATAAAATGGATTGTTTAGGGTTTTGTTTTACCAGGTGTTCTACGATGGCCGTTTTTCCTGTACCAATGGCAGAACGTACTAAATGTACGCCCTCTCGTTTAAAGACGTCATTGGGTAAATAACGACTGTTGTAGGATAGCTTTACGCCCTCTCTAAATTGACCAGGTGCCACCGCTCCATGGGCATGTTGGTTAAAATGTCGTAATTCATGCCATAAGCCTAAATGGATATCAGGTTTTTGGGGGATGGTTGAGACTAAGCGATTTAATCCGTCTAACCGATGTAAATCATTAAAGTCAGTAGCCTCTTTAATCAGTTCTAAATCGAATGTTGAAAAATCAGGCGTGCAGACCAAGGTGCCTCTTAGTTTAAACGCAGTACGGTTGGCTTGAATGAGTCCGGTGTTGCCTAAAACCCTACCAAATTTGGTTTTAATATCAGCTTTTTGCCAGTCATTATCAGCCCAGATAATAATCTGTGTTTTAGGATAGTGGCGTTTTAATGATTTACATACAGGGAGTAAGTTAAAGGCATCAAGAGCTGCAAAGACCGGCTCACCAATCGCACGATGGATGCTGGCAGCAGTTGCTACCCCTTCGCATACATGTATGGTGCTGACCTTTTCAGGCAAGGAAGGACAACCTATGAGCGTAAAATGACCTTTTTTAGATAAGCTTTTAGTGAAGCGTTTTTGACCGTCATTAAAAAGGCGTTGCAGACCTAAAAAAGTATTATGGGTATCAATGATAGCTACCGCAACGTGATGTTTACCGTGCTTAATTCCAGGAATAACGCCATCGGACAGCCCTTTTCGGTTGAGGTAGTCACTATTACCCGTATCAGTCATGTCCTGCCAGGCTTCTTTATCACGAGCAATCCAATCAATGGGATTGATTTTTGGTGTTATTGGCTCAATACGGGGTTTAATTGCTGTCTTTACGGGTGATGAACAAAGCCCTCCCCTCGTCTCTTGCCATAGTGCTTTAAGTACGGATTTGCTATCAAAGCGCGCGGAAAAACCACCGTGTCGAAAGGTATAATAGGTCAAAGCGAGATAGGGGATCCCATCGCTGTTATATTCGATTGTTGCGCGATAGCTTTGTTTTTTAGCCGGTTTATCAATGTAATGCCATCGATTGTCTATGATTAGACTGCTTACCGGTGTTCGCAGATCTTCCCCATGAACATTGAGAAACGCAATTGCCTCATCAATCAATCGAGCCTCGATGGATTGCTTGTTCTCAGTTGCCCACTGGGCAAAAGACTTATTACCCACTCGTTCTAACGAGTTGTTATTCTTATTAAAAAATCCCATTATACATGTCCCTTACACCAAAAAATCTTGATGTTTATAGGGAACAAAGCTAAACTAATAAGTGGATGGATCCAAAAATTTCGGTGAAATTTATAATTTCTTCGAGGATTTTTGGTGGTTAGCTTTGTTCCGAGCTAATTGTTGTTTTGGCTATGGGGGGTTTGCCGACCCTCCATAACCAGCTTCTGTTTTTTCTTATTTCATTTATCCTCAATGCTTTTAATGCAAGATAATTCGCGATGTACCCTTACCTTATTTTATTGTTCTTAATTTAATCATATAACTTTCTCATTGTATTGTGAAAATTCATATTTTAAATCATATTTAAAAACATATTATCCTAACAGAACTTAATGTGTCAATTATATTGATTTAGTTCTTAAATAGAACTAACATGATTCTTCGGTACAGTCTTTTCATCAAGCAAATGGTTTGATTAATTTCTAATCGTTTGTTAATTAGACACATAATAGCAAGGAATCATGATGACAGAAGCAATTATAGATTTAGACGTTAATGACAGAATAAAAAAAATACGAGACACACATTTATTAAAGCAATCTGATATATCTGAAATAACGGGGTATTCAGTAAATACCATAAAAAAATGGATGATGGGTAGGGAACAGAAGCATTATACAAAGGCACCAGTTCAAGCATTAAAGATATTAGAGAGTTGGGTTGATAATGAGAGTAACGTTGATGATCTACATCACAAGACATCGAATAAAACCGCCGATGTATGGAGCATTATTACAAATAAGGGCGGGGTAGGAAAAACCACTCAATCATTCAATTTTTCACTTATTTTGGCTAATACTCATAAGAAAAAAGTTTTAGCTATTGATTTGGATCCTCAGGGACATTTAAGTTTATCTTTAGTTAAATCGCCATCAAATATAGGATTATCCACAAGTGATCTACTTCTCGGAAGAAATGGTACTCCTTTTAAATACAACGATTATCTTGATGTGATTGCTACGGGAAAGGAATTGCGAGGTGTTTTGGATGGTATTCCCCCACAAGATCTTTTGTTTAGATTAAAAGAGAAAATAGAAGTTTATAGAACAATTTATGATGTAATAATTTGTGATGGGATACCTACAGATTCTCCTTGGTTTGATGCGATTTTGGCTGCAACAACTAAAGTTGTGATGCCTTTTACTATTGACTTATATGATAGTTGGGGTATGCAAGATGTGTTTGATAAAGTAGATGTTTTAAAAATGAGAAAAGTTGCAGATAATTTAAAAGTGGCTGCGATTGTAGGTAATTCCATGTCAAAGCCTATGACCGTTTTTGATAGTGCAATTATCAACAGTTTAAAAGAAACCTATCCTAAAGAATTTTGTCCTATTGTTATTTCTAAGAGTGTAAAAGTAAAGGAGTGTAAAAGTCCAGCTATCTCTAAATCGATTGTAGATTATGAGCCAACATCTAAAGTGGCTGAAGAGTATCTTGGTGTAATTGATTTTATTTTAAAGGCATAAGGATAAAATGATGAAAATTGATATGCGAAAACAGGCTGTAACGGGTGCTCTTATTAAAGATAATACAGCAGATTGGAAAAATATTGCGAATAAAGAAATAGAAGAAAATAAAAATTTGAAGGAACATATCGACTCATTAGAGAAAGAGTTAGCTAATAAAGATAATTCTAATATTATAGAAATTGATCCAGAAAAATGTCGAAATTGGAAATATGCAGATAGAAATCGATTTGAGCTAGGTAGTATCGAAGAATTAGCTGAAGATATAAAGCAAAATGGACAGTTGCAACCAGCTATAGTTCGAAAGATAGATTCTTTAGATTATGCGTATGAAGTAATTGCAGGTGAAAGAAGATGGAGAGCATGTTCTTTTGCCAATATAAATTTAAAAGCTATCATAACAAATGAAGATGATGCCGGTTGTTTAGTCATTCAAACAAGTGAAAACAAAAAGAAAAGTTTATCCGCTTATTCTTTGGCCGTTGCTTATGAAAAATTAATGATTGATTTGAATATTAGCCAAAATGAGTTATCTAGAAGATTAAATATACCAAAAACATCATTTAGTGAATTAATGTCTTTTAATAAAGTTCCAAAGGAAGTTTGGGATGCAGTAGAAGATATGGCTAAAGTGAAGCCGAAGACGGCGGCATTTTTGTCTTTGATTTGTAGTAAAGGCAATGAATATTTATCTGCCGTTATAAATTTGGCTCCAAAAATTAGAGAAGGATATGGAACAGATAATCTTACTAAGTTAATAGATAAGCATTTATCAAATATTAAGACAAATAGGAATTCATCACGAGTATATGAAGGAAAAACCGGAGAAGTTTTATTCCGAATTACTAGTGAAGGAAGGATTTCATTGTCAAAAACCATGATTAAAAAAATCGATATTAATAACTTTACTGAATATTTGGGAAAATATTTAGAAGAGGTAGTTTAGTGTACGCGGCGCGTACACTAACTACAGAGCATAGTTAATATCAAATTAAAACAGGTATTTTTTACGCATTATCTTGTCCAATATAAATGAATATAATGTTAGAAATATAAAAATAAGGTTATTTTGATGAAATCAGTGTGCGTGTATTTGGGTGCAAACTTTGGTAAAAATGAAGCATTTAAAGTGGCTGTTGTTAAATTAGGAAATGAAATAGCAGATATGGGCCTTACATTAGTTTATGGAGGCTCCAGTCTTGGAATGATGGGACTTTTAGCAACAACTGTTAAAGAATCAGGCGGTAAAGTAATTGGTGTAATTACCAGTCATCTCATAAAGAAAGAAAAGCCATTAGAAATATTAGATGAATTGCATATAGTTGAGTCCATGCAAGAGAGAAAAAAGATGATGCAAAATTTAGCTGATGCTTTTATTGTAATGCCAGGTGGTATTGGTACTCTTGAAGAAGCAATAGAAACCTGGAATGCAATAAAAATAGGTGAGATCGACAAAAATATAGGTTTTTTAAATGTCGATGGTTTTTTTGATGGATTATTTTCTTTTGTAAATAACTGTCAAAAAAACGGGTTTCTTACGGAAGAACAAGAGTCTATTCCACACGTTAGCTCTAACGTTAATGCATTAATAAATGCATTAACGGAAATGGATGAAGTTGTGGTTAGCCAAGATAAAACTCTTACTTTAGTATAACTAAATATAAGGTTATATATATGGATGGTATAAATTTACAAAAACATCATGCTTTAACTAGCAGTACAAATGTCAAGGAGCTATTTAACCCCTTACTTGAATCAATTGGCATTACATATTTTAATTATATAAAAATTTATAATGATGATTGTTCCCGTGAATTACTGACAAATAATCCAGAATGGATTGATCATTTCTATAAAAACTCATTATTTAATTCTATTGGGGCTGTAGATGTAGAGCATTTACTTCCGAAAGGATACTTTCTGTGGTCAGAATTGGAGGCTCTGTCGCAAAAAGAATGGTAACTGGTTAGACTAACGCCATTGCAATTATCAATGGTTATTTCATGCTCAGTTTTAAGCGGCGGCATTTCAAAGATAATGTCATTTTAATGTTGGTTCGTTGGTATGTGGCTTATGCATTGAGCTATCGTGACGTTGAGGAGCTGGCAGCAGAGCGAGGTTTAAAAGTCGACCACTCCACTATCAACCGTTGGGTACTTCGTTATGCACCTCAACTGGAAGAATCCTTTCGCAAACAGCGTAAGCGCCCAGTTGGTGTATCATGGCGTATGGACTAGACCTATATTAAGGTTAAAGGACAGTGGGTTTATCTGTATCGTGCTGTCGACAAAGGGGGCCAAACTGTTGATTTCATGCTGTCTGAGAAGCGTGATGAGCCTGCTGCACGGGCTTTTTTTAATAAAGCAATCGGCTCAAGTGGGCTTCCTGAGAAAGTAACGATGGATAAGAGTGGCGCCAATAAAGCTGGAGTCAACACGATCAATCTAGCTTTGGCGCTGCTATGTATGTTTGGTGGTTCGCCATTGCAGATGACGGTAAGTCAAATAAAATACCTCAATAACATCATGGAGCAAGACCACCGGTTTGTGAAAAAAATCACCCATGGAATGAGGGGATTTAAGGCGTTTCACTCCGCAGAAGCGACATTATCCGGCATCGAATTACACCACATGCTGCGTAAAAATCAGCATACTCAGTCAAATGAATTGACTATTTTTGAACAGTTCTATGCGCTTGCAGCATAAGTGCGTCCAGAATAAATCCCTTTGTCTCTCATGAAAGTTTTTGCGACAGAACCATGAACGGACACAGGACGGCCAGGGCCGCCGGAGGCATACTTGTCGTGTTTGCGAGTCGATTTTAGCCACGGATGGCTTAAATCAATCACGAGCTTAGCGACACTATCGATAAGATCAAATACATTATAAATGATTTCCTCTGTGATGAAATTGTACTTAATGATAAACTTCGTGATAATGTCTTATCATAAGACCTAATACTATAACTATAGCTATAAATAAATATGACTGAATGCTTAATAAACTCCATAGGTGATCGCATTACATATTGCAGATCATCACTACAGCTAACTAGAAAAGAACTTATCGATGAGTGGGAAGGCGCATCTGTTCCCACCCTTGTTAGGTGGGAACTTGGAACAGTTAAAATTCCAGCAAAAAAAATCCCATCGTTAGTGATCTATTTTAATTCGAAGGGATTAATTGTTACAGAAAGTTGGATTTCTCAAGGTTCAGGAACACCTCCCATACTTATAAATGAACAAATATTTGAAGAAATTGATTTTGACAGTTTAGCGCAAGAAAACTTGTTGGATCTAAATAGAAAAACAAAAAATTTTCTTTTTGGTCAAGTTAAGAATAATTTGCTCTCACCATATATTCGTTATGGTGGCAGCGTCAATTTAACTTTGAGCTAGACTGTAATTTATTTACAGGAATAACGCG
>NZ_CALMPD010000137.1 GCF_937871865.1 uncultured Legionella sp.
TTCTCGCGAGATGTCTTCCAATGCTCCTGCCTGTCCATAACCTGCATTATTGATCAAGACATCCAATCGGCACGAAGTCATTTCCATTAAGACAGAAAATGCATTTTTTATCGATAAGGAATCATTAACATCAAGTAATAAAGCCTCAGCTCCCGCCTTAATCAATTGCTCGACATCTTCAGCTTTTCGGCAGGATGCAATGACACGATGCCCCCTCTTTACCAACGCAAATACAGCATCGTACCCTATGCCACTAGAGCACCCGGTAATCAAAATAACTTTACCTGACATATTGAATCCTCCCTATTCCAAATAATAGCTATGCTACTAGGCTCTTTATGCAAAAGCCACTCCCATCAAAAAAGGAACGAAATTTACAAAATAAACACATAATGTACAATTACATAAAATGCAGCTACTTCTATCATTAAGCAAAACTTCCCTTAACTTGATTAAGAGGGTATTCATGCTGAACCACACAACGCTACTCCAACTATTTGAGAAATTGGGTTATCTAAATACAGGAGGACTATGCTTAGGTTTTTCAATACGCTGGATAGAGGCAAGCCTGCTGGGCAAAGAGGCATTAGAAACGTTTGTTGCACGAATTCACTTTCTTGATAAATACCAAAATGAATTAGATGAAAAAATAAAAGAAGCCAGAACAAAGGTCCAAGCTGGATACCCATTAAATGAAGAAGAGCAACAAGCCCTGGAGGTTATCCCGTTTTTTGATAGCATGGCACTTTATCAAGAAGATTATAAGTATGTAGTTGGAACATTCTTCTCTCAATCAGATATTGAAAGAAAATCACTATTTGCAGCAAGCCAGGCAATTGAAGACCAGGGAGGGCTTACTCTCCTCTGTTCTCAAACAGGAATCTATGATGACGCTGCGCTACGCGTCTATCTAACAGAGCTTGCTGCTGAGATAGACCAGATTGAACCGAAACAAACAATCGGCATAGAAGTGGGCAACCACAATCATTCTATTGCCTTGAGTTATTCATCAAAAAATAAAACATGGCATGCGATGGATATTAATCAATACCTGCCTTTATCACCCCAGTCCGACCAAAACGCACAACCGGTTGAAAATATAGTGCGCCTATTAAAACAAGGCTTTGAAGCCTACTCCTCTACAGATAAAGTCGCGCTAACCGTACAACTCATCACAACAGGAAACAACCCGTCTCTACCTCAATTACTAGAACGATTAACTGCATTTAGAGCAGTAAACTATAAGACCAAGCTACCTCACTTAAGTATAGATACATCAGGAACCACCCTACTGTTTATGGCAAGCATGGCAAATGATATTGATTTACTCAATTTAATCCTATCGCGAGACAGTCAGTTTATAAACACAGCCACTAGCACTGGACTGACCCCGCTCTATGTTGCCTCCCAAAGAAGTCATACAAAAATCATAAAATTATTACTAAAAAACAATGCTGAAATGCATCTGGCACTCTATGGTGCAGCACAACACGGGCACACGAAAATAGTACAGTTATTATTGAAGAATGGAGCGACAGTAGATCAGACAATTCCCTGTAATGCAACACCACTCATAGTTGCATCCCAAAACGGACATACAGAAACAATACAGTTGTTACTGAGGAATGGATCAGATATAAATCATGCAATGGACAACGGGACAACAGCACTCAATCTTGCGGCCCAAAACGGACATACAGGAACAGTACGATTGTTACTCGAGAATGGATCGGATATAAATCAGGCGATGCACAATGGAACAACACCGCTTTTTATTGCAGCCAAGTTAGGGCGTACAGAAACAGTGCGGTTGTTACTGGAATACAAGGCTGAAGTAAACACAATGTCCGATGGAGGAGTAACGCCACTGTTTATGGCGGTTCAAAACGGGCATACAGAAATAGTACGGTTGTTACTAAAGAATGGAGCAGACATAAATAAAGAAGCACCTAATGGAGCAACGCCGCTGTTTGTTGCGGCTTACAACGGATATATGGATACAGTATATCATTTATTAACTGCTCCGGACCTGGACATAGAGCGAACCTTCCAAACAACAAAAAGCTCATGGGAACAACTTACCAATGACGAAGATAAATCCATCAAACAGCGCATGCAGTATTTTCTTAGTACTCAGAATACGGAACAAGTAGCCATGAAACCTGCAGATATCGCTTGGGTGATGCATGGATGGGATGCATGGCAAAAACTGTGTATTAATAAGTTACATACATTCCCCGAGCTATGGAATAATCCTAACTTTATTCGATTTTATGATGCTATTGAAGCCCATCACCATATCAGCACAATCCCCTCTTTATCGGCAAAAAAGAATGAGTTTGAACAGCAAATACTCGAGCTAACCCATATTAGGAATCGCCTGTGCGAAGAAGCAGACCAAGGCAATAGATCTTACCAGGGGGTAGCGGAAAAGCTAGAAGCTATGATAGAGGCCCTAAGTTCTTCGGGCACTCAATTTTTTAACGCGCCCACACACATACGGCTCACGGAATTTCAACGAGTCCTTGCTGAGGAAAGCTCCACTATAAAGCCTGCATTGCTAGAACATTGTGGTAATGAATGTGTCAGGGAGACAATCACTGCATTAAAGATATTAGCCGAAATGACTCTTGCTTTACCCATACCCCCTACCCTGATTAATAAAAATACTACGCCACAAAAATTTATTGGAACCTTTTTCTCGCCAAAAACGCATTCAGCAACACAGTTTGAACCTGTGCAAGAGAACCTGAACAACATGATGCTTCAACTCGACGAGCTGCTAACTGATTCACAACGCTTTGACTTATGAGGAAAGGCATTCATTTAAGAGAGTTCAGACTCTCTGATACACAACATAAAGGATTAGGTATTATTAGCCCCACTATCGATGAGCATTTATTGTTCACATGCTCTATACTTTTGATAAATTCGGAGTTCAAGGGAATGAGTTATGAATAGAACCAGATCTGCAAATTATTTTTCACAATCCCTGGTGTTTATTTTTTTCTTAATCATTGCAGGTTTTTTTTACACATCCCCCGCCAATGCCAATAGTAATACCACCTCAATGAACGGGACTCAGCTGGCTTATTTTATTGGCTATCATACTTATGGAAGAAGTTCGATATTGGTACATCCGAGACCCGTTTATCGTGCAAGCGGTGCCTACTGGACCAGTTGGCGAACGAATGGTTTTAGATGCCAACAACGTTGTTTGATCGATAAATGGACTCGATTGGTTATCCAATGTAACCGACGATGTTAATTTATTCATTAACTCATCATCCATGTGAACTGAGTCTCCTTTCTTCCCACATTACGCGATGATCTGGGAGATCTTGGTATTTTTTACACATCAGAACTGATTTTTATTAATTCATTATGATCTTTATTATGTCGTTCCCGCGCAGGCGGGAAACCATTTTTCAAGTTACTTCCTTACTTTGTCTGAAGAATGGATTTCCGCCAGCGCGGGAAAGACAAAATTAAGCTCTGTTTGTTCAATATCATACCCATCTGTTGATTATGCACAAATATGCCAATTTCTCAGCGCGATGCTAATGCGGACTACGAACAACAAGAAACCTCTTACTTAAAAGATTATTCAGACATGATGAATATCAGGGTTTATTGGCATTTCGCCAAATAAAATCTCCCCTTCTCCACAATGTAGTTTATCTTTTATACAAGCAACTGGGCGTGAACATATCCTCCCAATGCCGGGCTTCTGACTTACCTGTTCGTTGCCAAAATGAAGGCAATAGATGTCGAGAATATAATTTAGAAGGTCGTGCATCGCGTGCGCTTACAGGTTCTTGAATGGATTCCTGGTCCCTTTTATATTTTCCAAAACGTAAAGAGATTTCGTCGTATGTGTTCTCGAGATGTTCGGGGAGAGTTTGTACTTTATATCGCTGTTCTTTTTTAATTAAATTTAATAGAGCAGAGCGTTGCTTAAGTTGCTCAGCCAAGATGCTATGGTTTAATTTTATCTGCTCAGGAATTTTTCTGCTTTCTCGCAATAAATCAATTAAAGCTATGTTTTCTGTATCTAGTTCAATGGGATTTTTTTTATCATCTCTCACTAGCATTTCAACTTTATCAAACTCGGTGGGATCCATTTCCCCTCTTAAACGGTTAATCTCCCTGAATACTGCTTTTTTTCTATTATTAAGAAGCAACTCCTGCTGCCCTATCTGTATAATTGATTCATTAATCATCGTAATGTCATGATTAGTTAAAAATAATGGCGTAAAATCACGTTCATTAGTGTTTTTATTAATGAAATGTCTTAATGCTGAATGATTTTTTGCTGGTGAATTTATTTTACACAGCTCATGGAAATTGTGTTGTAATTTCGTTGGCAATCCATCGATTAAATGAGGCTTGGCCATTAATTGCAGGTTTATAAAAACCAATAAAAATCCCTCATAACAATGGCGTTTTAAAAGTGAATCAGATATCTCAATCCAGCGTCTGAATGCATTCAGCTGAGCATCAGGATTGTTTTGATGTTGTTGAATGTCTTGTTTTAGAAAAAATTCAAGTTGCTCTCTTACCTCAAAATAATTTCTCTGGTTTTGGCTGGATTTTTCTTGACGTTCAAACCCTTTTGGCTCTCTGAACTCATCAATACCCAGATTATAAAAGACTTCTCTTAATTTAAAATCAATCAATTGGGTATAGTCAGAAACAATCTTGTTTTCAATATAACTATAAATTAATCGGTTCTTTTTAGAACCTGATATCGATTTTTGTATAGGAGTTTGACTAATTAATACGTCAAACTGTTCCGAAGGTAGGGGATTAAGCCAAAATTGTTGATTGCGGTGGTCATTCAGCCAACTACGAAGATCATTACCAGACATGTTGTAAACTCCCTTTCACAATGTACATTAATTGTAAGACCAATTGCCTCATGCAAAATAGTCAATTAAACCTTTAGGTGATTTTTTAGTTAAGGACGTCACTAAAGCCCCTTCCTCCATCTCAAACATCATCTCGTTTTTAGTGTCATTATTTTGATGCTCTGATTGACGCGCATCCGCACCAGAGCCAGTACCGTAAGTTACATCAGCTAAATCTAGACCTTGATCTGCCATCATTTCCCGTAATCTTGGCATTGCTTGCTCCACAATATCCCTCACGTGATTACTATGACTGATTATATTCACTGAGGCAAATTCTTTGACCACCTTTACACTGATTTCCAATGGCCCTAAATCCTCAGGATTAAGTTTAATTACAGCAGTTTTAACGCCTTGATGTCCTAACCAAATGATATGCTCTGAAAATTGATCAGCCCATTGAGAATCATTCAAGGATACAGGGATGTCAAGCATTTTCGGTTTAATTGATTCAGGAGTATTTGGGTTTGTTTGATTAGTGACAAGCTCTGGCTGAATGAGACTTTGGCGATGCTCGGATGGTTGAGTTATTGTCGCTGTCTCTACACCTTTATCTAAAAGAGAGGTAACCATTCCAGAGGACTCTGCGAATGCTTCAAAGGAATCTGTATTATGCTGATTAATATTTTGGACAAAAGGCTCTTCATAATCAAACAAAGCACTCTGTTGAGTTAATTCATTATTATCAATACCAGCCCCTTCTTCTTCAGCAATAATCGGTCCTGAATAAGGTGTAGTTTCTTTAGTTTGCCCGACTACAGTAGGATTGATGCTCTTATCCACTCCAGATAAAAATTGTTCTGCATCAATGGATTCCATCGCAACAGTTAGGGGCGGCTCAAAATGTTCATAATCAATCCAGGTCAGCGCCACATTAGGAGTCACAGCGATAACAGCTGTCTGATTGAGTTGGTTGGCATCAATCTGTTGAGGGTCCAGTGATTGTTCCGAACGTATCCCGGTCACTGCCTCGTCATCATTTTCATCAACAGCAGCGGCCTTATTATCACCCAGTTGTTGTGCATCAGATTTTTTTTCCAAAACACCTGGCTCACTAACGTTTGTTTCATTAGCAGCCTCATCATCAACCACTTTTTTCTCAAATAACTCTGTCAGCAATAACATAAAAGCCCCTGGTGTTAGCAGGGTATCATTTTCATTCGACTCCTCTTTAATCACCAATTCATCGGATTTTATTTCAGGCTGAGCGGTATCACCAGTATCAGCTACCCTGCATGAATTGAGAATAAGAGTATTCAAATCAATCATAATCACACTCCTTGTCTAGAGACAACTTTCAGTGCAATATTCATACCAACTGAAAACAGAAGGCAATAAAAACAAAGTATTGTTAAGTAATATTACCTTGGTGTAAAGCTATGTAAAGACATCTACTACATCAAAAGAACTAATGGTAGCCTTCGCAGATTAATCAATAACGAGCGTCTCGCAATGCCTGGCCTGTTCTTTTCAAATTTAGTCAATAGATCCAGTATAGAAAATAAAATTGACTATGTAAAAAATAGAATCAAATCGATTAACGATACACATAAAGAATATTTTTTATTGCAATTAACAATAAGACTCAGTGATTTTGAAGTAGAGCTACTAAGTAACACTTTAAATCCTTATGAAAAAGAAGAAGTTTTGCACCAATATAATAGATTCGCAAAAACATTAGTAACCTGTATCGAGCATCCAGAACGAACCCCTGCTGCAATCAAATATTATCATATGTCAAGATATTATCCGGTTGGCATTCATGACATAGAAAAACCAGATTTCGAGTTACAAAATGTTGCTCTGGCCGCAGCAGTCCTTGGATTGTCATTATTAGCAACCTCCATACCGGTGTTTATTTGTAATCCAGCACTGGGTGCTGGTATGCTATCAGCTGCAATTATTCTAATATATCCCAGCTGCTTTTATTTAATGACGCCAAAATCCCCCAATACCATTCAAAAGAAAGGCGAAGAAAAAGAGTTTTTTGAGCTCGCAGCTCAATTGATTAAACCAGACCTTGTTTGCAACGAGGCTCAGCAAGACCTTTTCTGTGTAGTATCATCAGGTTTTACTAGCTGGTAAGGATTAATTCGCAGATACGTTTCATATAACCTCCTTTTAGCGAATGGTTACTCGCCTACGCGCAGAGGAATCCTGACATATTTATACACAATCAACAGGAGTATATGGTATTGAACAAATTGACCTAAATTGCTTCGTTCCCGCGCAG
>NZ_CALMPD010000138.1 GCF_937871865.1 uncultured Legionella sp.
ATGCTGTTTTTAGGATGTTTATAATTCGCTGCACATTTTACGAGAACATTAAGATCTGCCTCTGAACGAGCCATTAATAACCGAATAACCTCTAAATGGTAATTATTCACCGCATTGCGCATTGCCTCACTCTTCCTTGCCTCAGGCCGTACCCTTGGATCAGCTAATAAACAACATATGATTTCACTCCCCCCTTTTCTGTGGCAATTCGAATAGCCATATTGCCCAAGGCTTGTGGCTGAGCACGCCCATCGTCTAAAAGAAGTTGAACTACCTTTAAATGACCATATTCAATAGCAAAATGTAGAGACCTACTTCGTTGCGTTCCTGGATTTATTTGCCTATTATTCTTTAATAAATATTCAACTAGTTCAGAATAACCAATTTTTGAGGCTTCTAGAAGTACCTTATTGGGATCAATAGAGTCGTTCTCAAGTAATATTTTTAGCACTTCCATTTGCTTATATTTTAAGGCTATCTGCCAACCAGTTTGTAAATCATCAATAGTTTTTCGCTGAATACAACGGCTAGGATTAAATAAATTAACCAGCTCAACATGCCCTAATCCGCAAGCCAAGACAAATCCTTTTCCTGTATTCAGTTTTAGTCTATCATCTTGAAGCAAACACCTTATTGTTGCTAAATCATTTAGTCTAATAGCTATTGAAAAACAATCATTAAAGCTCTCCATATTAGTAACATCTAAACGATCATCATCAAGTAAAAGTTCGACGATAAGTGCTTGCTTCTTTATAACAGCAAGATAGAAAGCCAACTCCAAAATAGAGGGTTCGAGAGAATTAATATCTAAATAATTAGTAACTACATTTGCATGTCCAAAAGCAATTGCCCAAATTAAAGCGTCACAACGAAAATAATTATTTAAGCTATCACTGTATCTTGGAGAATCGTAACCACATATCTTCGCAATTTGTTTTCTGTCATATATCTTTGTGATTAAACGATATAAAGTAGCAAACTGCCCTTCCAGAGCATATTTATTCAGTAAAGGCTCTATCTCTTCGCGGGACAGATTCTCTTCTATATTCGTTTCTAACGATTGTATTGGTTGAAGTATTTTATCATTTTTACCTTTCATTTAATTCCTCCATGAAAATCAATAAACAGGGATGAAAATTGTGAATAAATTACATCCTGGCTGCGCGTGATTTCAATATTCGTCTTAATATTTTTCCATTGTTCTGAAAAAATATACACTTAAGGAAATAGAGTCAAGTTAATTATTTATATAAACCATAACGTATGGCTGATGTTGAGTAGGCTTCGATGAAAACCTGCCAGGCTAAACTTGTGAAGCCCAGCAAAGGATAGCTAGACAAAAAATGGTATTCTGCCTAGCTTTTAGACTCATTAAGACATTATGTTTTAAGAAGAAACAGGATGATCTTTAATGAAAAATGCTAAAATGGTTACTAATAATAATGAAATTGGCAGTATGGACAACGCAACCTGATAATCCACTACAGTATATATATGTTCACCGTGAACTATGCCACTGTCACCAAAAGAATCCAACAACTTACCCACTAAAGGCTGGAATATCACTCCGCCTAAAGTCACTATCATATTAGTCACTGCAAACACTGTTCCAGATAATTTTGCTCCACTACACTCTTTGGCCATAATGAAGACAATAATTTCTGTAGCACTAAATACTCCATATAAAAACAACAGAATATTTAAACTGCGATAAGATAGCCCTGGTAAATACAACACCAGACTAATACAGATCAAAGCCAGTATTGCACCAATAACCAGTGGCAAAACCCTTTTTCCAGTTGTGTCTGAGATGTAGCCAGCTATGGGAGCACCTACGGCCCAGCCCAGAAAGACAGCAGATACAGTTCGAGCAGCTTCCACTTTGGTTAAATTATGCGCTTGCTCCAGGTACGTTTTGCCCCACAATTCACCAAAAACAGACAATGAAGTATATAAACAAGCCCCCACAAAACCAATCAACCAAACTTCAGGAGACATTAATACTTTCAATACATTATGAAAGAATTCAGGTAATGGGTATTTATTGGGCTGAAAGCCTACTGGGCCATCTCTGACTACAAGCCATACCACCACGCTAAGTACAGAACCTATAAGAGCGATTCCCAGTAATACCTGCTCCCAACCAATAATCATTGACCATTCAGTGATTTTTACCTCACCAAAAACCAGACCGAGCATACCCAAGGTCGTGATTAAGCCTGCGACTAATGAGAAATACCGACGAGGAAGCCAATGTAAAGCAAGCGATAAAACCCCAACGAAGGCAAATGAAGAACCAAAGCCCACTAAAAACCGGCCAGAGCCCACCAGAAACATGGATGAAGTTAAAGTAAACATCCAGGAACCTAAGGTACAGCACAGGCAAGCAAAAGTTAGTAATCGTCTGGGGCCAAATCGGTCCATTAACATTCCCACAGGCATCTGCATAGGAGAATAGGCAAAATAATATAATGCAGATATTTGGCCGAAAGTGGTTGCTGAAATGTGTCCTAGAGCAGCACTCAACTCACTTTGTAATGCTCCAGGAATAATCCGAAGAATAAACTCGTAGCAGTAAAATAGAGCACCAACAAAACAGACCAGAATACCGAACATTGTTTGTTTTTTATTCATCATATTATTTGTGAGCATGAGCGTGAGTTTCCTTCAAAAAGAAGGTTAATATAGCAGCAATCAAGATGCCTAACGGAATTATAGACAAAGCAAATTGATAATCATCCACAGTGTATAACTTCTGTAAATTATCTACAGCCGCACTCGTAACCGCAGCATCGCCAATATGAGCGGAGAGACTGAAATCCAGTAAATGTCCGACTAATGGTTGCAATAACATCGCTCCTAACATAACTATCATGTTAGTAACTGCCATAGCAGTACCGGCAGCTTCACCAGGACTTAATTCTCTACCCACAGCAAAAACAATAGCCTGAGAACTGTATAACAATCCTAACAAAAACATGAGAGATTGAATGTTTGATTCAGTTAAGCCAGGCAGATATAAAATCATCATCATGACAATTGCAGCACCACCAGCGCCAATTAGCATAGGGAATTTACGGCGATGTAATTTATCTGAAATATACCCCATCAGTGGAGCACCCAGAATAAAGCCCAAGAAGAGCAGCGAATTAGCTAAGCCCGCTCCCTGAGCAGTTAATCCATGTGCATGCCTTAAATAAGGAATACCCCATAACTCAGCAAAAACGGTAGTAGGTAAATATACCAGGCAACCATACATGCCATTAACCCAGATTTGCTTGTTTCTAATGATGATACCAAGATCAATCATTCCTTTTTTAAAGCTGGTAACAGTGCCGCTATTCCGGTGATGTCCCTTTCTATCATGTATTCCAAACCATAAAACGATGGTCAAACCTATTCCAAAAAAAGCAGTAATATTTAAAGTTTTAATCCAACCCATATGGTGAACAAAATACTCTAAAAAATTATCACCCAGCATGGCACCTATAGGGCCCAATGCTGACGTCATACCAGAAACCATAGCCAGTCTGTCTTCAGGTAGCCAGATAGTAGCCAGTTTCAATACCCCAACGAAGGCGAACGCAGAACCAAATCCAACTAAAAATCGTCCAAGTGCTGCCACCCAAAATACTGACGTTGCTGTAAACAGGAAAGTACCCACAACGCAAATGAAACATGCAATAGTAAGTAGACGTTTGGGGCCGTATCGATCCAGCAATACCCCAACTGGAAGTTGCATGGGAACGTAGGCGAAATAATATATAGATGAGAGAAAGCCAAATCCTGAAGCGGATAAATTAAAATGACTACGTAATGACTCCTCCATGACACTAGGTGCTATGCGCAACAAATATTCATAACTGTAAAATACAGCTCCTAGCCCACAAATAAACCATCCTATAAATGTGTAATAATTACGTTTGTCTGAATGCAAAGTTATCTCCTTAACGATAGGGTTAAGCACGAGCAAACACCCCTAATAGAAGGGGTTACCTGCGACTCTAATTACTTTAAATTATCTTTTTGATTGACGACACCACTGGCTATTGCCGCTTTAGCAACAGCAGCAGGAACTCTTTCTTTCAACCGGGGGTCTATGGGTTTGGGAATGATGTAGTCTGGACCAAATTCCCAATTTCTAACTCCAGGGTAATTATCCTTTACTACCTGAGGTACAGCTTCATGCACCAACTGGCGAATTGCCTCAACAGCAGCAATCTGCATGGCCTGATTAATACACGTAGCGCGAACATCTAATGCACCTCTAAAAATATAGGGAAAGCATAATACATTATTAACCTGATTAGGATAATCACTACGCCCTGTAGCGATAATCAGATCATCACGCACCTTATGCGCAATCTCTGGGCGAATTTCAGGATCAGGATTTGATAATGCAAAAATAACTGGCTTGGGTGCCATCAGATTTAATAAATCTGCATTCAACAGATCTGGCTTGGCAACTCCAATAAATACATCAGCATCAGTCAAAGCATCTTCAAGTGTCCGGCAATCGGTCGTTCTTGCAAACGCAAATTTATAAGCGTTTAGATCTTCTCTGCCAGAATGAATAACACCTTTGGTGTCCAGCAACAGCATATTCTTTTTATCTGCGCCCAAAGCGACCAGAAGCCTCATAGAAGCAATACCTGCAGCGCCAGCTCCAATACAGACGATTCGAACATCTGATAATTTTTTATCTTGTAGTTCAAGAGCATTTAAAAGACCTGCAGCAACCACAATTGCAGTACCATGCTGATCGTCATGAAATACGGGAATATTAAGTTGCTCAATCAAAGCCTGCTCTATTTCAAAACATTCTGGTGCTTTGATGTCCTCCAGGTTGATACCACCAAAAGTTGGTGCAATGCTCTTTGCTGTAGCAATAAACGCTTGGGGATCATCTGCATCAATCTCAATATCGAATACATCAAGATCAGCAAATTGTTTAAACAATACAGCTTTACCTTCCATAACAGGCTTACTGGCTAAAGGACCTACATCCCCCAAACCCAGAACCGCTGTGCCATTGGTCATAACAGCAACGAGATTACCTTTATTGGTATAGCGATAAGCATCTGCAGGAGTTTCTTCTATAGCTAATACTGGCGCAGCTACCCCAGGTGTATAGGCTAAACACAAATCATCTTGTGAACTAGTTGATTTTGTTACATGAACACCAAGCTTTCCCGGAATGGGAAATTCATGATAGTCCAATGCACGCTGCTTTAATACGTCATTATCCAAAGTGCTTACCTCTAATATCAGACCATCCGTATTAAAAATCTTACAATATCAAGTTCTTAATACATATTACTAAAAAGGCACATTTAAACTGTGCCTTTATTACAAATTAACCAACAAGCAGCTTAATTATTCTTTAGCTGCTGTTTTACGCATATTATAACGATCACGGAATTTCTGAACACGTCCACCAGTATCAACCAGCTTTTGCTTTCCAGTATAAAAAGGATGGCATTGTGAACATACTTCAATGCTCAAATCTTTACATAACGTGGAACGAGTCTCAAACACTTCACCGCAACTGCAAGTAACTTTTACTGTTGTATAATCAGGATGAACAGATGCTTTCATAATACTACTCTCTTAATAGTTCTAAATGAGTATCGCCACCTGGACGTGTCGCCAAGCACCATACTCTACACAAATGACGCAAAACAATAGCAGAGTTAAATCTATAAATCAATTTTTTATGAACGCAATGGATTAAAATCATTTAAAATTGATCTGTAAATTCGATTCCGCTACTTCGTAAACAGCATTGCCTGGATCTTATAATTCTCTTTCAATGCGATTAACTGATCAATTATAGCACACCACGACAATACGGAGAAAATCAAAAAGTTGCCCGGATGCCAGCATTACAAATCCAGCTCAACCCAGACAGGCGCATGGTCTGATGGTCGCTCTGCTTTTCTCGGTTCTTTATCAATTTTAGACTGTCGGCATAATTGATTTAATTCAGTACTGAGTAATAGGTGATCAATCCGTAATCCTCTATTTCGTCTAAAACCCGCAGCACGATAATCCCACCAACTGAATAGTTTTTCTTCCTGTTCAAAATTTCTAAAACTATCATGCAAACCCAGATTCAAAAGCCCCGAAAAAGCCTCTCTTTCAGCCGGACTAACTAATATACAACCCTCCCATTCAACAGGATCATGAACATCCCGGTCTTCAGGAGCAATATTGAAATCGCCAACAACGGCAACTTTTGGATAAATACTCATTTGCTGCTGAATAAATGCAGTAACTTTCTGCAGCCAATCCAGCTTATATACATATTTGTCCGAAGTAAGATCAGCTCCATTGGGGACGTACAAATTGATTATCCGGATACCCGCAACAGTCACCGCCAAAATACGGCGCTGAGGATCGTCCAAACCTGAAATATCGGTTATTACGTCTGATATTGGATGGCGGCTTACTACAGCAACACCGTTATATGTTTTTTGTCCGGCATACACCACATGATAACCGCTCTCGATAAATGCTGTTGCAGGAAAATGCTCATCAATTAATTTGGTTTCCTGCATCGCCAAAACATCTACCTGAGAAGATTCTAACCATTGAATAACCTGATCGAATCTGACTTTTAGTGAATTTACGTTCCAACTAGCCAGCTTAAACACACCAATCTCCTTTATATTCAATTAATAATGGAGCATGATCAGATAACCGTGCTTCACGAAAAATTCGACTGTCAGTCACATGTTCTGTAAGTCCAGGAGTAACAACCTGATAGTCAATTCTCCACCCTACATTTTTTTCCCAGGCGCGGCTTCGGTAAGACCACCAGGTGTATTGTTCCTCTTCCTGGTTATGGACACGAAATGCATCAACAAACCCCATGGAACCAAATAATTCATCCATCCAGGCACGCTCTTCTGGCAAAAAGCCTGAATTTTTTTGGTTTCCACGCCAGTTTTTCAAATCAATTTTTTTGTGAGCAATGTTGTAATCACCACAAATAATCAATTCCCTTCCTTCATTCTTTAAATTTATTAAATGCTTGGCAAACTGTTCCAAAAAGTCATATTTAACCAGCTGACGCCCATCACCACTTGTACCTGAGGGTAAGTAAAGTGAAATGACACTTAATTTGGGGTAATCAAATTGAATGTAGCGCCCCTCGGTATCACAACTCTCAAATCCCATCCCCTTCACCACTCGAACAGGTTTATGGCGAGCGTAAATAGCAACACCACTGTACCCTTTTTTATGCGCATCATAATAATCACAAAAATAATCACGGGGATAATACAGTTCTTCAGGTAACAACTGCTCAACCTGAGCTTTAGTTTCCTGAATACAAACAAAGTCAGCATCCTGTACGGCAAGCCATTCATAAAATCCATTACGTGCCGACGCACGTATGCCATTAGCGTTAAAGCTGATAACCTTCATATTGTTCTAACCCTCTCATCACTTTATCAAAGAACTCTTTACGTTCAAAAAAGAGCTCTCGATAAATCTACTATAATTTCAAAGCAATTCGACCTAATCGTTCACCCAATCCTCGAGCCAAGGTCATTTCATCGTCACTGACAGGCTGATCATTAGTGACTCCTGATACATGAGTGACGCCATAAGGAGTTCCACCCGATATGGTGGTATTAAGAGCTGGTTCGGTATAGGGTACTCCCATGAGAATCATTCCATGATGCAACAAAGGCAACATCATGGAAATCAAAGTACTTTCCTGCCCACCATGCATACTGGCTGAAGAAGAAAAGACACAAGCTGGTTTATCCACCAAGTCACCACCTAGCCATAATGCTGAAGTTCCATCCAGAAAATATTTTAAAGGAGCGGCCATATTACCAAAACGGGTAGGACTGCCTAGGGCAAGGCCTGAACATTGGCGTAAATCATCTAAAGTTGCATAAGGAGCGCCATTATCGGGCACAGAGCTATCAACAGCTTCGCAGGTTGTTGAAACCGGAGGAACTGTACGTATTCGTGCTTCAATTCCAGCAACACGTTCGACACCTCTGGCAATATATTGCGCCAACTGGGCGGTTGATCCGGTTCGAGAATAATATAGAACCAGAATATAGGGCTCTGACATTGGAAGTCCTCCATCGTTTTTTATTTCAGGAAGTATATAGCAGGTAGAAAAGCTACGCGAGGAGATTTAATTAGAACTAAAAGTGAAAAACTCTGCATGTTGTTCACCTGCAGAGTTTTTTATTTTTTAATGACCCATAACGATTACATTAGCTGCCAACATCTGAGTTAAAAGCTGACCCGAATCAGAAGTACCGTAAGCCGATGCGACATCCACACCGCTTAATACAATGGTTTCAGGAGATGTATTAAATTGCCCACTTCCAGTTGGATCAGTTTTAATCACTGTATCTATTTGATTCGTTGTTTCATTATGAACCGTACTGATTTGGAGCAAACTATCCAGAGAGTCTCCGCTTAGGGTCGAGTCTTTAAACAGATCAGTCAGATCAAGAATACTCTTGTCAGCAGAAGCATCACCATTCAAATTTAATTTAAAATCAGTAATAGTATCTATTGCAGGAATACTGCCAATATCTGCTTTGTCAAAAACAAAGATATCTTGTCCGCCTCCACCGGTCATCACATCATTTCCCTGACCGCCATCAATAACATCATTACCTAAACCACCATGAAGGATGTCATTGCCATCACCACCAAAGAGATAGTCATCACCAATTTGACCAAAAATTAAATCGTCACCAGCGTCGCCATAAATAAAATCGTTGCCATCACCACCATAGATAGTGTCATTACCATCGCCACCATAGATAAGATCATCGCCAGCACCACCATAAATCACATTATCATGACTGTCACCATGAAGTGTTTCACTAAGGCTTGTTCCCATGATGTCGGAACTAGCGACAGTAACATTCAAATTACCGCTGATTTGATCTCCATCTCCATCCGTTGCATTAAAAGTAAACTGTAAATCAGTATTATTATGCACATCAAAATTGAGGGAAGTAATCCTAAATGCTCCAGTTTCATTTGCTCCGCTGCTATTGGTTACTTCAACATAATCAATTGCTTTATTCTCTCCGCTAGGTCTGATAACCAATGTTTGTGAATCAGCTGTATTTAATAATCCGCTAGTTCCGGTGATACTGGAACCATCTGTAAACATTACTATCCAGTCGTATCTATATGCAGCACCACTTTGCCTGGCCAAGGTCAGCGCCAAAGAGTTACCTAATTGTAATGAGCCAGAAGCTCCGGAGTTGTCAAAATCAAATTTAATTTTCTCACTTGCTCCAATATTTCCTGCAGAAAGCAGTCCATCTCCTGAAGCTCCTACACCTAATCCCACACTATTTGCATGAACATTAGTACTGGTTCCGGAAGATGAAGTTCCTGTAATTTTCATCGCCCAATCTGAACCAGCCGTAGATGAAATTCCTCCAGTAGTCGCATTAACATAATATTGGCTACTGTTTATTGGTAAAAGATTAGTAATTGTTGGAGTAAATTCAGTAGTATCAGCGAGCACTTTAAAATCCAATGCAGACACTCTTAAATTAATACTGGTATTAGGATTTGTGAGAACTATTTCACTAATTACTTTTCCAGAAGGATCTGGTGCTATAGTAACCAATTGCGAGGCACTAGAACTTGTGCCGCTAACAGTACTTGTAGAACCATCTGTATATTTCACTTCCAAAGTATAATTATAGGTTCCACTGCCAACACGCGCTAATGTGATATTAGCTGAAAGCCCTGGATCAGCGAATCGGCTGCTCATTTCATTATCAAAATTAAAGATTAATTTTTCATTAAAATCGATATTAGTACTACTGCCACTCTGAACACCCAAGCCCGAATTAGTTCGACTTACATTCCCTGAACTCGCTGTAATTTGCATGGCCCAATCGGTACCGGCAGCTGTTGAAATAGAGCCTGTAGCAGCATTCACATAATACGCTGCTGCATTGCTGGTTGAGCCTGTAATACCACTAGGAGTGTAATTAATTGCTAACGGATCCAAAGGACGGATTAAATCAAATTTATAATTTCCTTGCGCATCCGCAATTAATGTAAATACAGTATTTGTACCTGCCATTCCGATAATAGTATTGCCTGAATACACATAAGTCACAGGAACACCGCCAGAACTTAAATTAGCTGGCGGAGTACCATTTAAAATAATGCTGCTGCCCACTGAATCGGCCCCAAAATCAACGAGCGTACCCACTACGCTATTTCCTGAAGCATTTGAGAGCATTCCATTTTGAACATCCACGAGAGGTCTGTCATCAACAACAGTTACTACAGCAGAAGAAATGCCACCAGCTCCATCAGAGAGGGTATAGGTAAAGGTTGCCTGTCCATCAAAATTAGGTGGTGCAGTAAACGTAATAATACCATTACTTAAAGTAACAGTACCTCCGTCAGAGGGATTGGAAACACCGGTAATTTGCAAATTGGCGCGGGCAGTATCAATGTCAGTATCGTTTGCAAGCAAATCAGCAACACTCACTTGATATACATAACTACCGCCTTCGACTCCTGATTGATAATTTGTTGGAAATGCAGATTGACCAAGGTAGGAATAAGCTCCAGAGCCCATTCTGATCTCGGGTTTAAACACAAAATCACCACCCTGATCCCAATAGATGATTTCGATATCATGAGATCCACCAGTAGTAATATTAAAGCTTGCATGAGTAGTCGTTGCTGGAGATTGGTTCGCGTTAACCTGGGCAACTACCACGCCATCAATCCGTATGGTATAACCGTCATCAGCAGTTACCCTGAAATTATAAGTTCCAGCAGCTAAAGTAACATTGCCTTCAAATTTAACAATTGCGTCACCAGTTGATTGTTGATTATAGAAGACAAGATTGGAACTATTTCCACTTATCCAACTAGCCAACTTACCAGTACCTCCCAGATCTCCAGTACTTTGTGCATAATTCAAAACAGTAGAGGTAAAAGTCGCATTTGGATTATTCACATTAATATAGGCCTCAACTTGAGTAAGATTTGTCAAATTGCCACCGCTGCTGCTTTCATTATAATTATAAAATTCAGCGGATAATCCAGACAGTGTGATGCTTGGAGATAAATGAATGGTGTCGTTCACTGCGACAGGAGCATCATTAACTGGGTTGACAGTAATCTTCAAACTTGAACTTGCGGTAGAGTTACCATCGGTTACATTGTAAGTAATCTGAGGTACCGAACCATTGTAATTGGTTATTGGTGTAAAGGTATATCCTCCATTAGCACCAAGAGTTAAGGTCCCCACATTAGGAATTGTTGCTAAAGATCCGGCATTAAAGGTGCCACTTACCCCTGCCACTGAAAATGAGGTGACAGTAAGAGATAAAGTAGAACTGTCATTAGATAAAACATTTCCTGTACTTACATTATCTTCATTTACACTCACCACATCGGCATTCAATGTAATAATTGGGAAATCATTAGCAAGTATAGTTCCAACACCCACGCTGGTTGTAATCGTCGCATTAGTAGCATTACTTAAATTGACGTTAAATGATTCATTCCCTTCAAATACAGAATCATTAGTAATTTGAACCGTAATAGTTTTCGTCAGCTCTCCAGGGGCAAAAGTTAAATTGCCATTGGTTGCACTGTAATCACTACCCGACATGGCACTACCATTACTGGTATTGTAACTGACCGTAACAGGCAAACCAGAAGCAGCAGAAAGTGTTACCGTAAACGTTGCTGTTCCTGCATCTTCGTTAACGTTTACGTTATTGATACTCAAACCAGGCATGGCATCGTCATTAACAATAGTGCCCTGACCTACACTTTTTGAAATACTTGCATTATTCGCACTGGTCAAATTCACATTAAATGTTTCATTACTTTCATATAACGCATCATTCGTTATGGGAACGGTAATGATTTGAGTGGTCACACCGGGAGCAAAAGTTAAGGTGCCATTAACTACCGTATAATCAGTGCCTGCAGTAGCTGTGCCACCATTGGTATTGTAGCCCACTGTCACGGTTTGGCCGGAAGCACTGGATAAACTCACCGTAAACGTCGCAGTGCCTGCTGCCTCATTCACAGATACATCATTAATGGTTACCTGTGGAACCGGATCATTATCATTAATCGTGCCTGTCGCAGTTCTTGTTCCAACAGTCAAAGAAACGGTCTCACTGTCTTCCCTGAGCGCATCATCAATCGTCGGAATAGTAACTGTAAAGCTTGTGACCCCAGCAGGTACTGTTAAAACACCATTACTTAAAGTAACACCGTTGCTAAAAACAGGTGTTGTACTGTAATCGCTGCCAGCAGTTGCAGTACCTCCACCTAAACTAAAGGGGTACGTCGCTGGTAAAGCCGCAGCAGTTACCAAATTAACGGTAAAAATTAAATTACTTCCTTCGCTGACTGAGGCATTAGAAATTGAACTGACTTCTGGAGGTGCATCATTATCAACGATCGTTCCAGTACCAATGCCATTCGCAATGGTCGCATTAGCAGCATTACTTAAATTGACATTAAATGTTTCATTTCCTTCATAAGTAATGTCATTAGTAATTTGGATTATTATGGTTTTCGTCAGCTCTCCAGGGGCAAAAGTTAAATTGCCATTGGTTGCACTGTAATCACTACCCGACATGGCACTACCATTACTGGTATTGTAACTGACCGTAACAGGCAAACCAGAAGCAGCAGAAAGTGTTACCGTAAACGTTGCTGTTCCTGCATCTTCGTTAACGTTTACGTTATTGATACTCAAACCAGGCATGGCATCGTCATTAACAATAGTGCCCTGACCTACACTTTTTGAAATACTTGCATTATTCGCACTGGTCAAATTCACATTAAATGTTTCATTACTTTCATATAACGCATCATTCGTTATGGGAACGGTAATGATTTGAGTGGTCACACCGGGAGCAAAAGTTAAGGTGCCATTAACTACCGTATAATCAGTGCCTGCAGTAGCTGTGCCACCATTGGTATTGTAGCCCACTGTCACGGTTTGGCCGGAAGCACTGGATAAACTCACCGTAAACGTCGCAGTGCCTGCTGCCTCATTCACAGATACATCATTAATGGTTACCTGTGGAACCGGATCATTATCATTAATCGTGCCTGTCGCAGTTCTTGTTCCAACAGTCAAAGAAACGGTCTCACTGTCTTCCCTGAGCGCATCATCAATCGTCGGAATAGTAACTGTAAAGCTTGTGACCCCAGCAGGTACTGTTAAAACACCATTACTTAAAGTAACACCGTTGCTAAAAACAGGTGTTGTACTGTAATCGCTGCCAGCAGTTGCAGTACCTCCACCTAAACTAAAGGGGTACGTCGCTGGTAAAGCCGCAGCAGTTACCAAATTAACGGTAAAAATTAAATTACTTCCTTCGCTGACTGAGGCATTAGAAATTGAACTGACTTCTGGAGGTGCATCATTATCAACGATCGTTCCAGTACCAATGCCATTCGCAATGGTCGCATTAGCAGCATTACTTAAATTGACATTAAATGTTTCATTTCCTTCATAAGTAATGTCATTTACTATGGGTACTATAATCGTTTGAGTAGTAACCCCGGGAGGAAAGGTTAATGTACCATTCACTGAAGAAAAGTCACTATTCGCAGTAGCAGTACCACTGCTGGTATTATAGCTAACAGTAACAGTTTGCAGTGATGGGCTAGAAAGCGTTACAGTGAACGTCGCAGTTCCTGCTGCTTCATTCACAATAACATCATTAATTGACAAAGTAGAAGCGATGGTGTTATCGACTATAGTGCCTACACCAGTTGTGTTTCCAATAGTAAGAGGCACGGTTTCATTTGATTCAACTAACAGATCGCTTAAGGCTGGTACATTGACTGTAAAACTGCTAACTCCTGCAGGAATAGTCAAAACACCATTACTTAAAGTAACTCCATTAGAAAATGTTGGGGCTGAATAATCTCCAGAACTTGCAGTACCGCCACCTATTGAGTACGCAAAAGTAGTACTGACATTTGATGCAGAACTCAAATTCACTGTATATACCAAGGCATTACCCTCAGATGCACTAGGGCTAGATATAGCAGCAACACCAACGACGTTCACGTTCACTGTTGCCGCGTTAGAGATTCCCGTGCCATCAGAAACAGTATAAGTAAAGTTTGCATTACCATTAAAAGAGGAATTCGGAGTAAAAGTCACCGTACCATTTGCATTAAGGACTGCCGTCCCCCCTACTCCACTGGTTACACTTGCAATTGTCAAATTAGAACTATCAATATCTGTATCATTTGCTAACAACTGATTGGCACTATAAGTTATAGATGTACCTTGTTGCGCATAAAGAGAATCATTCACAGCCACCGGTACATCATTCGTACCATTAATGGTAAACGTAATTGTTTTTGACGTACCATCCATACTATTAATGATAAAAGAATCTGTTTTAATTTGACCAACGCTCAAATTTTGAGTTGCAGCATTAGATACAGTATAAGTATAACTGCCGTTTGCTGCTAAAACTAAAGCACCTAGTGGAGTACCCACATTGGTCACCGTAGTACTAAAGAGTGCTTGGCCAGCGTCTGCATCACTAATGGAAATAGAACCACTCGCCACTAAATTACCACTGCCATTAACACCCACATCTTCAGTAACCGAGCTGACACTTGGAGTACCAATCACCGCGGCATCATTCATCCCGTTAATGGTAAACGTAACCACTTTAGAAGTACCGTCCACGCTCCTCACAGTAAAGGAATCGGTCGCGGTTTGACCTGCACCTAAACTTTGAGTGGCAGCATTAGATACACTGTAAGTGTAACTGCCGTTAGCGGCCAACACTAAAGTACCTAGTGGAGTACCCACATTGGTCACCGTAGTATTAAAGAGTGCTTGACCAGCGTCTGCATCACTAATGGAAATAGAACCACTCGCCACTAAATTACCACTGCCATTAACACCCACATCTTCAGTAACCGAGCTGACACTTGGAGTACCAATCACCGCGGCATCATTCACCCCGCTAATGGTAAACGTAACCACCTTAGAAGTACCATCCACACTGGTCACGGCAAAGGAATCTGTGGCTGTTTGACCTGCACCCAAACTTTGAGTGGCTGCATTAGATACACTGTAAGTGTAACTGCCATTAGCTGCTAAAACCAAGGTACCTAAAGGAGTACCTACATTAGCCACCGTAGTATTAAAAGCAGATTGACCTGTATCTACATCACTTATGGAAATAGACCCTGTCGCCACTAAATTACCACTGCCATTAACTCCCACATCTTCAGTAACAGTGCTGACTGTGGGCGAACCTATTACGGCAACATCATTACTACCATTGACGGTTACATCAATTACTTTTTGAGTACCATCAATTGATGCCACGGTTAACGTGTCATGCATTACATCTCCGGCTTTCAAAGCCTGAGTTGCAACACGGGTGTTATCCAAAGTATAAGTCCATGCCCCAGTACCTGCATTAAAAGTAAAGGTGCCGTACGCTCCTGCCAGATTAGCAGGGTTTTGGAAACCAGCTTGACCGCCATCAACATCAGTAACTGTCAAAATACCTGAAACAGAGGAAGTACCGGCGGTTGCATTGTCCACCCCACCTGCTTCAGTTACGGAGCCACTAGCAGTACCACTGATCACTGCTGCATCATTCACTGGATACACTTCTACACTTATAACTCCAAAATTGCTAGCAGAATTGCCATTAGAGCTTTCGGTCGCGGTTACGGTGACTTGCAATGAAAAAGTACCATTGAAATCTTGTGGTGGAGTAATAATAAGAGTGTTCAGATTCCATCCGCTGACATCAGCAATGGTATTTCCAGCACTTGCAATGAATGTGTGAGTGCCATCACTTAAAACAGCACCAGAAGGAATGCCAGAAATAGCAATATGCAAAGTTTCTGAACCATCGGTATCAACCAAAGCAGCAGTAATTTTACTGAGCGCTATTGGAGTGTCTTCATTACCATGATTCAAATTAAACCCCGCATAAAAACCACCGGGATCTAATGGACCTAATTGTATTCCACCTGCGGTTATATCCGTTACTTTTTGATATAACTCGTAGTTGGCAGTACTCAAATTAATATCATTTAAATTGACATCATAGTTTCCTGGACCATCGGAATTACTATGATAAATTTTAATCTCATAGAATCCTGTGGTAGTTGGGGTAAACGTGCTACTAAACTGGCCACTATTCCCAGCGCCCCAAGTTGTTCCTACAGAAAATGTAGTACCGACAGTAATTTTAATACTGTCATCCCCATAACCACTAAATTTATAAGCTGTACCTGCTTCAAGATAAATAAAACCAGTTTGTAAGGATGCTGTTCCTACAGCAACAGAAGTATTACCAGTCGATTCAACATTGGTTACTAGGGACTGGCTGGTTGGCACTACAGTCGTGCTATCAATTTTTGATTGTAAGGTATTGGGATTTTCTCCATTTCCATTAGCAGTAATGTTTAATGAATTAGCATTTGAGCTATTATTCCAAGTATATTTAATAAATCCAGTATCAGGCGGAGTAATACTTCCAATATTCAAAGTAGGTACATCTGCAACTGCATTGACAACCAAGGATGCTGTTCCAACAATATTGGTATATCCATCAGTTATCGTATAACTAAAACTAACATCTGTATCATCATTTAAAGCAGGAGTATAAGTCCAGGTCCCATTCCCATTATCATGTAATGTACCATTACCGCTGGAAATAAGGTGAGTAACAGTTAATAAAGCATTATCATCTATGTCAGTAGCATGAGCCAGTAACTCTGCTTGAGTAATTAATCGTCCACTATCCTCATTAATCTCATTAAGAATCACAGCACTTGTTACTGGCGTATCATTAGTGCCAGTTACGGTAATCACCAGATTCGCAGTGGAGGTGGCACCAACATCGTCAGTAACGGTGT
>NZ_CALMPD010000139.1 GCF_937871865.1 uncultured Legionella sp.
ACCCTAACTACATGGGAAGAGGAAGTAGCTAGAATGTGGCGATTTACTAAATCAAATGGAATAACGGAAGGCTTCCATCGTAAGATGAAGCTAATACAACGAAGGGCTTATGGGTTTAGGAATTTTGAAAATTATAGAGTCCGTGTTAAGGTGCTCTGCGGATGATTAAAGCTGCCCCCTTAAATGGGAAAGAGCCTTTAATTGGTGCCCAGGGCCGGAATCGAACCTATATGTAACCTATTGATTTTTAATAATGTAAATAATAAGGACTCGAATCTTACCCAAATTCTTACCCAACCTTAATATGGTAACCGATTTGAATAGTTGCGAAAAGATGCGAATCAATAAATAATGTTTATTTGCAATTTATATCAAAACGGATATAATATAGATGAAGTCATTATATTTTTTAGGTGATTCGGTAAAACGATTGCGTGCCTTTAATAAAGATGCCAGGCAAGATGCAGGGTATCAATTGGACAAAATACAACGCGGAGAGCAACCAGACGACTTTAAAGCCATGCCATCAATTGGCAAAGGAGTTGAAGAAATTCGTATTTGGGATGACTCAGGCACTTATAGAGTTATTTATACAGCCCGTATAAACGATGCAGTCTATGTGCTTCATGCGTTCCAGAAAAAAACGCAAGCAACTTTAAAGCGCGACATTGAATTAGCCAAAGCACGTTTTGCCGAATTAATGAGGAGTTTATAAGATGAATATCAGCGGACCTTATGCAAGCGTCTGGGATGCTATTGCTGACACCCTAGGCGAAGCAGCTAATATGCAGACTAAGTGCGAGTTAATGCGTAAAATAGTAGAAATTATTCAATCCAAAGGATGGACTCAGTCTGAAGCTGCAACTCGTTGTGCCATTACGCAACCTCGAATGAACGATTTACTACGTGGTCGCATTTCTCGCTTTTCTCTGGACGCATTAGTTAATATTGCAGCAGCTATTGGGCAACGAGTTCATATAGAGTTAGAAGCAGCTTAATCTATTAGAGGTTGTTTCTACTACTCCGGCCAAAATGGGTCAATTTTCTGTGCTCTGATGCTTGAAAATCGACCCATTTTGACGCGGACTAGCGAAATGTCAAAAGACCCTAGTCTTTAAAAAGTAACTCATCGCCTGAGAATACTCCAAAGCATAGTCTTAGCAGGCTCTCTGAGTTAGTTAAATTGTTGCCATTCCATTTCTGTGTATTCCGGAGCGAAATGATCACCGATTCCGGCCGCATTTGATCGCAGATTCCGGAAACACTTGATCAGAGATTCCGGCGTTACTTGATCACTGATTCCGGAACATTTGATCAGAGATTCCGGTCGTATTTGATCACCACCAACACTCACGATAAGACAATTTTTATACACTATTCGTCTTGTAACCCAAGGCGAGATTATCGTGAGACCATTAAGTATGCGAAAAATTCAAGAAGTATTTCGACAGCATGAACAAGGACACAGTAACCGAGACATTGGGCGAAGCCTCAATATTAGTTCAGGAACTGTATCCAACTACCTATATCGTGCACGTGTAGCGGGATTAACCTTGGCTGAGGCGCTGTCTCTTGGCGAGCAGGAACTGTACGAGCGCTTATTTTTACCATCAAAGGCCAGTTCAACTCAGCGTGTTCTGCCGGACTGGGAGTGCATCCATGCTGAGCTGCGGAAAAAAGGGATGACGTTAATGTTACTGTGGCGAGAATACAGGGAATGTCATCCAGATGGTGTGGGTTATAGCCAGTTTTGTGACCGTTATAAGCGTTATATCAAGCAAATTAGCCCCGTCATGCGACAGGTTCATAAAGCTGGAGAAAAGGTTTTTGTTGATTATGCGGGTATGACTGTTCCATGGATAGAGCCGTCTACAGGAGAGATTCATGAAGCACAAGTTTTTGTAGCCAGTCTTGGTGCATCGCAATTTACCTTTGTTGACATCACAGAAAGTCAATCACTGGAACACTGGATTAGCTCCCATATTCGAATGTGGAACACCTTCGGCGGTGTCACCAAAATTGTAGTGCCCGATAACTTGAAATCCGGTGTGAGCAAGTCGCACCGTTACGACCCTGATATTAACGCAAACTATCAGCATGTCAGTGAGCACTACGGATTCGCTATTGTCCCGGCTCGAGCCGCCAGGCCTCAGGATAAAGCCAAAGTTGAGAATGCTGTTGGATGTGTTGAGCGCCAGATCCTTGCCCCGTTGCGGCATCATACCTTTACCAGTATTGCTGAGATTAAAAAAGCCATTGCGCCAAAGCTTGCTGCCTTTAATCAACAGTCCTTTCAGAAAATGAATACTTCCCGCCTTGAGTTGTTCGAGGCTCTGGACAAACCAGCGCTTCACCCTTTGCCCTCTGAGCCATATCACTATGCGGAATGGAAAAGAGCCAAAGTGAATATCGATTATCACTTTGTTTTTGATGAACATTATTACAGTGTTCCCTATCAATACATTCACAAGACCATAGAAGTTCGTGCCAGTGGTTCGATGGTGGAATGCTTCCATGAGGGAAAGCGCATCGCCCTGCATACCCGCTCAAAAAAACGCTTTACACACACCACTTTGGCAGAACATATGCCAAGCAACCATAAGGCACATGCCGAGTGGACACCTGAGCGAATCCATCGATGGGCATTAAAAATGGGAGACGATACCGCCCGCTATATCGAATACATGATTGCCGCTCGGGCATTTCCAGAGCAAGCTTTTCGTTCCTGTCTGGGATTGATGAGGCTTGCCCAGCGTTTTGGTGCCGACCGACTGGAGAGCGCATGCGCTATTGCTCTGGAAGCAGGAATGACACGCTATCAACAGGTAGAGCGTCTGTTGAAAAACAATATGGACTTGGTCAGGACATCATCCAAAACGACTACACCTGTCATTACTCATCACAACAACCTTCGTGGTTCTAATTACTACCAATAGGAGAAACAACCATGTTAAACAATCCAACACTTGATAAACTTCGTTCCTTAAAACTAACCGGCATGGCTGATGCGTTTACAGAGCAACTCAAAAGACCCGTTAATGAACTGGATTTTGAAGAACGGCTTGGTTTATTGGTTGAACGTGAATATCTGTTACGTGATAACCGAAAAATGGAACGAAGGCTAAAACAAGCCAGACTACAACTCAATGCCTGCATGGAAGATATCGACTTTAAGCACCCTCGTGGTCTGAATAAATCAGCCATGCTGGAACTGTTTCGCTGCCAGTGGGTATCACAACAGCTTAATCTGCTGATTACCGGTCCAACCGGCTGCGGAAAAACATACATCGCCTGCGCATTAGCACATAAAGCTTGTATTACAGGATTCTCTTCTCGATATTACCGTCTCCCACGCTTATGGAATGAGCTGAAGATTGCCAAGGCCAATGGAAGCTATCCTAACTGGCTGGCATCCATCGCAAAAGTCGATGTACTCGTCCTGGATGACTGGGGTCTGGTAGCACCGGATGAGGAACAAAGAAGAGACTTACTGGAAATACTTGAAGACAGGTATCAGAAACGCTCAACCATCATTACCAGTCAACTCGCTGTAGCTCTATGGCATGAACACCTCGGGGATGCAACACTTGCAGACGCTGTCCTTGATAGACTCGTTCATAACTCAATCAGAATAGAGCTCAATGGTGAGTCCATGCGAAAAACAAAAAAATCTTTACAGACTAAACCACTTTAAAAGATAATCCACAGCGTGAGGTGTTGAAGTGATCAAATACTCCGGAATCAGTGATCAAATGCCTACCGGAATCAGTGATCAAGTCCTCCGGAATACGCAATTTCCAAGATTAACACTTGGTCTATCTAATTCAACTATCCTGTCTTCTTCACTTAATGTATCGAAAATATTATGAAAATCTTGCTGTACTTGGTTAATTTTTTCCAATTGAAATGTGCTTGATTTAAAAAAGTTCTGTTTTTGCCCAAAAGTTACAATAGTAATCAAAAAATTCACACACGATTTTAAGAAGTTCAATATAATTTCAGCTCCCGTTCTGTTATTAACAGTTTCCTGAAGAGCTTCTTCTGCAATTTCTTTAATAGAATCTAAAGCTTCTGAAAGTTGCTGAGGATTTAATTTACGAGGAGATAAGAGTTTTTCAATGGGAATAACTGTAAGTTTTCCTGGTTCAACATTTACGCCTGGATACATTATAGGAATTAATTTTTTTCCAATTTTGTCATATATTGCCAAAGCTTTAAATTCCGCTAAGGTTTTATTATCTAAAGCAACCCAAGGAGACCCTGAAAAGTTACAAGAGCCACTACTAATTTGAAGAACTAAATTAGTGTGGGATTTTGATAGCTCTACTAATAATTCTGTATTGTATTTAACAAAATCTTCATAGCTTTTCTTAAATTTTACTAGTTCTTTAGACATACACCTTTCCTCGTAATAATGGCTCATATATTAATTTGCACGAGATTGTATCATATTTTTATTAAGGGATTATTAAATGTTTGTATAATTTTTGAACAAAGTAGCCAAAGAATTTATCGCTCCATTTTCAGATAAAATGTTGAGCAATTAGATTTGTTAATCTTTAAACTTAAAATAACGCCCTGAGAATAAATGGTATGAGTTACCTCATTTATCACCTACTTCATACTTGCTATGAAAGTTTAAATTTTCTCTTTTCTAAAATAACTAACCGTTCAAAAAGATTAAGAATATTTTGGGCTTCTATTTCTTTTTTAGTCTGATAGCTCTTTTTATTAGGTGTCTTAAATTTTAAATCCTCTTGCCTAAGTGCAGATAATC
>NZ_CALMPD010000140.1 GCF_937871865.1 uncultured Legionella sp.
TCAGTGTGAAGTCTCTGGCTTCTTAAATTACTCTAACCGTTTATAAAAACCACCCTTTTGGTAAACCATAATATCAAATCATCATCCAAACAAACCATTTTTCCTGGAGCAACTGGTTTATAGTCATAAGTGACTCCCAACCCATCAGGAATATAGCCGCGTTTGATGTAGAGTCGTTGCGCCTGTCCATAACCCCCATCTTGTCCACCATATAAGCCAACTCCAAGACCTACATGTGAGTTCTGACTTGCTGCTTTTTCTTCAGGGATTGTTAATAAGGTACTTCCTATCCCCAATTTTCGAAAAGAAGGTAAGACATTTAAGTCCATAATTTCTGGGATTTTTTTATGTGCAAAGGGTTCATAGGGTGATGCCCATTTTAGCGTAACATAGCCGGCGATTTGGTCTTGAATGCAAGCCAACCATACGACTCGCTCAGCCTGTTGTTGTTCTTGGTAATACTTTTCAAATAACGACGCAGGTTTTTGCCAATTTGCTTTTTGAAAAGCATCGACCAGATAGGCGATATCTGATAATGTCAGCGCTTTGATAAAAATTGCCTGTTGGTTTATTGCTAAAGGTTCAAGCTGTTTCATCATATATGCCATATTCCACTCATATCCAGCGGGTTTTAAATCAAACAGAGCTTTAAAACCAACCGACTGATAGAACCGATACGTTTTAAGATAATTCTCTTCTAATTCAGATGGACTCAGTGTTTCAACAGTTATGGTTTTAGCTTCTTGCGTTACAGCAAAATGACAAGCTGCATCTATTAATTGCTTCCCAACACCTTGGCGGTGAAAATCACGTCTTACAGCCATCCAATAAATGTTTGCACTATTAGGATAGGGAAAATCTATTGAAATCAGAGCAATATAGTTATCATCCTTTTTTGCAGCGAAATTTATACGGTTTGTAACACCTATTGCATAATGCTCGTTTGCTTCGGGTAATCCGAAGTACTCAGGTATCTCCGTTGTAATGGTTTGACACAAGGTTTTAGCTAGTTCATCTGTTATTTTTTTAATTTGAATCATAATATTTCCCTCTGTCGCAGTATTTCGAGCATCTCCTTCATATAATTTGATGGATAGGGTGTAGACTTATCTTTCTGGATTTCTTTATAAAATTCATGCATTTTTTCCGCAATAGGAGCATTTATAGATAGTATTTCATTTATTTTATCGGGTAACTTAATTGAAAATTTATTTGTTAAGTAATCACTTAATGTTTTATCCCAAATGTTCTTTTCCTGCATAGGCTGTTAGGACACCATGCAGCAAATTGACTGAATAACTACATCGATCATAATGTTCATGGTC
>NZ_CALMPD010000141.1 GCF_937871865.1 uncultured Legionella sp.
ATAAGGGGTGTAGACGATGATGCTGATAAACCAGCGCTATATGGAATTAACCCCTAAGAATGAACAAGAAAAACTATTTGAGTGGACTGATACAGCTAGGGTATGGGGGCTATTTAGTCAAACCTATTATCAGCGATTTTGTTTTGCAAGAAATAAGCACATAAGCCATGCTGTGTATGAGAAGCTTGTGTAATCCCCCCTTATAATTGTTCCACACAAAATTAGAGTTCTCTGGGTATAATTAAGTACCGAGGAGAATTTGATGAAGAAATCGAGATATAGCGAAAGCCAAATTATTACCATTCTGAAAACCGTAGAATCAGGACGTCTAGTTAAAGATGTATGTCGGGAATATGGCATTTCTGATGCGACATATTACAACTGGAAAGCGAAGTATGGAGGAATGGAGGCTTCAGACGTTAAGCGGATGAAAGACCTGGAAGAAGAGAATCGTCGATTGAAGCAGATGTATGCCAATCTCAGTTTAGAACATACGATTCTCAAGGATATAATCGAAAAAAAGCTTTAAAACCAGCCGAAAAGCGGGAGCTTGTCGATTATGCCGTGACGTCGCATCAAGCAAGTTTACGCACAGCCTGCAAGGTGGTTGGTATTAGCCGGAGTACGTACGCTTATAAGCCGGATATTATGCGAGATAGGGTTGTCATTGAGGAGCTACAACGCTTGGCAGAAGATTATCCTGCATATGGATTTCAAATGATGTTTGATAAGTTAAGACAAGAAGGGTTCACTTGGAATCATAAGCGTATTTATCGCATCTATCGAGCCCTGAACCTGA
The DNA here is from genome assembly GCF_937871865.1 of uncultured Legionella sp. Classification (GTDB taxonomy): domain Bacteria; phylum Pseudomonadota; class Gammaproteobacteria; order Legionellales; family Legionellaceae; genus Legionella. The sequence continues at coordinate 800 of NZ_CALMPD010000141.1, forward strand.
ATTTACGGCGTAAAGGTAAAAAGCGACTTCCGAATCGCTATCCTGATAAGTTGGCAGTTCCAGATACTATAAATCAGACTTGGTCAGCTGATTTTATGTCTGATTCATTGATGACTGGCAAGCGCTTTCGAACCTTCAATGTTGTCGACGATTTTAATCGGGAATTGTTGGGAATAGCCATCGATTTGAATCTACCTTCTTTGCGGGTAATTCGTGAGCTTGATCGGATTGCAGAGGTAAGAGGTTATCCCAAAAAATTGCGGTTGGATAATGGTCCTGAATTTATTTCAAAGTTGATGCTTAAATGGGCTGATGAACATGGTGTTAAGCTTGAATTTATTCAGCCTGGAAAACCGACGCAAAACTCCTATATTGAACGATTCAACCGAACTTATCGCACGGAAATATTAAATATGTATGCATTTAGAAACTTAACGGAGGTGAGAGAAATAACAGAGGCATGGATCAAAGAATATAACGAAGATCGACCGCATCAAGCTTTAAATAGTATGACGCCTGTCCAATACCGATTAAATAGAAATCCGGAAACCTCTAATTTAGCTTGGCACTAAAAAAGGAGGGTTTACACTTGTTGACGAATTGAATTTCGAATTACCTGAATTGTATTACAATTTAGCATCTTTGGATGCCGCCCTAGGATTATTATTATATCTAGTTGGAAACCCTCATTGGCTCAATCAGGAAACCCCCTTTACCGATGAAAACAAAAAATCTCCCGTTCTTCAATTTAATGAATTTTTCGATAAAGACCCAACAATCCAAGATTTTCAAGAGCTCCTCCATTTTATTCAAAAAAGGGCAATGTCACAATTAAACTTAACACCACATCTTTATCCATGTAATTAGATACTCAGTTTTAGGCCAACATACAGTCGAATCAATAAAAATTAAACGTTTCTAATAGAGCAATAGCTTCATGACTATAATTTCTTTTGTTCTCAAATAGTACTTAAAGAAAAAAATTATTATTGACCACCACTTTTGGAAGTACTATAGTAAATTTATCCTTGGAGAACTGCACTATCTACTGCTGAATAGGCAGCACGTAGTTCTCTGGGATATTTAATCAGAAACAAGAACTAAAAAAACGATTATGATAAGGGAATAATTTTTCCTTTGGCGTATACTGCTCCAGATTCATCATTAATATAAATAATACAAATTTATGCCCTATTTACACTTGGAATACCTCCAAGTACCAAACCAAGATCAACTTCTTTGGCGATATCTAGATTTTGCTAAATTTACCTATCTGATTCGCAACCAAAGTTTATACTTCCCTTCCCTAACCCAACTATTAAGTGCCGATCCGTGGGAAGGACTTCCTTCGCCTTTAAATTTTGATTACCCAGATCCCATCATGGACAAGTTGCATAAAGAGTCGCATTTTGGAGTAAGAAAAACGATGTTTGTTAATTGTTGGCATATAAATGATGGTGAATCGGACTCTCAATGGAAAATATACGGTAGAGACACCATGTCATTGGCAATTGTTACACGCTTCACAAACCTGGCTCAGGCCATCTCAGATCCAAAAAAAATTCATGGCTCTGTACTATCGTATTATGATCCGAAAAAAGAACGAACTTCTGAACTAGTTATTGAACAAGCATTGTCAAAAAGAAAAGCATTTGAACATGAAAAAGAATTTAGACTCTTTATTTGGGATCATAAATTATTAAAAGAAGAGCATCCACCTGAAGGACTGGTTGTAGCCATTAATATCAAAATGCTCATTGAAAAAATAATTATTAATCCTCTTGCTCCACAATGGTTTATAGAGCTTGTAGGAGCCGTTTTGAACGATTATGGACTTGAAAAAATATGTGTTGAGCGCTCCACGATTCTAGAGTCACTAGCCTATTAATCAAAATCCACAAGTCATAATCAGAAAGATACTTCAGTTGTTACGCCCTAATCCTAGGTAACACCACATCGTAAATAGCCACATTGAATACAGGTTATACTAATCGATACTCTGTGCACTACATGATTCGTTATACCTGTAACACCTGGCTCACTCAATTGAGGCTCAAAATAATGGAACCCGGATTTACAAATATGAGTAGCTCATTTATTGTTCCACTTTTTATACTTATATCGTGGTAAATCAAGAGCCAAGGAATACACCCAATGACATACTCAGAAAATAAAATGAAAAAGGATAGCAGCAATAAAAAAACCACACTTATTCGTGCGCAGCAATTAAATTCAAGTAGAAAGAAATCGAATGCTGAAAAAAAGAAAACGGGATTAGTTGAACGTAAATATTGGATAAAATCCGAAACTGCTAACATTTTGACGGCAACTAAAATAGAACTCCATGGCCGAATAATCAATGGAACTGAGATTTCAGAAATCGGGAACATACTCGATCTTTTAGTTGAAACCTACCTTTCAGAGTTAATTAAATAATTAAGAACAAATGTTGACGGACTCAACATTGATTGCTATTCTTTTTATATAAATCAGTTAAATGTGATTTTGTGATTCATACCACTCTATCGAACTAATTCTTTTGAGAGCATTCATCATGTCTTTATACGATCTGTGTATTTGTGAATTTTGTGGCACTACATTTAAATCCAGATCGAATGAAGATGTATGCTCTTCCTGTTCTCAAGGAACAAGAGCCTCACTACCAAATCATCAAAAATGCCTGCGCGTGGCCAAAAAAAATCGACAACATGCAAAAGCAGTTGGACTTAAGACGTTGACAGGAACCTCTAAACAAAAAGCATGGGGAGAAGTTATCAGAATGCAATTTCTTGCACATATGGAACGTTCCATAACTGTTGCTGAAGAAGATGTTCATGCAGTTTATCATCTATTAACTTCGGTACTATTTAAACCTGCTGCTGTATGGATAAAACATAGAGATGATTTGGAGGGCTTGCAAATGAATTTGGTGAAGGCAGTTCAACTCAAATCAAAAGCCAATGCCATGCATGCAAAGGGGGAAAGTAAGACAGAGGAATATCGCTTGATAGCCGATCAATATCATGAAATCATAGAACGCTTTTAATGAATATACGTGAACACTGCGATGTCGCAGATAGACTTAACTCGATTAATTAGGTAGGGAATTAACAGTGTATACATTCGAAAATACCGGCGTGATATTGCAACGAACCAATTATTTTGACTCAGCAGCAGCTAAAGAGGGAGAGTTTTATCTGACGTGGAATGCAGGATGTGCACGGTTACTAGTACCCGATAATCAAAAACATCTACTATCTGAAATGAGGCAAAGCAAATTCGTATCGATTTCATTAATTCCGGGTGGGTTAGAGATTTTATTCGATGACGAAACGGATGAACCATTCATGATTCAAATTGCTCAAGAACAAACAGATAGGGTTATTTCAATTGATGAACTCGGCAAGACATTTCAATTTTCTGTCTATATTCGTCTTGGTGAAAAATATGCTTTTCCTGGGATAATCCAGCCTGGCTCGAAATGAGCAAGCCCCCTATTTATTGGCAATAATTACTTCGTTGTAAAAACAGCAATTCACATACTTTTAATCCCGGCACCTGTCACGCCCCTACGTCACCAATTATACTAAAGGCGTGTTCAAATCAGATACATCTGATGCGTAACAGCTACTGCTGCTCTATTAAAAATGCTGAAGTTAAATTTAATTTATCAAAACGCTCTCACATTGAATCAACGGATTCAACGCTTAAAATGTGAATATTAACCTAAGATGTATGCATTCTTATACCCTTCAATTTGTGCCACCTCTTGTGCCCATGTTATTTCCCATTCTGATGGTGGAAATTGTTGATGCCATACAATAAAGATTCGTTTTTGACTGTCACTTAGTTTGAGATGATATCGCTGCTCCATAAACAAATAAGCGCGTGCAACAATTCCTTTTGCCGTATCGGATGGCTCTACCCTACGGTTCTTTTTATCTATTTTGATGTTGCAACCGAACTGCTGCTCTGATGAAGAAACCATACCAAAACGATAATTTGACCTGGCTTGATTAATCACACCCACCTCAGGCCATAAATTATATAACTCCGCTTCCATTTCTTTAAAACGAGGTTCTATTTTTTGACAACACGCCCTGCCCTTATAGGGCTTTCCGTTTTTACTGCACAATGGTTTTCGCCAACATTCAAACTGCTGGCCAAAATGCTCTGCCGCAACGATGTGTTCCCACTCTAATTGATGCGCTCGTTTTTTCATCAGTGCGTCACTCATACCGCAACTGGCCAAATCAATGTGCTTTCCCCTAAATGCACAGCCGCAATAAATCGTCATGGGATGTTGCGCAAACACCTCTCCTGCAATTTTTTTGGCTTGCGAAAAATTAGCCGGAGAGGCCCCACCTGCATTGGTCAAACAAAAAAGAAAAAAACTTATAAAAAATCGAAACATCAACTACCTCATGTATACTATACGTTTACTACGCAACAAACATAAAACCAATGGCCGAACACACCTTTACAACCACTCTTTTTAAAGACGATGGCCTTTGCCAAACCCTACGCGTCTCTTTTAACTATTTTTTGCCAGACCATCACATGCAGTGGCAAGACCCACAGTTGGGAAGCATTGCTCTATTAGAGGTGCAAGACGTGAGTGAAGTATCTATTTTATCGTCCCTCACCATTAATGAACACCTAAAAATCAGACATGAATGCTGGTCTTATATTGAAACCCATCACCTGGCAATCCCTCATCCCGTAGTGCCTATTCGTTAGCAACACCAATTCCCGCCCCAAATGTCTCACGCCACTATAAGAAATCTCTTGTATCAGAGCACAGGGATCTCTTTAGGTATACGCGCTCCCTCTTTGCTATAGTTACATTGAGTAACGACAATGGATGTCTTAAACGGACTTTTGTCTTGGTATCACGGATGATGCCTTCCACAAGGATGTGGGAAACTACTCAAAGACATAAAGGACTCGTCACTGCATGATGCATGAGATGAGTCTCCCCTTCCAGCAGATACACCTCAAAAAATACCTTACAACCCCATTTTTTTTCAGAGCGCATTGCAAACAAATGCTACATTGTCCTAAGTACTGGAAACTCTTGCATATCCTCCATGTATTCACAGAGATATCCACAGAAATTGTGGATAAGTAAAAAACGCATGCAGGAATTAAAAACGTCGATAAGCCTTACCCAGCAAGGACTTATCTTCTTGATGCTGCGTATCGGAGATTAAAGGAATTGGCGTGTGGGGAAAAATACCCACAGAAGAAAATAAAAAAGTAGAGTACTTGCAGCGACATCATAACAACAAAAAAAAGTAAAAAACAGTCTTGACTGGCATGATTTTTGATAAATAAAAAATTTAAACGAAAACACTTTAGGCATTGTGGCACTAACGACGCGCCATGCCCTCAATCAATACACTGCGCTCTGAATGAATATCGTGTTCGTGCCGTGATTTCCAGCTGAGGGAGTGACTTACTCGCCCCGTCCTTTTTATAAATTTCCTCATCAAGCCATAAGTGTTCCTCAGCTAATGACTCGTTGCTGAC
>NZ_CALMPD010000142.1 GCF_937871865.1 uncultured Legionella sp.
TCTCATATTGGCGATCAGTCTCCATTTTCCTATCACTTTTAATTTTTTCCCTAGCTTCAACTAAAGATTCTCTCGCTTTAGTTAGGCCTGGTTTAGTAAGAGGATCAGATTTCTGAATTATACTATCGATCTTTTCTATTTCTTCATCAATCTCTGCTTTTTTCTTTTGTCGTTCTGAAGTAAGTTCTTCATGGATAGATGCATAATGTGGAATTACAGCATCGTCGATACGATTACCTCTTACTTCTTTTCTTGATCTAACTACAATGTAATCTCTATATGCATTAGGAATGCTTTTAAAAGCACTACCAGCATTAATTTCCCATTTAGCTAAAGCAACGCCGAATTTAACGAATGGGTAAGCCAACCATCCCAGTATTATTCCTCCAATACTATCTTTATGACCTATTGGAGCACCAGACTCATCGCGTTCTAAACGTATATGCCCTACTAAAAAATTTGTAATATTAGAGAAAGAGCGGCTATTAAATAGGTTAATGGGCTGCCCTAATTGATGGAAATGTTGCGCCACTAACGTGGCTATACCTGCACCCAGAGAATGGCCTTTTAGGGTGATATTTTGGGGAGACACACCCTGGTCTAATAATCGCTGCACTTGGGCAATACCATCTGTAACTAAATCCTCTTTTGATTTAGCTTTGCCGGTGCTTTGACCTACACCACGAAGATTAAAGCCAACAACATTAGCCTTAAGGACCTTCGCATCTTCCTTTATGTCGTCAATGATGTGTTCATAGCACATGCCATTGCCAACTAAATTGATAATATATTTTTGATATTGAGGATCAATTTGTTCTTGTGATTTATGTTTGACTTCAAAGGTATCTAAATGGACATCATCATGAGTAATTATTTCATGCTTTTCACAAACCAGTTCGTCTTCGTTGTAGCGCCTAGCAGTGTCATCACGAACTGCTAAATAATCAAAATTGTCATTTTGAGCCGGTAGAACCAAACTGCCAACCCATTCACCAAGTAGTTTATTCGCTCCAAGTTTTATTAAATCCCATAATAAAATGGGGGGGAAAATAGTTCGAATTGCAATAAACTTAAACCATTCCCAACCACTAAATTTAGGTTTTGGGGCATTATAAATTTTAGCCATAAGGTTGATCCTATTTACAATTAATTTTGCATAAATTATAAACAAAAAACATTAAGGAAATATTAAGCTCTGTTTTCTCCCAAGGACAGTAGTGTCTCATGAAATTATGACTTAACCAGCATGCTCTTTTTCCCAAGCAGCCTGTCTTTCTCGTCTCCTTATAGCCTCCTGTTTATTCTCTTCAGCTGTGCTAATTCTGTTTCGTTGAGCAATTAAGAAGCCTGAAAATTTTTGTGCTTCTTCAATGGTCAATTGTCCAGAAACCACTGCCCATGTTACGTCCTCTGCAATTCGTAACATATTGTCATAATCATCAAGTCTACCTTGGGGAAGATCAAAAGAAACACAATTTTCCAGTCTGCTTTTAGGCAACAGGCGCTCAACACATAAGCGAAGTGCGTTAGAGTCTCCTAATTTTGCAAGTTGAACTAATTTAGCAATAATTTCTTCAGCATGATCTTCCAATATGCCTCTTAATTTTACTCTTTTATCTATGATCCCTTTAGGTCTTCCTGCTGGATTACCAGACTTCCCTATTTGAAATGTCATCTTGTTCTTCTCCTGTTCAGATCAAGTTATTCTTGAATAATCAACATAACGTATGGGTTTGCAATTAGTGCCAGGAAGATATTGCAAAGTCTCTGGATGAAACCAAAAGCCAAATTTACCTTCCCAATCCCCATTACGTTGCTTATCGCAGCACCACCAGCAATCAGAGCCCTCTAATTGTTTTAATTCTTTAGGACTTAATGATACCCCCATTTTTTGTTTTTGCTTTAAAGATTCTTTTTCTTTATTGCGCCACACAGTAAAACAATTATCTGCCAAGTCACTCAAAGCCCCTGTGCCTTTATTGTCTAATTTTCCTGGCGGTGTTGATTCATTAGCACCTTTTCTGGGGGGGATCACAATGTGCACATGACAATTATATTGGTTTTTAAAGTCACAAAGCTGCTCCATAAATACTTTCTGTGCTTTGTAATCGTCCTCCGCGATATCCAATTTCATGAATGAATCAATGACAAAGACATCCACCCCATAACGTTGTCTTGCATAACGAAATACTTCGATCAAGCGTTGTGATTTCGCCGTTCCCACCAAGTCAAATAGCCACAGTTTATCACCATACCACTCATGAATAGCTTCAATATATTCAGGCGAAGGTCGCTCTAATGCACTAGCTTGCCGTGTTAAGCGCATAAGCAAACGCTTGGGCTTAATCTCAAGGCTTGCAATACAGACCTTTGCTCCTTGCTTCATAGAACTAAGAATGATTTGCCCTAAAAATTGGCTTTTGCCATGCCCATTAATACCTGTCCAAACAGAAATCTCATCAGGCCTGAACATGAGTTTGTCCTTGGCCTTTTCCCATGGAGGCGCATAGCCAATAGGTTTACCTTCGGGTGGATAAAATTCTTCTATTACTTGTTGAGTAAATGTATTAGCTGGCTTTAATTCCTCTGGATCAAGCGAGACTGCTTCTCTAAAAAAATACTCCATATCTTGCTGAGAAATTCCTCCTTTTAGGCATTCATTAGCATCTTTAAGCGGCAACTTTACTAACCGACAACGATGTGCGCCAAGACGATCTATAATTTCTAACGCGGCTTCATTGCCAGCATCATCATTATCCATACATACAAAGATCTCATCGAATTGGTTCAAACGATCATACTCATATTCAATCCAGCGTTGCTTGTCTCCTTTACCACCACCGAATGGAACGGATAATGCTGGAAATCCATATTGCCATAATGTCATGGCATCAATTTCACCTTCGCAAATGGTCACAGAACTTGCAAACTCTGGGATGGTTTGCCAACCAAAAAGGCAGGGCTCACAATTGGCTTCAACACGCATTTGTTTTTTACCATTATTGCGTTCAAGTTTCAGGTACTTTACGAAAATCACTTCACCTTCACGCCAGTAAGGAAAGGCAATTTCATCACCTTGAACACCAATTTTAAAACGTTGGAGTGTTGGGAGTTCTAATTGACGTTCATTCATCAAATAATTGATAGGCGCAGAACTCTCAGCTAAGGGCATGATTTTCTGTTGCGGCTTAGCGAACTTAGACGGCCGATGAGCTTCAAATTCAGGTCTGGCTATCCCAAGATAGCTGCTAGCCTCTTTCATAGCCTCAGAGATTGTTAAATTGCGTGTTGCAGCCCAAAGCGTTAACAAATCTCCACCTTCATTTGTCGCAAAATCAGCCCACACCCCAGCCTTATCTCCGCTCAAATGTACCTTAAGCGATGAACCACAACCTCCAGAGATGCTGCCAACAGACCACTCATGACCTTGTTTTTTGCCATTGGGCAATAAATAACGGCTGACACCTTCGGCACGTAGAGCCAGTTGGCGTGATATTTCTTTTGCCATCATCATGTTAAATCACTCCCGCCATTAAATCGTCCATACTATTAGTCCCATGTTCCGTATCGTTGCTATTGGCATTATTCATAAACCGTTCGATATGCTCTGCATCACGAAAAATTAAACTAATGTCGTCATATACCTGACCACTATCATTCTTCCCCATGTTGTATGGTGTTATGGAGCAGCCATCAATCGCTTTTTTTAGATCTTCAAGGCTGTAACCCAATTTGAATGCTTGTTCCACTTTACGCTGACGCTTTGCATCAAATACAGCACGAGGATGATTCATTACCGTCTGCCAGTATTTAAATAATTCCTTGGTGCTGGCTAATAGATTTGGTTCAGAAACACATGCAGGTAAAGTTTCAACTTTACGTATTTGTTTTTCCATTCCCTTAGACTCCATTCCTTTCCATTCCGTGCTCGAGGACTCATCCACTGGTTTGCGATCTGTAAATGACCGTTCTATTAGTCCTCCTCGAATAGTCGTCGAATTATCCTCGATTTTCTTTAGAGCAGATTGAGGTAGTGGGTGCCGACAGGTAGGCTTGTCAATTCTTTGATGTTTTTTCCATCCAGTTACAATCCAATAAGCTTTATCATCGACCATATATTCACGTATTAGTCCATTATTAATAAGCTCATTTATGCAACTTTTGATTTCCTTTATATCGAGATTGTCCGCAGGAAATACCTCAGCTTTAATGCGAATATATGACGCTTGATGAACACCGTTATCGTCACAAAAATTCCATAGACCAATAAAAAGAAGCCTTGATAGTGGTGAGCAGGAAATAACCTGCTCACTTGCCCAGAACTCGGGTTTAATAGTCCTTATACGTGACATATTAATTGCCCTCCCGATCAAATTTTTTGCCATGATAGACATACAGTCCTATGCGATGAATAACTCCATTTTCATCTGGCTCATTTGTCCATTGTGTATCTATCTCGTAATGTTGTGCCCTTAATTCTCCTATTCGTGGTGCAGGACTGACTATTCCCATTTTACGAAATGCAAACGTCGATAATTTGGGATTTACCTCAAAAGCTTTGAGTATTCTTGCGCGTTGATTGGCTTTTGAATTACTATAGCCTCGAGAGTTTTTAGGAGGATTGCCCAGGTTATCTGGGCTATTCTTTTTCTTCATGATTACGCCTCCTTTCCTTGATTTGCAACCCATTCAAAAAAAGCGGCTTCATCAATCAAAACGCGTTTGCCAACTTTTTTTATCACATTGAAGTTATCCTATCCGTTAGTTTTGCGATTGAAGATCAGATTGCGTAATCCAGCGATTGTTGGCCAGTCATGCTTTTTATCCCAATGCGGCACGGGAATGTAGTGAGGGCGTGGAGTTACTAACTGATTATTGCTATTCATTTGG
>NZ_CALMPD010000143.1 GCF_937871865.1 uncultured Legionella sp.
AAAGCACCAAAACCGACTGACCAACATGTTCAATGAAATTATTAATGAAAAGTACAGTGTTTCCTTTAACCAGACTCAAATCGTTCTTTTTTTGCATGCTAACTGTCCTCATTAAATTGAATTAATGTTTCTGTAGAGCTCTGTAAAAAATGTTGCGAATGCAATACTATCACTGCCGGTTCATTAAAGATCCCAACAGGAACAGCAGCTCTCCAAGCCATCCAAAGCTGGAGAAGATAAGACACGGGAACAACGATCGACAACAAGGCCAATTAGTGATCATTTTAAACCAAAAAAAGACAATTTACCAATCCCCCTCATATTTCAAGATTTAACTCAAACCATGGTAACCATACATCAAGCACCTCTGGTTGTTATTGAAACAAAAAGGCAAATGGGAAATCTTGTGATTTCTGGGGGATAAGAAATGGCGCAGGAGAAAGTTAGGCGACTCGATAGAAAATATGCTTATGCCATTGAACGCCCAATTGATTGATTGATTACGGTCCGAAAAACAGTATCTCTGTGCTTTTCATCAATAAAGTGTTACTCACATCAAGAACGTTCATTGTTCCAGATAGATACGCATGAAATGCCTCTGATTACATTTTAAGAGTGTGTTCAGTGCTCACTGCCGGTTCATTCATAATCTCATATACCGCATCACGCAATTTGAGAGGGACATTGATTGAGAAAGAAGCTGTGACGGCATCTTTTTTTATATCAGTGAATGCGAGTTGTATGCACTGAAACTCCTTATAAATATCTTTCTCAAAATGCATTACTTGATACCCTTCGAATGAGCCAATCCCCCTACCTTCTGCTTTAGACTTAAATCCCGCTTTTTCAATTAATGCAACAATTTCATCAAGTTTCACCAACAAATACCTCTTTGATAAATAGGGAAAAATAATTATAAAGAACAAACATAATTGTGGCCAGATGCAAGATGACACAGTTGCAGCCAAAACCTGGAAAAATTCTGTTTTTTCCCAAGAAGAGGCTCGTCATGCAGAAAATTACCGAAAAGATATTCAATTTCAAATAAATACCCGATAAGATTATCCTGATGCACTGACCTCTTTGGCAGTGACTTTATTCATTATTGATATTGGAGGACTTGATCTATGAGACAGGTACCTGTTACACCGCGCGTTAACTCAACGCACCTCATACACTGTTCCCATTCAAGGAGAGTTGTATGAACATTCATGATTTTAAAATAAAAAAACAAGAACGTACAAAAATTTCCATGCTCACCTGTTATGATTATCCATCAGCACGAATTATCGCCGAATCCAATATCGATTGTGTGTTGGTTGGTGACTCAGTAGCAATGACAGTTCATGGCCATGATACAACAGTTACAGCGACTACAGAAATGATGGCGTTGCACACCCAAGCCGTCGCTCGTGGATTAAAGAAACAATTTATTATAACCGACCTCCCCTTCTTAAGTCATAAAATCTCGCAAGCGCATACCATGGAGCAAGTACGATTATTGATGCAGGCAGGAGCACAAGCAATAAAAATAGAAGGGGCTGACGAAGATACCTGTAACACCATATCCTATCTGGTCAAAGCTGGAATTCCAGTTATGGGACACATAGGGTTAACCCCTCAATCCATTCATCAACTAGGCGGCTATAAAGTCCAGGGAAAAAATCAGGAGCAAGCGGAACTCTTGTTAGAACAAGCTCTAGCTCTGGAGGAAAGCGGATGCTTTGCCCTGGTCATTGAATGTGTCCCTCAATATCTTGCCAAAACCATCACGAATTCTCTTGGTATTCCAACTATAGGCATAGGCGCTGGTTCTGATACAGATGGTCAAGTACTCGTTTGGCACGACATGCTTGGCTTACAATCGACATTCACCCCCAAATTCGCAAAAAAATACACTCAAGGCAAAGATATATTTCTTGAAGCAATCAATGCTTACGTACAACAGGTACAGCAAGTTAATTTCCCAAGCCCTGAATACGCATTTTAATTCCACGAGAGTAATTTATGCACATTTTTCATAATCTCAATGAATGGATAAATGTTCGTAACCGTTTATCCACTGAAGTTAGTTTAGGATTTGCTCCAACAATGGGTAACCTTCATGCAGGGCATGCTTCTTTATTTCATAAAAGTAAGGAAGAAAATGACCGCACCATATCCAGTTTATTTATCAATCCGACTCAGTTTAATCGTCCTGACGATTTCACTCATTATCCCAAAACCCTGGACGCCGATCTCGAGTTGATGGAGAACGCAGGGGTGGATTATTGTATTTTGCCCAATGAAAAAGAGATGTACGCAGATGGATACGCCTATCAGGTTCAGGAAAATCAACTCTGCCAATTGATGGAGGGCAAGCATAGACCAGGTCATTTTAATGGAGTATTAACGGTAGTGATGAAACTGCTTCATTTAACTCGACCAACCCGAGCTTATTTCGGTGAAAAAGACTACCAACAATTTCTGTTAATTAAGGGAATGGTGCAAGCCCTGTTCATGAATACAGACATCATACCTTGCCCGACAATTAGAGAACCAAGCGGATTAGCCTTCAGTTCCCGTAATAACCGCTTAACTATTGAGCAAAAAAAACGTGCTGAAGAGTTTGCTGCTATATTCCATCAGAACAAACCTTGTGTAATGATAAGTGATGAGCTAAATGCAAAAGGAATCGCCGTGGAATACATCGAAGAATATAATGGCAGAAAATTTGCCGCAGTACTGATTGGTGATATCCGTTTAATTGATAATTATCAAATCTAATGATTCAGACTAATTGGTATGTCATTACAGGAGCTCCTTCCTCAGGAAAGACCACCTTAATTAATCAATTAGCATCTGCAGGCTATACAATAGCTCCTGAAGTTGCGCGAGATTACATTAATGACTTATTAGCAGCTAATTATACATTAGAGGATATAAGTCATGATAACCGCCAACTGCAAAGAGGGATACTCGCGGTTGCATTAAAAAGAGAACGTCGTCTGCAAACCAATCAACTTATTTTTTTTGACCGAGGTACCCCGGATAGTCTGGGGTATTTTCGCTACTATCAGCTCAATGAAGAACATGTGGTTCAAGCTTGCCAACGTCTACGCTATAAAAAATTGTTTTACTGTCATCAATTGCCTATGGAATATGATTCAGTTCGGGTGGAAGACAGTTTAAGTGCCAGAACCATTGGGGAATTGATTTATGAAGCTTATAACAAACTGGGGTATGAATTGATTGAGCTTCCGGCAGTTCCCGTGCAACAACGTATAGAGATTATTCTTTCTCATTTAGACAACGATAAAGCATAGTAATCTACAATCAGCAGTTATTGCTGCTGTACATCGCGATGGCTGCAGCAATTACCGCGGCTTTATGTTGTGGTAAAGACTTATTAGAATACTTTAACCATTCTGGATGTGCGTCAACAAGATGAGTAGTCAGTCGTCCCTCTTGAAATTCTTTTGATTTAATCATTTCCAGATAATAAGGAATAGTCGTTTTAACCCCAAACATCCGCATTTCTTCCAATGCCCGCCTTGCTCGGCGTAATACGGAAGGCCAATCTAATGCCCAAACGGTTAATTTTGCACATAAGGAATCATAATCAGGAGGAATGGTATATCCTGTGTATATCGCACTATCGGTTCGTACCCCAGGCCCACCAGGCGCGTAGTAACGGGTAATTCGACCAAAACTGGGTAAGAAATCGTTTTGCGGATCTTCTGCGTTGATGCGAAATTCAATGGCATACCCTCTGGAAACAATGTGTTCCTGGGTCATAGTCAAGGGTTCGCCTGCAGCAATTCGTATTTGCTCTTGAACAATATCAATACCAGTAATTTGTTCTGTAACAGGATGCTCCACCTGCAAACGTGTATTCATTTCCATAAAATACGCATTATTGTGTTCATCCAAGATAAATTCAACGGTTCCTGCATTGGTGTAACCCACCTCTTTCGCAGCGGTTACTGCGTATTTAAAAAGTAAGTCTCTGGTTAAGGGATCTAATAACGGTGAAGGCGCTATTTCTACTAGTTTTTGATGACGGCGCTGCACAGAACAATCGCGCTCAAAAAGATGCAACACATTGCCCCACTGATCAGCCAGGATTTGCACTTCTATATGGCGTGGATTAACAATGTATTTTTCCATATAAACATGCGCATCCCCAAATGATTTTTCTGCTTCGGACTGCACCCGTGCGAACTGTTGTTTTACCTGATTCGCATCATGGCATAATCTTATCCCTCGCCCTCCTCCACCAAAGGTCGCTTTCAGCATCACGGGATATCCCAAAGTGTTAGCGCAAGCCACCGCTTCATCAACGTTATTTAAATTTCCATCACTGCCAGGTATTGTTGGAACTCCTCCTTTAAGCATCGCTTGACGTGCAGCAACTTTAGAACCCATGGTCGCAATGACATCAGAAGTTGGCCCAATAAATACAATACCAGCTTTTTCACATTCTTTGGCAAATTCAGCATTTTCAGATAAAAAACCATAACCTGGATGTATGGCTTCACATCCTGATGCCTTGGCACATTCAATAATTTTTTGCCCGTTAAGATAAGCTTCTAGTGGTTTTTTACTCAGGCAATGGGAATGAGATGCACGTTTAACATGTAAGGCATATCGATCTGCTTCACTATGGATAGTTACTGCAGCAATACCCATTTCCTTGCAGGCTCTCACGATACGCAGAGCAATTTCACCACGATTTGCAATTAGAATTTTGTTAAACATTTCATCCCTTAAATTTAGTTCTGTACCTTTATCGCAAGCCGATATTAGCCGGAAGCTCAGATAAAGGCATTGAACTTAGAAAATCTCTTGCAAGAAATGCCGCATGGCTAACCAGGAACGTTGTTCTGCCAGAGAATTAAACACTAATCCAGCGTCCATGTCATGAGCCAATGGATTAGTAAATGCATGCTGTACATTTCCATACATATGAACCTGCCAATCTACTTTAGCATCGGTCATTTCCTGACAAAAAGCAGTAACATGTTCTGGGCTAACCATAGGATCATCATATCCATGCAACACCAGTACTTTAGCCTTAATCTCTTCAGTACTGACTCCTTCTGGTTTATTTAATAAACCATGAAAACTGACAACACCTTTAATATCAGCACCGCTTCGTGCTAAATCCAACGCGCACAACCCACCAAAACAAAACCCAATAACGGCAATTCGCGTCTTATCAACTTCAGGCATAGCGGCTACTGCATCATAAGCCACAAGCAGCCGTGCTCTTAATAAAGCCCTGTCAGCCACTAAAGGGTGCATTAATGCCATTTTTTCATCATTAGTGCCTCCCAAACGGCCTTGACCGTACACGTCAGAAGCAAAGCCAACATAGCCCATTTCGGCCAGCACTCTGGCTTTCTGGCATGCAAAATCATTACGTCCCGACCAGTCATGAGCGACAATTACTGCTGGACGAGGTGTATCGAACTGCTCATCAAAGGCTAAAAAACCGTGCAGCTCCTGAGCCCCTTGGTGATAGATAAAATTTGCTTCGTGCATGTGTTTCCCTCAAAAATATGAATAAAAATAATCCGGGAGCTGTTGGCATTTCTGTCTAAATTCCCAACAGACAGTAGCTACAGCCTACATAGGCTCCGTGCCCAAGGGCCGAAGCCTTGACTTGGGTATGAAATCCCCCTTAGAGCCATTCTTGTTGAGTAGTACAGCCTGTAGGTTTCACAAATACAGGCTATAGCATAACTAATCAACGCCGCAAGGATCAACCATTGAAGGATGGAAGAAGCTACTGTGTTTACTTCTACGTCTTTCGTTTGATTTTTTGACGAGAAACTTTAACGAGTTAGGCCAAAACGCGACACTGTTTGCACCCGTACTATTCATCAAATAACAACCAAAGCCATACGCATCGAAGGGATAAGTATCGAGTCAATGAGTGTTGTCTATTCAATCCGTTGTCCTTTAACTAATTGTTTTCGTTAGAATATATTTTTTTTAAGATTTTTAAAAGAACATTACGCAGTCAAGGTAAATAACATTTTTCCCTTCGTCATTAACCTCTTTACAAATCAATTGCCTTAAACTATATGTTACAAATAATATAAAGGCCTGTTGGTATTTATGCCAAAATCTACATCATATCGGGAGCTTCAACTCTCTGGTCAACAGCCCTAAGCTTGAAAGGATAAACTCAATGAAAAAATACTTATGCTTTTTCATTTTCCTACTTTCTTTTGATGTTGTTGCACTTGGAGCAATGACCAACATCGAACCAGGAATAACTCTTTATTCAGAATATTATCCGAACCCGGATGCCCGGATGAAAGGCACTATTGTATTTATAAATGGTAGTGGCTCAGACATAAGTGTCTGGAAAAGCAAAAAACTGTTTGATTGTGCAAAAAAAATTGGCTCTGTGTTTTTATACGATCGCAATGGGCTCGGCAAAAGCCCGCCCGATTTGCACCTGTCACCTGACAATCCAATTACAGCACAAAGCGTTAGCGATCGATTATCCATGCTATTAAAAAAACGTAATATACAACCACCCTACCTGTTTATTGCGCACTCCCATGGAGCTATGTATGCAAGTTATTTTACTTTGAAAAACCCAGCTCTTGTAAAAGGAGTACTACTCGTTGATCCGATGCCCAAGGACTGCACTTTCTCGCCTGAAGCAATGAATAAATTAAAAAAAGGCGTGAACGATGTTCAGAGCAAACCAGCTGACTATATTTATAAAACATACAATAAAGCAAATGCAGAAGCGTTTTATCAAATAGCAGGATTGGATAAAACCAAGCAGTCAATCCAGCAATCAGGAGATATTGATAACGCTATTCCCGTCATTATACTTTCATCCAGCCAAATGGAAGAGCAACATGCATGTATAAAGGACTGGTATGAAAGCCAAAAACTTTGGCTAAATAAAAATACCCTGAGCACTATTATTCAAGTGCCATCGGATCACTTTATTCAGTTAACAAAACCACAACTAGTATGTGACACCCTGAAACATATGCTGGGCAGCGAAGCTGAGATTCCTTAATTCGCTGTTTCAGCGACCTTAGCTGTCCGTCTCATCGCCCTCTCCTCCAAATTTTGGTCTAAACTTAAAATAAAATAGAGAGGAATCCATCATGATGACTAATTCGCTCGTACACATCAGGGACTTTCTACAAGCTCAATTATGTTATCAATTGTTTATTACTCCACTTCATTTACCCATAGAAAAGCAATACCGTGATTTTGCCAAAATGGCCTGTGAATACATCGAAGGGAAACGCAGTGAGGTGATTCATCAGGAATTTCCACGCCACCATGTGATCCATCGTTTTATACCAGCCAAAAATGCTAATGGAAAAAAAATTCTGATTTCTCATGGCTGGATGTCGCGTGCAGCATACATGGTACGATTAATAAAATGCCTGCATCAGCAAGGATATGACGTCTATGCTCTGGATTTTCCAGCACATGGTGAAGCAAAAGGCGTTCAACTGCCATGGACTGATGCGATTGCGATATTAAAAGAAACCATGAACACCCATGGGCCATTTCATGGCGTAATCGGCCATTCATTCGGTGGCTCCATGTTATTAAGCACCTTAAATTTATCAGGACAGCTGCCAGAATGGCAATTAAATTACAAACCTGAACGCGTAGTGCTCATTGCCTCTCCTACGCAAATGCGCAGCCCCATCAACTCCATTGCCAGACGCTTCAAGCTTAGCGGACATGCTTATTTACAACTACGTCAGTTAATCCGTCAACAGGCCAACATTGATCCAAAACTGATGCGTTTACGTTATTTTACCTCGCAGACTCCAGAAATCCCTTTTTTATGCATTCATGGAGAGCAAGATATTACAATTAATCCTAAAGAATCCATTATTTTTTGCCGAGAATATAAAAATGCTAATTTAAATCTGTTGCCTGATGCTGATCATGTCAGTGTTTTAATGGATGATAGGGTAGAACAACTGGTGTGTCATTTTTTAAATTAGATGATTAGGGTTTGTTGACAGTTCACTTTTGGCCTAAAAATGAAATGTCAACAGACCCTAATTTTAGAATATTTATATGTTATATTTACCCCCTTCAGAGACTTCAGATTTAGCCTCGCTCTCTTTTATATCCACGCATTGTTTTTTTAATTCTTTGAAGTTTCTAACATTTGCTATGATACTATTATTATCCCAAACCGGTACGCTCTCTTTAAAAAAATCTGTAATTTTATTTAACATAATGCCAATCGGCAGTAAGAATCCGATAGGACGATCTTCTTTCAAATCAATAACTGCTTGTGCTGTTTCAGAAAACTTGACGCCATTTGCTATTAAATTTCTCAATATTGACAAATCGGTTTGTTCAACCTGGTTAATCCCCATATTAATTGAATTGTATAAGTGATTCTGAGTCGCTTTTGGCAGCTGCTTAATTTCATTAACAAAAAAATTAACCATGGGAGGGTGATTTGATTTAATTGCATGTAATAAATGGCTGAATAATTGTTTCTCTCCAATCTCATGATTGGTTTTCTTTAATTGATTATAGAGTAGTTCTACGCAGCCAGTAGAGTTACTCTTGATAGAAGAATGAATAGCATTACCACCAGCTTCTCGAGTATATTCCGATATTTTTTCAGCTATCTGTAAGTCTGACAATGGTTGAGGTTTTCCATCTTTTTGATAGGCATCAAAGAGTTGTTGCACAAGGTCAGCATTGCCGCCTTTTACAGCATAGTTAATAAAGGCCCCTGCATTATGCGTTTGTAAGATCGTTTCATTAAAATGGTGTTTACAATCTTCATTTTCTAATAATATAGCGAACGATTCTTTAGAGTTATTGTCAAATCTGGCGTATGCCCATTAGGCGGCCACACTGTCTAATTGCT
>NZ_CALMPD010000144.1 GCF_937871865.1 uncultured Legionella sp.
ATAAATAATAATTATTGTTATAAATCGTACCATAAAAAGCATTGACATTTTATTCAGTCATCCTCATACTTCGTTACGAAATGTTTTTTAAAGTACGATTTTAGAGAAAATGCCATGATTAGAAAATTAGAACAAGTAACAACAATTATTTCAGGGGCTGGCAGTAACGCATACACTAACTTAGAAAATCCCAATATTCAGCCATTTTATCTTATGAGAGGCAATGATCTCGATCAAAATGGTCATATTTCATTACATTCTATGGAGCAGGTGTATTTATCGAGTTCTCAAAAGACAGGACGGTATATACTAGAAAGCGAAGACGTTGTTGTTTTAGCGCGGGGTTCAGCAATTAGAGTGGGATTTATAACAAAAGACATAGCCGATGCGGGGGTAATTGCGAGTGCGAACTTTATAATTTTGCGCCCTAACAAAGCACAAGTTCAAGGTGAAGTTATTACTGCGTATTTAAACTCGGAAATTGGGCGAGAGCATTTATTAAAGTTAAGCAAAGGTGCGGTAATTCAACACATACCTACTTCCAATCTAAAAAGCATGGAGATTCCAGTTCCTAATCTGCAAATTCAGAATAAAATTCGTGAAATTTTTTATGCAACTCAGTTGGCTTATCAAGCAACTTTAGATCTTGCTGAACAGCAAAAAAGGACTGCCAACGCATTAATATTGGATTTAATGCAGGAGGCAGCATGAACCTAAATAAACACCATCAAATATCTGATGCTCATCACAAAGAATTCCAGTTATTTTTGAATGAGATACGTAAAAGCACATTGCCTATTGATGATATTCTTGTCTGGTTGGTTTTTCTTTCATTGATATTCAAAGAAAGCCCACAAGATTTTGATAGGCTACGAGATATTGATTTGGGCGATCAAAAAGAATTTCTCATTACTCTATTTCAAAAAAATGAATTTATCGATAAGTCAGATAAATCGCATCTTTTGTTATCGTTAAATCAATATATTTCAACGGATGATTTAGCCAAGCTAATTAGATATGTCAATAATATTAGTGACTGCAATAAATTTGCCGATGAATTAACCTATGCATTTCAAGAAATAGCCTCAAAAGGAGAGGGTGAGTCAATTACGGATCAAGTGATAGTTGATATTATTAAAGAGATCCTCGGGGATGTAAGTCAATTAAAAATATATGACGGAGCTGCTGGTCTTTGCACTCTAACTAGCCAGATAAATGCTAAAAACCTTGTTTTAGAGGATATTAATCCCAGAGCAGTGGTTATTGGTAAATGTATTGTATTATTAAAAAATATTAATAATGAGTATTCATTAGGAAATAGCTTAATTTCACATAAAAAATCAGTTAAGGCTGATGTTGTTTTGACTCACGCTCCTTGGGGAGTTCGATTGACACCAGAGCTTATTGAAAGGATAAAAACGTCTAAATATATTCAAATGAATGAAAAGATCGAAATTCCGACTTCAGCAAGTGATTCTTTGTGGATACAGCATTCTCTATATCATCTGAATGAGAATGGGCGAGCTATTCTGTTAATGCCCCAAGGTTGGCTATTTCGTGGTGGTTATGATGGTCAGGTAAGAGATTTTTTGCTTGAATCTGATTTAATCGAAGCTGTTATTGGTTTGCCGTCAGGTTTATTAAAAATCACAAACATACCTACTGTTCTATTGATATTTAATAAAAATAAAGTAAATAAGAAAGTGGTTCACTTTATAGACGCTAGTCAGATGGGAGCAAATATCAAGCGAAACAAGGAGTTGAATAGAGAAGAAATACGATTAATAGCTGATTTGATCAAGGGCAAGCATCAAGCTCATCCTTATTATCGGTCGGTTTCCCTTGATGAAATAAAAGAAAAGCACAATGAATTAACAATAAGCGATTATTTTAACTTTCCAATAAATTTAAAAGTAAATGATTTAAAAAATGAACGGCATAAGCTTGAGTTGGCCCAGAGAAAATTTAATGAGGCTCAAGAAAAAATAATGAAATTAATTTTCGAAAATTTATAGGTGAGGCGAAATAAAATAATTTTATGTTTTTGACTTGGTGCGGACTTTGTGAAATAACTGCATGCTTTTGGGCTCGAAAAGTCTGAAATATTATATTTATCGAATCCTGATTTAATTCAGGTAAATTTTAATAGAAGGGAACAAATGGGTAATTATTCTGAACTTGTAGGTTTTATTTGGTCAATAGCTGAAATTTTACGTGGTAATTATAAACAGTCAGAGTATGGCAAAGTAATTTTGCCATTTACCATTCTTCGCAGATTAGATTGTGTTTTGGAGCCCACGAAACAAGCAGTGCTTGAGAAGGTTTCTAGTCTACCAAGAGATATTGATGCCACTATGTCCGAAGTCATGCTTGGTTTGGTAAGTGGTCATAAATTCTACACTACAAGTAAATACACTTTTCCAATGTTACTCGATGAACCTGAAAATATTGCGGCTAACTTAAATGACATTATTAATAAATTAAGTGAAGATGTCAGAGAAATCTTTGTTGAAAAATTTGAATTACCAGTACAAATAGCTCGGCTTGAGAAAGATAATCTATTGTATTTAGTGGTTCAGAGATTTGCCCAAGTTGATCTTCATCCCGATAATTTGGATAACACCAGCATGGGGTATTTATTTGAGGAGTTAATTCGGCGTTTTTCAGAGCAATCAAATGAAACCGCGGGGGAGCATTTTACCCCGCGTGAAGTTATCAAATTGATGGTTAATTTATTATTTCAAGAAGATCACAATGCATTGAATCAGAAAGGAGTGATTCGACGCTTATATGACCCAGCTTGTGGTACAGGTGGTATGCTAAGTATTGCAGAACAATATCTTAAAGAACTTAATCCTCATGCTCATCTTGAGTTGTACGGCCAAGAGCTGAATGGCGAGAGTTTTGCAGTTTGTAAATCAGATATGATGATTAAAGGTCAAAATCCCAAAAATATTAAATATGGAAATAGTTTTACAGAGGATGGTTTGCCTCATGAATCCTTTGATTACATGCTTTCGAACCCTCCCTTTGGTGTTGAGTGGAAAAAAGTAGAAAGTAAAATTAAAGAGGAAGCGAGCGATTTAGGTTATGACGGTCGTTTTGGCGCAGGTCTGCCAAGAGTTAGCGATGGTTCATTGTTATTCGTTCAGCATATGATTTCAAAAATGAATAAACTGAGTAATGATGGAGCGCAGGTATCACGAATTGCAGTTGTGTTGAACGGTTCTCCTTTGTTTACGGGAAGTGCGGGATCTGGTGAATCAGAGATCCGAAGATGGATTATTGAAAATGATTGGTTAGAGGCGATTGTCGCATTGCCTACAGATATGTTTTATAACACAGGAATTGCAACTTATATCTGGATTATCACCAATAAGAAAAAAGCAGAGCGACGAGGTAAAATACAACTTATTAATGCCATGGATATGAGTGTCCCCATGCGTAAAAGCTTAGGGTCTAAACGTAAGCAGATTAGTGAAGATCATATAAAAACTATTACTCAGTGGTTTGGTGATTTTGAAGAGAATGATCAGGTTAAGATTTTTAATAATGAGGATTTTGGCTATTCACGAATTACTGTTGAGAGACCTTTACGGTTAAATTTTGCAGTAACATCTGAGCGGCTTGAGAAGCTTCAGGCTGAAGCAGCCTTTTTAAAACTTAAAGAAGCGCAACGGACAGCAATTATTCAAGTTATTAAAACATTGGATGATGAGCACATTTGGGGAAATCGAGAGATATTCTTAAACGCCTTAAAAACGGCATTCAAAGAGCATACTGTTGATATTAAAGGCCCATTACTTAAAACTATTTGGCAAGCTTTAAGTGAACGAGATGAGCATGCGGAAATTTGTAAAGATAGTAAGGGTAATCAAGAATCAGATGCCGATTTACGTGATTATGAAAATGTACCCTTGAAAGAGGATATTGAGGCTTATTTTCAACGCGAAATCATTCCTCATGTTCCTGATGCTTGGATTGATCAAAGCAAAACAAAGGTGGGATATGAGATCCCATTTAACCGTCATTTTTATAAATATGTACCGTCTCGGTCTTTAGAGGAAATTGATGCAGATTTAGATAAAGTTAGTGTTGAAATTATGCAACTTTTGCAAGAGGTGCATGTATGAGGTATTCAGCATATAAGCAATATAAAGATAGTGGTATAGAATGGTTGGGTGAAATACCTTTATTTTGGAAAATGACTTCATTAAAAAGAAACGTAGCGTTGAATCCCTCTAAGAGTGAGGTAATTCACAAGAAACTGGTTAAATGTAGTTTTATTCCAATGGAAAGCTTAAAAACAGATTATTTAGCTATTGATGACGAGAGGGTTATAGAGTCTGTTTATGATGGATATACCTATTTTAAAGATGGCGATTTATTATTGGCTAAAGTTACTCCTTGCTTTGAGAATAGAAATATTGCTGTAGCAAATGAGTTAAAAAATGGTATTGGATTTGGCTCAAGTGAGATCTATGTTATTCGGCCTAATCACAAGATTCATACTCGCTTTTTGTTCTATTATGTACAAAATGAACAATTCATTCAATTTGCAAAAGAACATATGACTGGTGCTGGTGGCCTTAAGAGAATCCCTAGTGAGTTTCTAGTAAATATAGAATTTCCTGAGATTTCAATAGAGGAACAACGAAAAATAACAGATTTTCTTGATAAAGAAACGGCTAAAATAAATATATTAATTGAAAAGCAAAAAAGATTAATTCAATTGCTTGAGGAAAAACGCCAAGCTGTGATTTCGCATATTGCCACTAAAGGTTTAAATCCTAATGTCAAAATGAAAGACAGTGGAGTTAAATGGGTAGGAGATGTGCCTGAGCATTGGAAAATAAATTTACTTTCTAACTTATTTATAAATAATAAAACTAAAAACACTCAGCTGAAAAATATAAACTTATTATCATTAAGCTATGGAAAAATAGTAAGAAAAGATATTAATACTTCACACGGTCTTCTTCCTGAGAACTTCAATACTTATCAAATTGTTAATAGAGGAAATATTATATTAAGGCTAACAGATTTGCAAAATGATAAGAAAAGCCTTAGAACCGGATATGTTAACGAAACCGGGATAATTACCTCTGCTTATATTGGTTTAGAAAAAAAATCCCAATTAATTTTTAATGAAAAATATTTTTATTTTTTCCTTCATGCTTTTGATATACAGAAAGGGTTTTATGGTATGGGAGCTGGTGTTAGGCAATCTTTAACTTTTGAGGAGCTAAAAAAACTTGAGTTTATAATTCCCCCAAATGAAGAGCAAAATGAAATTGTTGAACATATAGAAAAACAATGCAACAAAATAGATAAATTGATTTTCTATGGTAAGGAATTAACTTTTCTTTTAAACGAACGTCGTACAGCTCTAATTTCAGCAGCAGTAACGGGAAAAGTTGACGTGAGAAACATCACATCTAAGGATCTTAATGAGCACACGCCCAACGCAAGAAAAAAACTTTGAAGACGCGATTGAAGATTGGTTAATTACTCATTCCGGCTACGAATCTCGTTCTAATAAAGTATTTAATACTGAACTTGCATTTGATACAGCGGTATTAATTGATTTTATTAAATCAACCCAAAAATCTGTGTATGCTGCATTAGCTTCTAGCTATGGGAGCCAAGTAGATGATTTGATTGTCAGGCGTATAGCAAAAGAATGTGATCAACGCGGTCTATTAGATGTTATCAGGCAAGGAGTGCGTGATCGTGGGCAATTGGTGCGTCTTGCTTATTTCAAGCCAGCGACCTCCCTAAATCCAGAAACAGAATGGCTCTATCAACAGAATCGCTTAACTGTTATGCGTCAGGTTTATTTCAGTTTGGACGGTAATGATAGCATTGATATGGTACTCTTTATTAACGGGCTGCCTATTGCTACCGTTGAATTGAAAAATCAATTTACTAATCAAAGTTGGGTTCATTCGGTTAAACAATACAAAGAAGATCGAATCCCAACGCTCAAGACACCATTAATCCAATTTAAAAAGCGAGCCTTGGTTCATTTCGCAGTGGATACTGATGAAGCTTACATGACCACAAGGCTAATGGGAGACAAAACCTATTTCCTGCCTTTTAACACTGGTGATCATGGTGGTAAAGGAAATCCCATTGATCATAACTATGCTACAGGCTACAAAACTGGCTACTTATGGGAAAAAATCTGGCAGCGTGACAGTTGGTTAGACATAGTCCATCGATTTATTCACTTACAAAAGAAGGAAGAAAAGGATCCTGAAACAGGAACGGTTAATATTCGTGAAGCAATTATTTTTCCTCGTTATCATCAATTGGATGCTGTTAGGCAATTAACGCAGGTGACTCGTTTTGACGGAGTAGGTTTAAGCCGGTTAATTCAGCATTCCGCTGGCTCTGGTAAAACAAATACTATCAGCTGGGCAGCTCATCAATTAGCCAGTTTACATGGCGGGGATGATAAACCATTTTTTAACTCAGTTATTGTGATCTCTGATAGGCGTAATCTTGATAAACAATTACAAGACAATGTGTATGCGATTGAACATAAGCAAGGTGTTGTTGAAAAAATTGATGAAAGTAAGCATGCTTCAGATTTAGCTGAGGCTTTGAATAAGGGGGTGAAAATCATAATCACCACTTTACAGAAATTTAGTTTCCTTTTGGATAAAGTAAACGATTTTTCTAATAAGACCTTTGCTGTTATTGTTGATGAAGCGCATTCTTCTACAGGAAGTAAGCACACTGGTAATTTAAAAAAGGCGCTTGGTTCGGTGCCACGCAAACCTGGCGAGAGTGATGAGGAGCATGATTCTGCTATTTTTGATGCAGCGATTTTAGAAGATTTAAAGGTTGAGGAAGAGCCGAGTATTGAGGATTTAATAATTGATGATGCTAAGAGTCGAGGTAAGCAGCCTAATATTAGTTTTTTTGCTTTTACCGCGACACCTAAACATAAAACCTTAACCTTGTTTGGAACTCTTGATGCAGAGGGTAAGCCAAAGCCATTTCATTTATACTCAATGCGCCAAGCTATTGAAGAAGGTTTTATTCTCGATGTTTTGAAATATTACACAACATACAAGACCTATTTTAAATTAACAAAAGCAGTTGCTGAAGATCCTGAAGTGGATGAGAAAAAAGCCAAGCGAGCGATTAATACCTATCTCAATTTGCATCCTTCTAACCTGGCTCAAAAAACTGAAATTATGATTGAGCATTTTCGAAAATTTACTCGGCCTAAAATAGGTGGCAAAGCAAAAGCAATGGTTGTTACTCGTTCACGATTGCATGCTGTTCGTTATAAACAAGCTTTTGATGCTTATATTGCTAGACATGGCTATAAAGATATTAAAACAATAGTTGCTTTCTCTGGTACAGTAGATGATCCTGATTTAATGGAAATTAATTATACAGAAGTTGGGATGAATGGTTTTAGTGAAAAAGAATTACCTAAAAAATTTGAAAGCCCAGAATATCACGTTTTAATCGTTGCAGATAAATACCAAACGGGCTTTGATCAGCCTTTATTGCACACTATGTTTGTTGATAAGAAACTTGCTGATGTTAAGGCAGTTCAAACTTTATCACGATTAAATCGAACAACAAGCGGTAAGAAAGACACTTTTATTTTAGATTTTGAAAATACCGTGGAAGATATTCGAGAAGCATTCATGCCTTTTTATGAGGTCACAGAAGTTGATGAACCGACAGATCCTAATATTCTTTATAATTTCGATTTGACACTTAGAGAAGCACCTGTTCTCTGGCAGAGTGATATCGATCAGTTTGCAAAAGTATTTTTTAAAGATCGCTCAAAACAAAATAAAGGGGATCATGGTAAATATAACCAATGGGTGGATCCAGCCGTTAAACGATATAAAGACGCCTATCGGGATCATACCCAAGAAGGGGAAATATATAACGAAGAGGGCGAATTATTTAAAAATAACTTAAGAAGCTTTGTTCGTTTATATAGTTTTTTAAGCCAAGTTGTTGATTTTGTCGATCCGGATTTACATAAGCTATATGCCTATGGGGGATTGTTGCTCACTAAACTTCCTTATCGCTCCAATGCTGGCTCAATTAACCTTAATGAAGAAATTGCTTTAGAATCGTATCGATTAGAAAAAACCTTTGAAGGCAGTGCTGTTTTAAGTGTTAATGAAAAAGCCCCTGTTTATGGCCCTTCCGAAGTAGGGACAGCTAGTAGAAAAGAGCAGAAAAACTCAACGTTGTCTGAGGTTATTAAAGTATTTAATGATAAATACGGAACAGATTGGACAGCAGATGATCGATTGTTGTTTGATCAAATTGCTGGAGACATGGTAAACAATGAATCTCTTGCTGAAAAGATGCGAGCAAATACTAAAGAGCAAGTGAAACCAGTATTTGAAGCCGAAGCTATGACAGCTTTTGTTACTCGTCATGGCCGAAATGAAAAAATCATTGGTGATTTTTTACAAAATGAGCATTTAAGAAAATTGATTATTGCGGCTTTATTAGATGATGTTTATCGAAAAGCCAACGAGTGAGAGGATATTCAAATGAAGAAAACTATTATTTATTCTAACAACTTTAATACAGTTTCTGTTGATTCTGCTCTTTTCAAAATAGTATTAAAAGGTGTATTGGCATCTGCTAACCGAATTGCTTTTACTATATCGTTTATGCATTCTAATAAAAATGAGTCAGTTAATTTATCAATTTCAAAATTATGAATATCTTGTGCCTTAATTTTATTTTTTGAGAGGAGCTTACCAACAGAATAAGTGGCCAAATGATACTTTAAATCTTTTGAATATCCCGATGCTTGCTCATTTTTCATAAATTTTTCGATCTTTTTGATAATAAGTGCACATTTTAAATATATTTGTAAA
>NZ_CALMPD010000145.1 GCF_937871865.1 uncultured Legionella sp.
TCACCGTAGCAACTATGGCCATTACACCCACTACAATTTTAGAAAAGAAGCCATTACTTCTTTTAGGTAATGGTGGTGGGGCAGGAGGTAGTGGGCTTGCAGTGGTGGCACTGGTCATCCCTATCATTTGATTGGCATTTAATACTTTATGGGTGCCGTTGGTATGGTGTTGTCCTGTAGCAACAGGGGGAATAGTCAAACGCTGGCCAAGGTGCAGTTGACCGTTGCCCACTTGCGCATTCTTATCACTGATGCCGTTGGCATCAGCCAGTAAATACCACAAGCTGCTGTCGCCATAAACCTGTAAGGCAATGCCTTCCAGCGTATCGCCTGCTTGTAAGGTGTAGGCGCCTAAATTATCTTGCGGTGCTTCTGGCAATGTTCCATCAGCATGGTCTCCCGGTGTACGTTCCAAGAACTCATTAGTACTGTTCATACTATGACCCGGTTGCCACATAAAGGGAGCATCAGCACCTGCTTTTGACTGACTCCCAGATGGAGCAAAGCCTCCATACACCGTGAGATGCTGTTTGCCCACGGTGTCCAGGCGCAAGTCACCGATGGTTTTTCCAGCAACACTCAAATAATGCGTTTGGCCGTCTTTATCCTTTCTTCCTTTTATCCCTTCAACACTACTGTTCATATAATGCGTGCTATTAACACCTTGTTCGTCTAATGATTCGCGTAACTGACCATTAGCGTCATAAAGTCTCGTACTCTTCCCGGTAGTCACTCTACCTTCATCGGTACTGAGAGTCGCTTTATCCAGACTCTGTTGGTAGCCATCCCACAGGTCATACCCGTATTCGTGTATCATCGTGCTGCCTAAAGTGTCTCCCTGGGCGTTGGTTCGCGCCCTTAATTCAGTCAGATTACCCACTTTATCGTGCTCAAAAGTCGTTTTGGATACTTCAATGCCAGCACTATTATGAGTACTTTGCGCTTTTAATATGCCCTTATCATACGACAGGATGTTTTTTTGTGACAAATTACCTGC
Organism: uncultured Legionella sp.; assembly: GCF_937871865.1. Classification (GTDB taxonomy): domain Bacteria; phylum Pseudomonadota; class Gammaproteobacteria; order Legionellales; family Legionellaceae; genus Legionella. The sequence continues at coordinate 998 of NZ_CALMPD010000145.1, forward strand.
ACCATCAAAGCTGTACTCCTCTATCACGCGTCCAGACGCATCATAAAATTTGGATTGCAGATTAATGCCATTACGTTGAATCAAATCCAATTGATTGTCATCGTTATAAACATAATGATAATGTTGAAGGGCACCATATTCATACGTAGAGGCATTCTGAATATTCCCCGCGGCATCATAAGAGGTAGTACTGCCTTGCGCACTGGTCATCATAATCTGACCATTCACCAATTGCCCCTTATTCACTATCATGCGATTGTTTTCATCATACAGGTAATAGTCATCACTTTGTAGTGCGTCATAGTCCGTATAATTAGCGCTGACCTGAGTATGCCGGATATTGCCCACCGCATCGTAATCATAATCTATAGACAGCAAGGTATGGTCCTTATTGGGAAACGTCTTATCGTCATCTTTTGGATTTCTACGCCTGACCTGAACCAGGCGACCCAGGGCATCATATTGGTAGTAGTCAGTTTCTCGTACCCAGCCGTCTGTGTCTGTATTGCCTTTTCCTGATTCTTTACTGAGCATTTGACCATCCACATCATAAGTGTAATTAACGGTCTCATTAAGCCCTTTATCCGCGTATTGCAAAAGAGCCCCATCTCCGCGATAGTGATAACTAATATGCTTTCCTGCGCTGGAACGCTCTTCAATTAATAAGCCATTGGTATTGTATTCGTAATACGTAACATGGCCGCCTAAATCGGTGTGCTGAGTTACTCTGCCCTCATCATTATAGACCCAGGATTGGCTGCGCCCTTCTGCATCGATTTCTCTGGTTTTATGACCAAAGGCATCATACTCATAATGTGTCTCATAACCACGGGCATCACGGCGTTTTATTTGATTACCTAATGCATCATACCAAAACAGGGTCTCTTCCCCATTGCCATTAATCTGCTTAATTAACTCACCCGCCTCATCATACTCATACTGTTGATTCGTTTTAGAGGTGTTTAATGCTATCAGACGATTGGCCTGGTCATAGGTATAACTCGTTACACCGCCCAGCTCATTGGTCGAACGGGTTAATTGCTCCAATAGATTGTACTGTTTGGTACGTTTATTTCCCTTGGCATCACGCTCTGAAATCACACGCCCCAAAGCATCATACTCTTTACTTACCGCATGACCATTAGCATCAACCATGGCAATCGCCTGGCCTAATTCATCGTAAGCATAATAATTAATCGGCTTTAGTAACTGCCTTGTTCCATGCTCATCAACCACCTGAACTTCCGGTAATTCTTGTTTGATCATTTGATTGAATGCATTGTATTCATAACAGGTTACCAAACCTTGTGTATTGGTATAGGTAAGCATATTACCCCAACGGTCTACTGTTTGTGACTGATTGGCGTATTCTAAATGCAGCTCGTTATTCTGCGATGTGGGGTTAACACTATACTCCTTTCTTTGACGTAACAGATGACCTGATTTAGTGTAAAAATTGTCTTGTCTTTGCAAATCATAGTTATTGCCTTGTTCATAACTCACGCGTTGTTCGAAATACTTTGCCGATAAATCCACTCCAGAACGATTATGCTCCTCACGAAAATTATTGGTTGAGGTCACGATTTGAGTCACCTGCCCCATTAAATCGTAAACAAAAATCTGATAATAGCCCTGAGTATTCGAGCGCCAAACGTTTCCTGAAAGGTCATACTCAACATGAGTGGTATAATGACCGTTAGCACCTTTAGCTATTAATTCGCCAAAGATATTATAGTTTGCCTCCTCGGTACGTAATTCCCCGCTGCTTTTAAAGGTTGCTGTCTGCAACAGATGATGTTCGCTGTCATAGCTGTATCTTTTGTCTTGAATAAATGCTGTATTGTCTGCTTGTTTTAAGGTGCGCCAACTGCGAGCCAGATTGCCATTGGCATCATAACTGTAATTGGTCTGCTGATTAAGACCATCGCTCTCAGCAATAAGCTGGCCTTGAGTATCGTATTCCTGCCTCGTGATAAGGTCCTGGCTTGCAGCCCCTTTTAAAATAAAATGAGACTCATCGGCCTCAAGTGTGCCTTGTGCCCAACGCCTTGTTTCGACCAAGTTCCCTAATGCATCATAAGAGTAAGTAGTCGCAGCTCGCCCTTCCTGTGTTGCCGGGGCAACTTTAGCAATCAACTGTCCCAATTCATCATAATAGCAGTAGGCTGTATTGCCTTTGGGATCTGTTGTCGCAATTAAATGCCCTAAAGCATCGTAGCGGTAGGTTGTTGTGAGATCGCCTACCAAGGTCTCATAAAAATTAGTACCGTCTTTTAAGCGTTCATAACCCACTTGTTTTAAGGTTTTTTCAGTCAATTGCCCTAAAGCATCATAACGATAAAGTACGGTTCGATCTTTAGTACTGGTTTGTCCCAAACGATAATTACTGGTGTTCCATTCTCTGGCGGCAACAGCATGTTCCGTCATCAACTCAACGTCACCAAACACATTATACTGATAGGTTGTGGCATACCCTTCCGCATCAATAACTGCTGTTTGATGCCCCTCGTTATCATAATAGGTATAGGTATCAGCCCATTCGGACTCATTGATTTTTACTGAAGACTTAATCACTTCACCAAAGGCATTATAGAACGTTTTTGTGGTTGGCTTGATACTCTTATCGTAATGACCGGTTTTAGGATTATACGTTCTAATAGCGTCACGACTGACTTCGATGACCTGATCATCCAAATTATAAACATAGAATTCATTTCTGTCGTATTCGCTATTGCTTCTTTTCTTGGTCAGTGCATCGAGAGTGTACTCAAAATCATCACTTTTCTGAAGAGGAGTGGCATAGAGTGTTTTATTAATCATCCTGCCAAAAGAATCGTATTTATAATAGGTTAAGCCCCCCAATGTATCCACGGTGTACACTAACCGCCCTACATGATCGTAAGTAAAATGCTTCCAGTTACCCGCTTTATCACTACTTGCAATCACCTCGCCAAATGCGTTGTATTTAATTTCTTCTGCTAAAGTCTCTGCACGTTCTTGTCTCTGGTTAGAAGCCGATGCAGTGGAGCAATTCACAGTGACATCAGGATAGATGGTTTTTATTTTATGATTGTTAGTATCAAATTCATAAAGTAGCGTTTGTTTTAATCCTTCTGCATCACGAACCACTTCGATTAAATTACCAAAGCTGTCGTAGCGATGCCTGGTGACTATGGAGCGTTGTTCCTGGCCCAGAGCCGTTGTTACTTTGGGGGATATGGTTTCTATGAGCTGATTTGCTTCATCGTATTTATAAGTCCATAAAGCTTGATTCGCTTCTGTTTTACTCAATACATTACCTTGAGCATCATAAGTGTAACGTGTTGTTGTTTTTTGAGCATTCACTTCAGCTAACAACCTACCTGAAGCATCGTATTCATAGGAGGTGAGTTTCGCTTGTTTGTTTGCAGCATAGAGCACATTTTTGATGGTTTGTTCATCATAAAGAGACAGATGCAGTGGTGTTGCATGCGCTAATTCAGCAATCATATTGCCAACCGCATCGTAACGGCGTTCAATCACGCGCCCCTCACCACTGATACGATACACTTCACGACCCGCTGCATCATAAACAAAATGACTGGTTCTGTCGTTTGCACTTTTGGTCACTCTCAACTCATCAAGAGAAGTGAGATTGGCGAGAGAAGTACGAGTGGCATAAACCGTACTTGCCATAACATGCCCCAAATTATCGTATTGATAGGATTTGGCGATTCCTTCTGCACTTAGTTCTATTGCTACACGACCCGCGTTATCGTAGGCGTAACGGATTGTTTGATCCTGTTGCGAATTAACCTTAAGATTCTTAAGAATATTCTCTAAAGTATAATGCCCATTTTTACCTAGATTAACAGGCTCTACGTACCTCGTACGACTGATTAATTGTCCATTTTTATCATATTGAGATTCAGTAATGTATCCGTCATTGCTGCACGTAAAACGTAATTGATTTAAACCGTCGTATACCAAGTTCTGTTCTCGCCCCCCATCCGGTGGTGGCAAAGGCCTTTTACCCTGTTTTAACGTATCAATGGAAATTGCTGTAGCATGCTGGCGAATATGAATCACATTACCATTTTTGTCATAAGCATAAGTGGTTGCATAACCTAAACCATCGTATTCCCCAAGTACTTGGCCAAGGTTATCAAATTGGCGAAATCGATAATGATCATGAATGGAGTCTTCTTGTAATACGGCCTTCAAACTCGCTTCATTATAATCCGGTAACTGAGCAATCGCTTTGGCATAAAGTACCGTTTCTATTTCATTGCCCTCAGGATCATAAATATGCTCAGTGACCACACCCAAAGCATTTATTTGATAGCGACAACGATTTAAAGCATCATAGATATAGTGAGTACTGTGCTGATTCGCATCGGTTTGGCATATAAGGTTATCATTAGCATCGTACTGATAGGTTGTGGTAAGCTTTAATCCATCAGGATCGCTAATGTTGGCTATTCGTCTACCCAAATGATCCCATTGATAGGCGGTGCTTTTATTAACACCGGATGAATTGATTTCAGTTTGCCGAATTAACAAGCCCCGGTCATCGTAAAAATAATCTGTGACTAAATTCAACCCATCAGGGTCGACACAGGTTCTAATTAAATTGCCTTGATTGTCATAACTAAATTGTTTCACGCCGCCATTAGCATCCGTGACTTGCAGCTGCCGGCCTAGTGCATCGTATTGATAAAGAGTAGTAATTTTTAAATGGCTGGGATCCACTGTTTTAGATAAGAGATGATCTGCTGCATCATAACGATATTCAATGATTTGCCCCCCCGCATTTTGCTGCCAAATAAGATGCCCTGACTCATCATAACTATATTCTTTAAACGTCCCTTCAGGAGCATCCTCTCGAATGAGTTGCCCTTGTTCATTATAATGGAAATCAGTGGTATAGCCATTAGCATCTTTTATCGAAACCTTATCTCCAAAGGAATTAAATTGCGTAACAATCTCTGCTCCCATTCCATGGGTTAAGGTAATGCTCTTGTTTTTATCATCGTAGCTAAAAGTTTTTACAATCTTTGTATGACTATGATCTGTTTCGGTTAATATTCGACCAAACGCATCGTATTTGATTCTTCTAAATTGGTTGTGAGCATTAACAATGTGTATTTGTTCCCCACGTTTATTCAAAACATAATTTGTCTGGTTTAAACGACCATCGCTCGTTCCAATCACCCAACCAAAAGCATCGTAACGAATATCGCTACTTCGAGAGAGGCCTTCCACATCATCAATCCGCTTGGTAAGTAGCCCTCGTTTATCGTATTCAAAGGCAGTAAGGTTTTTGTTTTTAGCATCAATGCCTTGGCTACTGAAGTCTAATTCACCAAAGGCATTATAACTGGAAGTTACAAGACTTCGATTTCCACTGTATTTAGCTATCATCTGGCCAATGGTATTGTATTTATAGTGAGTGAATTCATCGAAACGATCATCTTGCAATACCTGTAAGCGTACGGTCAGTTCTTCTGTGGTTAATCCTTGTAGGCTAGTTTTAAAATAGGCACTGAACGAGCGAGTAAACGCGACCTGTCCGAATGCATTATACCCAGTTTCCACGACCGCCCCGTCAGCATTCACGGTATATCGTAATGCGCGTGCTTCATCATAAAAATAATGGGTAGTCTGATTCAATGCATTGGTCTTGCTCAGTAATAACCCTGAATTATCGTATTCAAAATGGATGCTGTGTTTTTGCCAAATTAATTCAATCTGTTCTTGTGACGGATAATCGTTTTGTAATAAAGCACAACCTAATTCATCAAGACTCTGAATGACACGCCCCAGAATATCATAACGATAACGTTGCTGCCTTGCGGCATAAGTGAGCTCATCAGTTAAGGTTTTCACCACCAATTGCCCCATTTCATCATAAACATAATTGGTGATTAAACCAGACTGTGTTTTTTCCTGAATTAATAAGCCCAGATCATTATATTGGTATGTAATGTGATGATCATTTTTCTGCACTTGCGGGCGAATGTGTTCCAACATCGTTGTTTCATTAATAAGCACACCTCGAGCTATGGCCTGCTCATAAGAGTATTTTTCCAAGAGTAAGCCGTTACTGTCATAACGGTACTCAATTAAATACCGCTCACCATCAATGTCTGCAACCTTAAGTCCACGTGCATCATAAAGACTATAGGTATGAATATCACTCACTGAAAAAGCAGGCTTATCTTGCAGCCAATCGTCACTAAACCGTTTTGCTAGTCGGTTAGCATAACGTACTGTTTCAATGATATGCCCCCGCCTATCGTAACGATAAGCTGTTGCATGCCCTTCACCATCAACCTTTGCCTCTAGTCGTCCCAGGCTATCATAGTAATAATAGACAACCCTATCTTTTGAATCGGGTAGTAAATGAACAGTATCCAAAGTCAGAAGGTGCTGAGGATTAAATGAACTTAATGTCGTCGCATAGGCAGTTGTAGAAATGACTTGTCCCTGTGCATTATAGTCATAACGAATCACCGCTCCTTGCGCGTCAATGCGATAAACCAATTGATTATACTGATTGTATACATTCTGGGTGATACGATCCTCGGGACTGCTTTGCGGCTTTATTGCAACAAAATCAGGAGTAAGTTCCAGCCAGCCCTGAGTTGAAACACGCTGCTCATACTGGCATATTTTTAATACGAATCCGTCGTCATTATATAAAGTCTCAGTAATTTGACCGCTGGTACTCACTTGAGCCTGTATTCGTCCTTGATGGTCATAAAAAGTATAAGCAGTCAGGCCATCCAATCCTGTTTCTGCTATTAAACGGCCTGCGGCATCGTATTTATAGGTTATAGAACCATAAGTATGGCTACTGTCCATACGCATGACGGAAAGTAATAAACCACTTTTGTCGTAAATACGAATTGTTTGTAATCCATTCGCATCCGTTTGAATCACTCGTTGATGCGCATCATCGTATTCAAAACGTTGGCTATTATTTTGGTTATCAATGGTTTGAATGAGCCGTCCCAAATCATCGTAAAGGTATTGAGTAATGCTCCACCCACCATCAATTGGCGTACTTTTTTCAATCAGACGTCCTGAAGCATCATAGCGACTACGAGTACTTAATGTATCAATAGCAATCCCGTGGCCTAAGGAGTCCACCTGACTGTAGTGCAGTTCTTCTATGAGTTGGCCTCGCCAATCATAGTGATAGTCAATCAGGCTGACGTCCTGAGGATTTTGTCTGGCAACCCAGGATTCCATTTGCTCCAGGCTCATCAGTTCCTCGTCACTCAGAGCACTCACATCATAGCCGGCCCGAAGGTAACAACGAGTGCTGATGAGTTGGCCTTGTTCATCATAGCGTCGTTCAGTCACAGTGCCATCTGCTGCAATGACAAAACGTAAATGACCACGGTCATCGTATAGATAGCGTGTTGTTTGTGGTTTTATCGGATGATGAGTGCCATCAAAACTCTGATATTTTGTTTCCGAAATAACATGATGAGCTGAATCATAAAGCCATTGCGTCACCTGACCTGAAGGCTCTTCAACCCGAATGCAATCGCCATTGTCATTATAGCTAAACTTCCAGATCTGATCGCCCTGAATGATAGAACTCAGCAAAGCTCCTTCATATTGATAGCGTATACGGTATTGCTCTGGTCCGTCGATGCCGGTTAATCTGTTTTTATCATCATAATAATAAGTCCAGGACTCCCCCAAACCATTGGTTATTGTTGTTTGTCCCTCTTGATAGTCATAAAGAGTCACGCGCCCTTCACCATCAACCAGTTTTTTTACCCGGCCCTCGGCATCGTATTCGATATGAAGGCTAGTTCCATCAGATTGCTTAATGTCACTGATTCTATTGGAATCTCCGGCATAATCGTAGGTAATCCAAAAAGTCTTGCCCTGGCCTAAATCACGACTGACTTTATGTAAGCGTTGTTGGTCATCATATTCATAATGCAAGTGATGAGTGATTACTCCATCACTGATTGTAGTCACATCCTGTAACAAACCATTCTGAAAAGACCAGGTTATTGCCTGCTTACCGCTCGTATCAACAATACTTACCAGATGGTCATTTTGATAATTAAAAACAAAACTATGTCCGTCCAAATCACGAACTTCCCTAAGCTGGCCTTCCTGATTGTAATGACACGCAGTTTTTTGGCTGCCCTCGCGGTACGTCCACCCGTTTTGACTGTAGGTCAGTCGCGCAGTGCCACCGCCTTCTGGTACGTAAGCTTGTTTTCCGGTATGAAACACAAAACGACTACTATGGCCGTCTTCACCGATGCGCGTCACCGTTGAGCCTTCGGTATTTATCGTGCCGCTAAATTCCAAACGAGATTGAAGATTAAAACACCAGGAATTGCCTTCTCCACGGGAATTGTAGGTTTGAAATAAGTCCAGCCCAAAACCAATATCAGCCAGAAAACCATCTGACTGACGTAACACCAAATTTCCATTTGCCGCATTAACATAGACGGATTCACCACCTTGCCCTAATGCAGCAGAGCCTTTAGGTCCGTAGCTGCCCAGACCTAAAGAAGAACCTTGTAAACCTAATCCTTCACCTGTAAATACTTGTGTCATAATGCGTCCTAATGTCTGGTTTAATTGTTACAACAAAGCCGCCAAATCAGCCCATACTAATTAAGCTCAATAAATATTCTTCTGAGGCTCCCCCGGGAGTATTTTTTATCACTATTTTTATTTCAACATCATCAGGAACATCTGGAACCCTATCAGAAATTAACTTATTCCCCTCAAGGCGTAACCAACCAAGAGGATTAAAATCTTTAGCAAATGCAATCAGGTAAGGAGCATCATTGAATTCAGGATAAATATCGTTCGCTGCGACAAAATCGTAAGAAAAAGACTGGTTACGATATAATATGGGCATCAATGGCTTAGCAGCCTTAAAACGAGGAGTCTGCTTTGGATCGATACTTATCTGCAACGGAATGACTATTGGCTCAGAAGAACCACCAATTGCAGAGCTTGCCCGTAGAGTAAGCTGAAATTGTTGGCCTGTAGCCTCATCAGGAACAGTCCCTTCTAATACCGTTGGATTTAGAGAGGAAATGCTAAGCCAAGGTGCGGCAGGCTCCACTTTATCTAATATCAGTTTAAGATTGGAATCATGGGCAGGATCATCAATGTAGCTTGATAAATCTTCATACATATTAGAACCAGCCAATTGTTCTAACTCAAATGAATTAATTACCGGTTTTTGGGCTGGATCATAAGCAATAGGAATTTTTATCGTTAAAGGTAGAGAATCACCGCCTGTATTCGAGGAGGCTATAAGCGTCAGTTCCGCTTCCTTCCCGGCAGCTTCAGATGGCACCTTGCCTTCCAGGCGGCTAGAATCATCACTTGCGATATCTAACCAATCCGGGTGGCTCAACTGGGTATCGATACGAAATGAAATCTGATTGGTGTGCATAAATCCGGTTTGGTGCTCAACTAATTCCATGAGATTCATACTGTACTTTTGAGCGGGTAAAGCACTGGCCATTGAATAGTGCTGTTTAAAAACAGGTTTGTCTTTTGCATTAGCTTGAGCCTGCACGGCAAAATCTATGAACTCAGAAGTACCATAAGCATTTTGTACCCCAACTTTAAACAGATATGTTCCTGTACGTTTTGGTGTTCCAGTGATAGAAAAACTAGATGAATCAAAGCGTAATCCATCTTGTTCTGCCGGGCTCACTATTGCCTGTGCAGGAAAACCTGCATTCAGGTTTTCCTCATAAAACGTTACTGCTGATTTGAGATTGTAAACAAAGAATTGATTGGCAGTTGCTTCCTGGATTGGAATGGGCTGCATGGATAAACGATTAGGAACCATCGTAATCGCTAAATGATCAGTCGAATACGGCTGATAACACTGATTGGGATTTGGTGTCGTTCCATCACTAGTGGAACAAAGCACAGGTCCCCCAGACAATCCACTTGCCGGTAATGCACTACCTATAATGGTTAATGTCAGTACGCAAGATCCTTTAGGAGCAAGAAAGCACGCACCGTTTTGACTCACACCTGTTTGCGGTACAATTACTAGATTATGAGCCCTGGATGAATTATTAGTTACATTGTATTTCACCTGAGCAAACGTTGTTGAACTGACTGAAGTAACAGGGGGAAAACCAGGGTCTGGCGTAATACTCCATACCGGCATTCCGGCTTGTAGTGTAATAGAAAAACAAAAAGCACTTAACCCCATGCCGAGCTGAGCCACTAAACGTGCTAAGAACATGTGCTTAAACGAGGCGAATAATGAACAACAACGGGTTAAAAAAACAACAAGTTGATTTTGTACAAAAAAAACACGCGCGATTCCATTATTTAGTTGATATTTCCTTAAATCCTTCACGAGACTGCTCCATACATCCATAAAATATCCATAATTCCACTTGGCTATCCAAGGCCAAGTGCAATGTCCGGGTGCAATATTAAATGCAAGATTTACTTACGTCAATTAAAAATTTATGGCTAATTAGAATCTTTTTTCTGGTCTGAATATTCAGGCTAAAAATATCGGATTTTAGAATGAAACATCAAAAGTCCTCATCTAATTATTTGCTTGATATTGAGCGTAATCGTTTGAAAATATTTGCTAAACCCCTTATTGTTAAAATAATTTTTTATAGTTAACAGGGTTATGGATGAGACTGTATAATAAATTAAGTAATGGGTTGGCTGGTTTAAAAAAGAAGAATAATTGGCTACGTTGTCTTATTGCAAATGTACTGATCTTTGTCCAGCTTTTTCACATAGCCTTTGCCGCAATTGCTCCACTACCATCATCCAAACAACCCAACTCTTCCAATCACTTATCTCAGGTCAATTATCTACCAAACCAGACACTTCAGATGCTGTCCTTAAATAACAAACAATTGGGAATGTCTGGGCCATTAGATCTGGGAATAACATACAGTGATTTAACAGGAACATATTTTAACGCACAATATGCATTGCCTATAGGCGAAAAGCTGGCCTTAAATGCCTTAGGGGAATATGGTTCCAATCAATATCGAATTAATGGGACAGTAGGCTATAGCCTTTCAGAATTGTCTCAAATTAAAGTTACAGCAGAGCGTTTTGACCAACGCCTCCCCTTCCTCTTCGACTCAGGAAACATCAAGTCACGAGTGCATCAGGATGCCTACGGTTTAAGATTCCAACAGCTGTTCAATCTGCCACTCATACAGGGATTTAATGCAGGCACCTATTATGCAAAAGCGGATAATAAATCCTTAGATCCCATCATCTTTTCTTCCAATGGCAGTAATTGTGGCGGTTTTAATGCCGGTCTGCAGTGTATTAATTACCGTAATATCGCAGGTGCGCGGAGTGCTGGTATTGATATGGGACTGGATATGTTGTTGGCCCCTAGCACATTAGTAAGCGGTAATGTGTATTATGATGAAGTCCATTACAACACGATTTTATCTCTGCTTCCTTATCACAATCGAAACGGTATAGGAGCAGGAATCAGAATAAACCAACTGTTAAATGAACGTATTAAAATAATGGGAGAGGCAACGGCACGAGAGATTTACGATACTTATCAAACTGGAATAAGCTGGTTACCTAAAAAGCAGAAAATAGGAATGGAATTATCGCTTTTGGGTCAGTATATTACGTCACATAATGCGACCCCGGATAACAGAAGCATAAGCCTGCAAATAAGTTTATTTGGAGATGCTAATAAACGTTATGATGAACGCTATCCAGCAGGAGATCAGCAATTAAATAGCATTTTACAATGGACAAAAACACCCGCAGTTAAAATGCAACAAGTACTCGCCATTGCGGAGCAGATTACTAAACTTTTAGCGCCAAGTATTGCAGGCATTAGCCCCAATAACGGTCCCTTTATCGGTGGCAATATAGTTACCATAACAGGCAATAATTTTGTACAAGGATTACTGGTCTATTTTGGTAACCAACTAGCTCATGATATCCAGATATTATCACCAACGACTATTACGGTCACAGCCCCACCAGGAATTGATCCTGCAAATAATGTGGTCGATGTAACGATACAATCTCCTGATGGGCAAAAAACTACTTTAGTGAATGGCTACATCTATTTATCCGGTCTTGCTGCACCGATGATCACCCAGATTATTGATAATACAGGCTCGTCACAAGGAGTAATACCCAATGGAGGAACAACGGATGACACCACACCACAAATTGTAGGAACCGGTCTTTCCGGAGCAACGATATCAATTTTTAACAATGGCAATTTGTTAGCGACAACATCTGTTGATAGTACAGGCAGCTGGTCCTATACACCAACAACGCCATTGGTTGATGGAGCACATAGTTTTACCGCGGCCCAAACGGATCAAACAGGTAGCACCTCAGCGCAATCAGCGCCATATACCATTAACGTAAATACCATTGTACCTGTAGCTCCATTAATTACTGCTGTTTTTGATGATCAGGAGCCTGTAACAGGAGTAATTCCTGACGGTGGCACGACTAATGACACTACACCGCAGATTGCAGGAACTGGTTTACCTAATGCGACGGTATCACTATTTACCGGTAATACGTTGCTGGGAACAACATCTGTTAATAACTCAGGGGGTTGGATCTTTGCAATTACAACCCCATTGGGTGATGGTATTCATATCTTTACCGCAACACAATCGAACGCCTCAGGCACATCCCCTCAATCTCCTCCTTATACCATTACAGTAGACACTGTGGCACCAATACCTCCCACCATTAGTTATCTGCTTGATGATGTCGGGCCTGTGCAAGGACAAATATTGAATGGAGGCACAACAGATGATACTACTCCTCAGGTTGTAGGAACTGGTAGCCCTAACGACACAATAAGGCTCTATCTTGATGGAAATCCGCTTGGCACATCGACTGTACTTTCTGATGGAAGCTGGTCCTTATTTCCTACAAGTTCATTAGCGAATGGGCCACATATTTTGACAGCAACAGCAACAGACCAGGCAGGTAATACCTCCTCTCTATCATCAGAATTTAACTTTACCATAGATACCAGCATTCCCCTTGCTCCGGTAATTACTGATATTTTTGATGATACTGGACCAGTAACAGGCACGATCCCTAATAATGGCACTACAGATGATGCACAACCGACCCTTTCAGGCAATGGTCAGCCTGGAGCAACGGTATCAGTTTTTAGTAATGGAAACTTGTTAAATACAGTGCCTGTTGATGCGTTTGGAAATTGGCTATTCATACCAGCATCGGCATTGGCTGACGGGAATCATGTTTTTACCGCAATACAAACGAACCAAGCCGGTACCCCGTCACCGCAGTCAGCATCTTATACTATTACCATCGATACAAATTAAATGCATCAATTGCCAGTAGCCCTCCTTTACACTATGAGGGCTACTCACCTTGAAATTAATCTCTATCCCCACTGGTGTATAACCCTCTCCCACCATCTACAGCAATCATTTGGCCCGTAATATAAGGTGCCTGATTAATTAGAAAAAGGACTGTTCTCGCTATATCTTCTGCAGTGCCAATCCGCTGCAAGGGTATTTTTTTAATCATTTCATATTGATGCTCGGGATTTAAAGTTTGATCTTCTGGGGGAATCATGGCACCAGGAGCAATAGCATTGACGCGTATATTGGGGGCTAATTCTTTGGCTAAAGTTTTGGTCAACATCCATAAACCTGCTTTTGCAATACTGTAAACTGGATAACGTTTGGCAGGACGATCTGCTTTAATATCAATAATATTAATGATATTGCCCTTACGCTCTGACAATATAGGCATGGCAGCCTGGGAAAGAAAAAAAGGAGCAGTGAGATTACTGCCTACCAAATCAGCCCATTGTTCTTCATTTACAGTACCCATGGGGGTTGGGTAGAACGTAGAGGCATTATTAATTAAGACATCAAAATACCCCCAAATTGCTTGTGCTTTAGCGATGAATTCAGAAAGAGCCGATGTATTTAATAAATCCATCTGTAATAACGCAACACTATTAGGGCGTTTCTCATTAAGCGTATTCGCAAGACGCTGTGCATCTTCTACTGAATTACGATAATGTAAAATGATATTCATTCCTTCCTGGTGCAATAGCTCGGCAATACCGGCACCAATCCGTCGCGAACCTCCTGTAATTAATGCTATTTTTGGTTGCATTATTGAGTCCTGCTAATATTATTAGTTGAGTGATGATTCTTCACGTCCAAACCTGTGTATCGTAGAATCAAAGAAAAAATATCAACAGACCCTAACATAAATGATAGAAGAAAAAAATAATCTCTCACATAACAAAACCAATCATTCAATTTAAAACTCATAAGGACATTCTCTTCATATAACGCCTCAATAAGTTGTAGCAAAGTCACTCCATTTGCGCTGAGACAGTAGACAACTGAACAGAACCTAAAGCAGAGAGTGCAACCGGAAGACTAAAACGATATACATTATCTTTAAGTAATAAGCTGTACGCTGGATCGTTAAACACAGTATCTGCATCAGGAGGAATTAATAAACTCCGATCATCTGTTTCAAATCCCTTGGGCAATGGATGAAGTTCCTGAACATGCGCTATGTAAATAGTTTTAATATGTTGAGGCTGGTGAGGATGAACAATGATGTATTGGCCGATGGGCTCCAATGCAGCCAGCTCCGCACCAGCCTCCTCATAAGCTTCTCTTATCACTGTATTAATTGGCCACTCATGGGCCTTGCGAGTTCCACCGGGCAATTCCCATCCTCGTTTAGAATGATGAGTAAATAACAATTTGCCGTCATAAAAAGCGTAGACTAATACCGCCTCAGGAATATTAAAAGCCTTTTTATTGAAGGTTAAATGAATTTGTTGATGAGGGTAAGCACCGGGAAAGGAAAAATCCATTACGTTAACCCCCACAATAACAATCATAGAATAAAGTATATCCAAACATGAATTACAACCCAATACAATCACACATCAAATTATTTATCTGAATATCTCAATAAATTGTAGTAAAACCAGGATGCCAAATTAGCATGGCTTGCCTGCAATATCCAGGATATCCTGTTCTGCACCTGAATCTCGGCATGCCAATCGGCAATCGGAAAAAGGTAGTTACCTCATTAAAAACAGCTCGCCTGGAAGTAACAATAACCTTGGCACCCGAGTTTACTAATTGCTCAGCCAGAACGCCTCCTAAACCTAAGGTTCTATCAGTAATCAAAACTAATTTTTATTGATTACATTCCATTATATATCCTGTTAGCAAAAACGATTTGGATTAAAATAACAAGGTATGGATTTACTTAAATAATAGGATACTAATAGGAATGCACAAGGTTTCTATGAATTCGTAGGTCAGGCTAAGAAGAAAATTAAAAGCCCTAATGCGGTGCAGCGGAATCCGGAAAGTCCATGTGCAGCATGATACATTTATAATCGGTACGCGCTTCGCGGGACTTCCCAAATTACGAGCGTAACACTTCGTCCGAATTATTGATACAGGAATTCCTTAGCCTGACAACTATGATTCATAGGCCAGCTACAAGCAAGCGAGTTGCGAAGATTAATTGCTATCCGTACGCAAATTCTGCAGACGCTGAATCATAGAATCTAAAGCATCTTCTTTCGTATTATAAATATCTTCATAGGCAACATGAAATGTATTGAATTCATCTTCACATTCTACGCCATCGTCTAACAATTCAGTAATGACTTGCCTGGATAATAAATAGAAATCGTCTTCGATTTCAAAACTAATAATCCATATTTGATCGCCAATTTTAAAGTGAGTCATAATCAATGCAGCCATTTTCCAGAAAACTATTATTGCGGATAATATAAGCATAAAATGTCTATACGTCGATAGATTACTTACATCTTTTTAAAAAAGATGCTTTGCGAGTAAGGGTAAAAGTAACAGCAGGTAGAGGCGAACACGTTATTTTTCAATGAGATTGTTCTGATCTTTCTCAGGCAGCAATGGCCATGTTGATGCATTATCCCTCAAAAGGATTCAATGAATCAGATCTTCCCTTCATTAAGAACTCAGTACCTATCGAAATACTAACACTTGATGATGGGGATCATGAATTTATTGTGATCAACCGTAAAGCGGACTCCCATTTAAATGAGCCGCACACCTGGGGAAACAATGTCATTATCTTGGATCCATGGCTTCGCGAATGTTATCTGCTTGACGAAGCTCTATCTCGCTCTCGACAAACAAATTCCGTTAAGATTATTTTCCAGCCCCACACTTATACAGTTGAAAATAAAGGAACAATTTCCGAAGGAGCATCATCTCGATGGCATAAAGCACATGAGCCATACGATATATTCAAACTGCAGAGCAGAGCCACACAACCCGAGGAGCAAATACCATGGGTAACTCCAGCTCCCCCCCGCAATCAAGAGAGATTTCTTACATAAAAGGTAATACCACATGAACAGTGGGATCAGTAATTTTTTATAGATATATAAAACACAATGCCCGAATTACATGTAACTGTAATCCGGGCTTTCCATCACCACCATACCATAAAACTACTTCATAAAATCAACCGGCTGGGGAAAGCTGAGATAGTTTTTGGTCAATTGCTTTTCTTTCTGTTGATTAGGATTAGCATTTTGACACCACTCTCCTGACTTAGGGTGCAGCTCTCCTTTGCTGTTGGTTACACTACAGGTTTGTTTATTTATAATATTACCTCTATTTATGGGACATTTAGCGGGATTCATGTCATCAGTACAAGGAGCAAATTTTACATTAACCCTAAAGGTATACACATTATTATTCAGATCAGTAAACTGTACCTTTATAGGATATGAAGCAACAGTGCCCACTCGAAATCCAGCAATCTGACTGTTAGTTGGCATAATCACATCTTGGGTGACTTGATCGCACTCCTTATTGCCAGCCTCCTTACCATAAACACATACACCATATTTAGTAATCAAAGGCTTAGTTACCTCCTTACTCATCTCCTGAGGCACCCCAATCGCTACAGAGAAACCATCTTCATAGTTAAAGTGGTCTGGGTTTTCAAGACCATTAGTCCCGCCCACAGTAAAAATCAATCCATCTCCCAGCTCACTCATGAATCCAACTGCATCATCAACAGAAAATGCATAAGCATCCATATCCAGATAATCCTTATCATGAATCAATTGAACGTAAGGGTTAAACACTAATTCAGGCCTAATATTCGTGTTGTAAATATACTGCAAGTAGTGAATGTACATTGATTGAATTTGAGCATGATTCCAGTCCGGTATACTGGTATTAGCCAAAGGGTTAGCTGCAGCACCACATCCTTCATTGAAAGGTACCCAGCCATAAATATGCTGAATGGTATTCCAATAATTAAAAGGAACAGGTTTGCTGTCTTTTATCTCATTACATTGTCCTGCGTCATACATCGCCAGATATTGTTGATAATTTTTCTGGTAAAATGCTTGAATAGCAACAAGTTTCTTTTGCAAATCATCAGGACAATCCACTTTTTCTGTGACGTATTTACTCACATCTTCATCCCATGCAACACAACTTCCCCATAAATTCTGCATGCGTTGCACCGCCTGACCAAAATGAAGTGATTTTTTTTGTTCATCAGTACATTGCCCCTGCTGGCACGATAAGACAGTCAACACGGGTGGAGCGCTGTCTTTACCATCCGGTTTGACAGGTACATTATCATTAGCAGGCAAAGTACCAAAGCGTTGAGCAAAAACATTATATCCCCCTGGTAACTTCAACTCGAACAAGTTATATACTGGCCAGCCTTGTCCTGCATCGGTGTTTAAAAACGACCTGAGCTTGTCTCGAAACTCTCCCATAGATTTTGTAGACCCGCTATATCCTATATAAGGGTTCTTTTTAGGAGCAATGGCAACAGGCATGTAGACATGATCAACATAAGAAATGTTGTATCCCACATTTTCAGGCTTTAGTAACCGAGCTTGTTCATCTGGTGATTTTGCCGCATCTTCAGGCGTCATAATGGAATCACCGAACGTATATTCAGATAACTGCGCATAAATATTTTCAGGGAACTGAGCATCACTGGAATAAATGCTTAATTCGCATCCAGTACCTGATCCCTGGCAAGTTACTTCCTCAGGAGAAGGATTTACTAACACATCTTTCTTATTACGAAGTCCTTCGTTTTTATCAGCCAAAACCACCCGGCCACCATTCCACCAGGTTACATAAAGATCATCGGATAACTTACTATATAAAGGGAGGGTGATGGTTACTGATGAACCAGGAGCTATTCCAGTACCTTCATTAACATACAGTTTATAAACAAACTTGGTTGGATACGCAATCTTTATGCTAGTACGGAAACAGCCTTGAAGCCATTCATTTACGGAGTTCATACTCGTTGACACGACGGGATAAATCGTGTCTTCCGTATTATTATAAATAGATATCGTTTTTGCTTTGACGGTTATTGGTTTACCGTTGTTGTCCTTGCACTTAACATCTGCGGGCTCTGCAACATCTTCCGCAACAGAAATTGCGGCAAAACATGACAGAATAGCAACACTCAAAATCCCGATCAATTTTTTTAACATGGTCAATCCTGCTTTTTGATTGTGTTGCTATAAACATAGCACACAAAATCATTTCCGAAATTTATGGAGTAGGTTATTAACACATCTTTTACATAAAAATCGTCAGAAATGACATAGAAGACCTTCATAATAATAAAGATAATGTGCATTAATGTAGTTATCTTTAATGTATTATATCCGGCTACTCTTTAATAAAATAACAAGGCAATTGGAATTTTTCATGGTGCATCAGACTCATGGTGGGTAAAGATAAATGGGACAGGCTAAGAGCCTGGATGAAACAACTGGAAATAATTGAAGATGAACTTATTGAAAAATTCATCACAGGGAGTGGAAGCGGTGGCCAAAAACTACATAAAACATCATCCAGTGTGTACTTAAAACATGTTCCTAGCGGAATTGAAGTCAAATGCCAGGAAAGCAGAAGCCGCGAAGACAATCGCTATTATGCACGAATCAGATTATGTGAAAAATTGCACACCACGGTAAGTGATGAAAAAACCAAAGACCAACAAAGAAGGGAAAAATTAAAACGCCAAAAGAAACGGCGCTCAAGGCGTTCAAAACAAAAAATGCTGGATGAAAAATCAATGCATGGGCAACAAAAGATATTACGTAAAAAACCCATATCCTATGATCACTAGTACCCCGGTCACAAAAAAATTATTTGAAAAATAGAACCAACTGCTCCATATTTATACTCTACTTTGTTTAATAAGCCATAAATGGAGGTTGTATGAATTATGTAGATGGATTCGTCGTTGCCGTTCCCAAAGCCAATAAAGAGAAATACATTGAGCATGCACAAAAAGCCGGCTTGGTATTTAAAGAACATGGTGCTTTACAAATGGTTGAATGTTGGGGAGATGATGTACCTGAAGGAAAAATTACGTCCTTTCCAATGGCGGTACAATGTACAGAAGATGAAGTTGTCGTATTTTCCTGGATACTTTGGCCCTCCAGAAAAGTTCGTGATGAAGGAATGCAAAAAGCCATGGAAGATCTTCGTTTAAAACCAGATAACAACCCCATGCCTTTTGATGGAAAACGCATGATTTATGGTGGGTTTAATATAGTTGTTGATGTGTAATTACCTAGGGTTATCAACTAAAAACTTCTGTATCACATGAAGACAGGAGTTTTCAGTACACAATACAGATAAAAATTCAGCATGAATCTGTTTATCCCAATTCTAATTCCAAAACAGATTGCTTCTTGGGTTTTTCTTTAACTACTTCATCAGCAAGCGCTTTATCATTAACAACTTTGGTCACGCAAGCATCTGACCAAACGTTTAATGCAGTTTCCAGCATATCAATCAACGCATAAAACGGCAGGATAACTCCCATTAAAGTGATGGGAACATTCATGCTGGATAACAAACTGACGCTTAGGAAAAAACATCCCATAGGCACGCCCGCATTTCCGATGGCAGCAATAGTTGATACAAAAATCCACAATCCCATAGTTGCATAAGAAATAGGCATGCCATGACTTTGCATCAGATAAATTACAGTTGCGAAGATAAACGCAGCACAACCATTCATGTTAATACTGGTGCATAAAGGCAATACGAAACGACTGATTTGAGGTTTGACCTGAAGATTATTTTCTACTGTATTCATGGTTACTGGCAAAGTACCCACAGAAGATTTGGAGAAAAATGCGACGGATAATGCAGGTATCATTGCTCGCATGGTAGCAAACGGTTTAATTCCATTCATTCGCAGCCATAAAGGTAAAATCACAAACCCCTGAATCACATTGGCTAATACTATGATCAATAAGTACTGACCAATCCCTTTAATATCCATACCTGAGCGCAGCTGAACAACTGTAGATGTAATAAATCCAAAGAGCCCTAAAGGAATTAAAGTAATAATCCAGCGTGTCATTACAAGGAACATTCCATGCGCGCCACGAAAAAAACGGGTAATGGTTTCGCGAGAATCATCTTCAGGAATCTGGCGTATAGCAAATCCAACAACAATACTCAGTAAGAGCACCCCCATTACTTGTTGCTCAAGAAATGGAGACAATAAATTTGTGGGGATAATATTAGCTAAATATCCAAGATAACCCAGATTATTTGTTGCACCAGTAGAAGCTGCTTGTAAATTAACCTCAACGGTACTTGGGTTTATAATAATATAAAGTAAACAACTTATAGTCGCAGCAACTATAGTGGTTAAAAAAGTATACTTGATGGTTCTTTGCCATATTCTCTTCATTACTCCATCAGTTTTATAATTAGCCAAAGTAACAATGATCGAAAGAGAAATAATTGGCAAACTAATGCATTTAAATATTTTTATAAATAAATCAGAAACCAGCAAACCAATCCCTTTTAAAAGGGCTATATCAGACATGCCACTTATAATTCCCAAACCTATCATCAGAGTATAAATTAGAGGCGTGCTGAAAATAATTTTTTTCTTTTGTTGATGCGCTGCACACATAGTGAAAATCCTTAAAACAAATGATTAAAAAGGCAAATCAGGATTTATCAGCAACAACAATACAATATGATGGTGTCAGAATAAGAATTAAGGCGGGAAGAATGTAATGGTTGGATTGACATAAACAGCACTGACCTTTTGATTAAATTTTGAGCATATCGAATACATTCTAACATACAATGATTTTTCGTCAATACTCTTATATAAATATTCTGCAAAAATAAGTGTAACATCTCAATAAGTTGCGACAAAACTAGCGTACTAAAGTACCGTGACTTGCTCACGGTACTTTGAAAAAAAACCTATCAAACCAATTCAACACTAGTGAGCTGATGTTTAAATTGCATTACGCGTCTGTATGCTTCGTCTATACGTTTAGGCTCAATGATCTTGTTCAGTACTAATTGCTCAATGCAATCAATAACCTCAGGTGCTGTGATATTGCCTAACTGATTTGCAAAAATAACCATATCCGCACCAGCATTGATTGTTAGGCTCAATGACTCTTCAAGAGAGTAATGCTTTGAAATAGCCTGCATTTGCAAATCATCACTGATGATTACCCCATCGTATCCCATAGTATTTCTTAATAATCCGGTGAGGATTTCATGAGAAAGAGTGGCAGGAAGACCTTGACTGTCCAAAGATTTATTGACTACATGCGCAGTCATCACCATAACGGGTTTATCTAAATCGTTCACCAAACTACGATAAGGTGCTAACTCATCAAAATGAAACGTTTCACTCACATCGACAAATCCCTCATGAGTATCTCCTATCGCACTACCATGCCCAGGAAAATGTTTATAACAGCAGGCAATACCATAACTGCTGAATATCTCAACGAATCTGCTGGCAATGCGAGCTACGATATCCGGTTTGTTCGAAAAACTTCGACCTAATTTTCCGATAATGCCTTGTTGATCGTTAAGATTTAAATCAACAACTGGGGCAAAATTCAGATTAAAACCCAAGGATTTTAAAGTAGATGCCATTTGCCCCACTTCTTCATCAAACTCAGATTCAGATAGTGCAGCCAGGCTCATCGCGTTCATTGTCGTCATGCAGCCATCAATTTGAGTCAAGCGATCAACAACACCCCCCTCATAATCCAGAGCAATTAATAAGGGATTTTTTTCATCTTCTGCAGTAGCTAATGATGAATAATAATTCAGATGATGGCTCAATTGTTTAATTTGTGTTTGATTTTTTAAATTTTTACCCTGTGTGCCTGTCGGCAGATCTTTGTCAAACAATAAAACACCGCCTAAACCATCACTTGATAACCACTGAGCTATGGGACTTTGCTCACTAATTTCAGAGCCATTAAAGCCCATAATCAGCATTTGTCCAATTTTATTTCTAAGGGTAATCAATTGCCCGCTCCATCAAAAAATATGCACGAAATAATACACAAAGATATGTACTAAGACAAACAATCACTGCTTCACTTTGGGTTCAGGAATACTACTAAAATCGCATTTACAATTTCCCTTCGCATCTGGGGGTAAAGGCACCTGGGAAAAATCATTAGGAAAACAGACAGGAATTGTCCAGGCCAAGTCGCCAGGATTTATTTTACCAGGTAATGTCCAGTTTCTAAGTGCAGGATAAGTTTTGCCTTTTTCACTTTGCCAAAAAACTGGAGAATATCGAGCGTAATAAAGCAGACTTTGGGCTTCAGTACAATTAAATTCCACCCGCCCCCATGATTTGCCCTTAGGAACCGTGAGTGAAAAGACTTTATTCAAATTTGAAGCATCAATGACATCAACTGTCACATCATAATTAGTCCAGCAACTGTCTTTTGCCAAGGTGTAGAAGCAAGTAAACGCCCAGCCAGGGGAGTTTAAAAGAAGCATTATAGAAAAAATCCAAAGGCGTCGCATCGTTTTAGACCGTATTTTAGAGAAGCTCAAACAGTATATTTAGTATATACAATTCTACCCTAAAATGTATTGCAGCATAGAATAAATCTTTGCAACGAATGATTATTACAGCCATTGTCTCCAACGGCCGTAGTTCACTTTAATAAATAGAAAGAATGGAACAGAAAATTATGCGAAGGAATAAGAACTTCTGCGCTCATAATCATCTTCAGGTTCAATTGCCTCAGACAATGCCACCAGCCCATAACCAAGTCCCAATACAGTCGCAGCAAAAGCCCATCCCGCCAAAATAGCTCCACCTACGCCAGGAACACCTAAGGCTACAGATAACCCTACAGCAATAAGGGAGGTAATAGGTGATAACATGAGGGCAGGTAATGGATTAACCTTAGGTCCCCAAAGCATAGTACCCAAGATATAACCAGTTAAAAAACTATTTTGAGTCTTTTCTGCATAATGAAGTAAAACGATATCAATAGAAACTGTTCCGATTACAGCCATAACCAAAAGGCTAGCCCCTCCTCCATACATTAATCCTTTACCGATAATCAAACTCAAATCAGAAACACCTTTCTGTATATCGCTCTGCACAGACATAATGACTAACTCCATATAAAGTAAAGTGCGAAAATACATCTAAATTAAACCAAAATCAATAAATTTTAATCAATTTAGTTTTCTCATTATTGATTATTAGTTCTACAGACATATCAGCAGTTTGCACCAAAATCGCTTTTTTTAAGTACCATATCAAGTGAGGAGGTAAGGCCGCAGATCCTGAAATAATTATCTATAACAATTAGAAGCGTACCCAAAAGACACTTTAAGCGACCAAATTCAATGTAAATACAGTGAAATCCTTGCTTTTATTTGCTGACAAGTATAAGCTTGGCCCGTTGGAGAGGTGGCCGAGCGGCTGAAGGCGCACGCCTGGAAAGTGTGTATACGGCAACGTATCGAGGGTTCGAATCCCTCTCTCTCCGCCAAATTTAAGTCCCAAGTCAATGTCGATGCAAGATTACACACAAAATTCACTTTCTGAATAAACCAATTAAATTAGGGATATGACAGATGAAAATGAAATTACAATTACTCGCAATAGGAATTTTATTATCAGTCAATGTATTCGCTGATGGATACTACCCCGAACTAACCTCTCAGGATCAGCCGTGGACCATTACAGCCAGTGTAGGTAGTGGGAAGTTCCAACACCTCTACCTAAAAGATGGGCAATCAATGCTTGCTCGCTTAGCACTTGGTAATGAACTGATGCTTGCTGGCGATATTGCTCTGGGACTGGAATTAGGCCTGCAAAGTGGGAATAAGATGCGTCTTGATATCCCTTATGAAACCTTGGCTGTTTTAGAATGGCTTCCAGTGCAAACAACTCTGGGCCCTATGCTTGATCTTTTGGTTACCGCTAAAAGCGATCCATTATTCGGAAGTTCTTTTTTTGCCCAGCTAAAAGGCGGTATTGCATACAGATATTGGCAGGTGGAGCATAAGCCTATTAAAGAAGTTTCCCAGTTAGCCGGGGAGCTTCAAGCAGGATTCGGCTACCCTATTACAGCCTTAGCCAGTTTAAATCTGTTGTATCAAGGCGTTTACGGTAACGATCCCAAGTTGAAAATTTATCCTTCAACAAAAACCGCCAGCATTACTAATATACCGATACTCCATGCTGTATTATTAGGATTTACTGTTAACCTCTAGAGAATATGTTGAGCGCTCACATCTAAAAGAGCACCCGTAACTCTTCTCTGCGACGAATGCAACCACGAAAACATACAGTGTTCCTCCTTAGTTCCCTGACTCGGACGAATTTATTTTAATCATTTGCCCCACATGTGCACATAAATGACTATAATTTACTCGTAGTGATGAATAAAATGGAGAGTCATCATGAAAGAAAAACATTTTGCTTATAAAATTACTGAAGCACCTTCAAGTATTGCTTGTACTCATGCCGAGATTGAAGAAGATAAAATGCTTGATCTGTTAATTGAAATACAAAATGAACATTCTAATGGTATATTCTGGATATTTAAACAAATAGATGAGCTCCCCAAAGA
>NZ_CALMPD010000146.1 GCF_937871865.1 uncultured Legionella sp.
ACGTTAACACAGCCTGGTGGTTCGAGTTCAAACTAGAGCCTGATTTTATTTAGATAAATGGAGTTCCCCTTGGATACAACTCTGGATAACCCAGATTATTATATTAATAGAGAGTTTTCTGCTATTGCATTTAATCAGCGAGTGCTCATGCTTGCAAATGATGATCGTGTTCCATTACTAGAACGGATGAGATTCCTAAGTATCTGCAGTAGTAATCTTGATGAATTTTTTGAAATTAGAGTTGCGGGACTAAAAGAAAAAATTGCACTCTCATCAGGCAAATTAACCATAGATGGGCTACGCCCCGATGAAGCATTTAGCCGTATAAGTCAAAAGGCGCACCAGTTAATTGACCAGCTGTACAGCATATTTAACAAACAACTACTTCCTGCATTACGCAAAGAAAATATTCACTTCCTTGATACTCATCAGTGGACAGATGATATTCATTTATGGGCAAAACATTATTTCAAGCACGAAATTCTCCCGGTCATTAGCCCCATTGCTTTAGACTTGGCTCACCCATTACCAAGACTAATTAATAAAAGTTTGAATTTCATCATTTCGCTAAGCGGAAAAGATGCTTTTGATCGAAATATTAACTACGCAGTAGTACATGCGCCTCGCTCTATACCGCGGATGATCCATTTACCGTCTGAATTGTGCGGTGATGCCCACTATTTTGTTTATTTATCATCCATTATTAAAACCCATGTCAACAGCCTATTTCCAGGAATGGAAATCAGCGGATGCTATTCATTCCGCTTAACCCGTAACAGCGATCTGTTTCTGAGAGAAGAGGAAATAGATGACTTGGCAAAAGCGGTGCAACGTGAAATCTTTTCCCGTCACTATGGACATGTCGTCCGATTGGAAATAGAAAATAAATGTCCTGATAAAATAGTAGACTTTCTATTACAAAAGTATCATTTACGCCATGAAGATGCTTATTTTTGTGATGGTCCGGTTAATCTACAAAGGTACATGACAACAATTAATACTATTGACAGACCTGATCTGAACTATCCTACATATACTGCTCAATACCCCAAATTCCCCAAATCCCAACGTAATCTCTTTAATGTAATTGATGAACAGGACATTTTACTACACCATCCTTACCAAAGTTTTAATTTAGTCATTGATTTTGTGCGACAAGCTGCTGCCGATCCTAATGTTTTGGCTATTAGTCAAACGTTATATCGCACCCATTCTGAATCAGTAATGGTTGATGCATTAGTCAATGCAGCTCACTCAGGCAAAGAAGTGACGGCGGTAATTGAGCTACGTGCGCGATTTGATGAAGAGTCAAACTTAAAATTAGCCAATAGACTCCATGCGGCTGGCATTTTGGTGCTCTACGGTGTGGTAGGTTACAAAACCCATGCAAAAATGACTCTGGTGGTTAGAAGAACACACGGTAAGTTAAAACGATACGTGCACCTAAGTACCGGAAATTATCATGAACAAACAGCCAAACGTTATACTGACATTGGTTTATTAACGTGTGAACCGACTATTGCCTCGGATGCTCAGCTCATCTTCCAACAACTGACCGGCCTTGGTAAGGTAGTGAAGCTCAAAGCATTAAGCCACTCCCCGTTCACCTTGCAAAAGACATTATTACAATACATTGAACAATGCAGCTCCGCAGCAGCAGAAGGAATTGATACAGAAATCATGCTTAAAGTAAATGGATTAACTGATAAAGTAACCATACAAGCATTATATAAGGCCTCTCAAGCAGGGGTTAAAATTAATCTCCTGGTTCGGGGAGTCTGCTGTTTAAAACCAGGATTACCCGGAATCTCTGATAATATAAGAGTGCTTTCTTTTATTGGCCGTTTTCTTGAGCATCATCGAGTATTCTATTTTCGAATAAATGAGCAAGAACACTTTTTTTGCGCCAGTGCGGATTTAATGGAACGAAATCTGTACCATCGCATTGAAATTATGTTTCCAATACTAGACGATAAGTGTAAAAAAAGAATCAAAAATGAAATCATTAAAAATTATCTCAAAGACAACAGTAATACCTGGGAGATGCAAAGTGATGGAACTTATAAACCCATGGTACAAGGTAATAATTGTGCTCAGGAGAAATTGATCTCACTTTATGAAGAGGAAGAGGGTCAAATATAGGCAAGAACGTTAAATTAAAAGTGTTTTACTTAATTTACCTGGTTCCTCTCGTGCAAGACGAGGCAATAAGTAACCAGGTAATTTCTGTTGTAATTGATGATAAATCTCCTGCGCTTTGGAATACGGCATATCAAAATGAGCAGCCCCCTGTACCTTATCCAGAACATGAAGATAATAAGGCAGTACCCCATAGGCAAATAATACATGACTTAAATCAGCAAGGGTTTCCGAGGCATCATTAATTCCCCTCAGCAACACGCTCTGATTCAACAAAAAGCATCCCACATAGAGCAAATCAGAACATGCTACTCGCACACATTCGTCTAACTCTTGTACGTGATTGCAATGCAGTACAATTACCTTTTTTAAGCGAGTAGCCTCCAGAACAGAGAGCAATCCGGAATCGACTCTCTCAGGAAACACCACAGGAATACGTGTATGTATCCTCAACGTAGTCACATGGGGAATCGCTTCTAATTGTTGGATCAGTTCAGCTAAGACCAGATCTGCTGCAAGTAATGGGTCCCCCCCACTTAGAATCACTTCGCTGATGGAAGTATCTTTTCTTATATAATCGCAAATAGAACTCCAGCCATTGCGTCCAGGATTGTTCTCTTGGTATGGGAAGTGTCTCCTGAAGCAAAAACGGCAGTTCACCGCGCAAACACCGGTTAATGTTAATAATACCCGCCCATGATATTTGTGAATCAAGCCTTTTAAGGGATTAGAACTTAGCTCAACAAGCGGATCCTGGCTATACTCTTCATTCACAAGCAACTCCTCTTTTACAGCGAGTACTTGTAATAATAAAGGATCATCTGGATTTCCTTTTTGCATCCGCTGGGCAAAGCTCAAAGGAATTCGGGTAGAAAATTCTTTCTCTGCCAAAAGACTTCCCTGCTGTATGGGCAATTCCAAATACCTTAATAATTCAGTTGCCGAACTGAAACCTTGTGCTAATTTTTTTTGCCAACTCAAAGAGGTATCTCGCATTAATTGTACAGACTTGATAAACTGTGCGAACTTTAGCGAAAATACAGCAAAATCTCAACTATGGAGCACTAATGGCAACATACAGCACCAACGAATTTAAAAATGGCTTAAAGGTAATGGTTGATGATGCTCCTTGCAGCATTCTTGAATGTGAATTTGTAAAACCAGGTAAAGGGCAAGCATTTACCCGTATTAAAATTCGTAACCTTAAAACAGGCCGAGTAGTAGAACGTACCTTTAAATCAAATGAAACCTTACCTTCTGCCGATGTTGGCGATGTTGAAATGCAATATCTCTATAATGACGGTGAACAATGGCATTTCATGGTTCCTGATAATTTCGAGCAATATGCTGTTGGAGAAACGGTACTTGCTGATGCTGCCCAGTGGTTAAAAGAGCAAGACATCTGTATCGTCACGCTATGGAATAATGAACCTATTCAGGTAGTGCCTCCAACATTCGTTATTCTGGAAATTGTTGAGACCGATCCCGGCTTAAAAGGGGATACTTCAGGCGGTGGCGGCAAACCTGCAAAATTGGAAACTGGCGCCGTAGTTCGCGTACCTTTATTTGTACAAACAGGTGAACTAATCAAAGTAGATACCCGAAAAGGGGAATATGTATCAAGAGCCAAAGACTAATGCTCTAAAAAAATTTATAGCTCGCGCAGGACAAGAAACAAAATGCCATTCTTGAATGGCATTTTGATTAGGGTAATTTAAATTATATATATATCAGAGCTTAATATCCATTGTAGTAGCCACCCCCCCAATAACCGTAATCATCATCCCAATAACTGGAGTAATAATAATTATTTCCCCAATAAGGTCTGTTATTATAATACCCAACGGAATAAACATAATCGTTACTGTAGCCAGGATCGTAGGCAACCGTATCGACTGATACCGTTTCTACCGCACAGCCTGAAAGCAATAACAAAGGAACACTGATAACAAGAGAAAGAAGTAACTTGTTCATGATAGCTTCCTAGCAAGGTTTTGCTCTATAATTATACATCACGATCAATAATTACTCAACAAGGAACCACAAACCCTAAGCTCCCATTACTTTAATAGAGGTATCACAAACCAAGACCCACCAGGTTTACATGAAGCACAAATTATTTAAATATTTTAATTCAGACAGGCATTCTCAGTTTTTTTTGCTTAGATAGGAGCCAAAGCCGACTTAACAAAAAATTAGACCCACACCGCTAAACCAAGTGAGGGCGTATTAATATAAAATTGAGTACAGGCAACGACTTCCTAATACCTGAGCCGCGACTTAAATGTAAAACGGAGATTTATGTAGAGCTTAAGGTTTCCTACTCATTGCAGGCTTACACACCACTCTCCAAAACAATCCCCTTATCTAATATTACTTACTGGTTCAGTCAGGGCAAGTCATTACCTATATGTACTAATAATAGCCAACAAACACATCGATGGCAAATTTTTACACACATTTTGTTTTTAGAGAAATGACTGCTCGTAGAGGTTTTACGAGCATCGGCCTTTTAAACATCAAAACAAAGAACACCCACAATTACACACCCGTTCCATCTGTTCAGCAGAATTCAAACATCTCCGCCCTTATTTAGCAGCGGTCGTTCGAGATACATGATTAGCAGACGCCTGAACAGTAGGCATTATGATCATTTGTTCGATATCTACGTGTTGTGGTCGAGTAATGCAATACAACACCGCATCAGCGACATCCTCTGCTAAAAGAGGTTGAAAATCCTTATAATACTCCTGAGCCCTTTCCTTGTCGTTCCAGCGAACAGTGCTAAACTCTGTATTTACAGCCCCCGGTGCTATCTCTGTCACTCGTACTGGAGTGCCTAACATATCTAATCGCATGGATTTGGATAAAGCATGAACGGCGTGTTTTGTAGCCGAATAGACATTCCCATTGGGATAGCATTCGTGGCCGGCAATAGAACCTATATTGACGACATGCCCTCGTTCACGCAACAACATCTCTGGAATTATCTCGCGGCTAACATAGAGCAATCCCTTTATATTGGTATCAATCATAATATCCCAATGCTCCTCAATACCTTGAGAAATCGGTAAAGTATCCAGAGCTAATCCCGCATTATTGATTAAAATATCGATGGAGTGCCATTCTTCCGGTAATGATGCCAATTGCTTATGAACTTGTTCTTTGCTTCGGACATCAAGAGGAAGAATATACGAGTTAGTTTTATAATGTTCTGTTAATTCTTGCGCTAATTGTCTCAGCCGTTCTTCACGACGTGCACTTAAGATGAGGCGAGCACCTTGAGCGGCACATAAACGAGCACATGCTTGGCCGATGCCACTGGATGCTCCAGTGATAAAAACAATTTTATTCGCTAATAAATTCATTGTGCACCTCATTAAGTAATACATCTTTAAAATTAGATATAAATGGTAAAATCTGCGTAGCTATTATTTACAAATTACTGATTGAAGAGATGCTATTTGGGGCCAGACAGATAACTCACGTTCTCTTCAATTTCATCGCAATCAACTAATTTATTGCTGGCTTTAGTTAAATACTTACAAAACAAACAGCATTCTCATCTTTGATTTGTTCAACATTCAAAGAACATTTATTTAAAAGCTCAGTTACTAAACCAAGAGTGAATTCCAAATAAGAGTACTTTGTCTTAACCAGAATGTCATCAGCTACATTTTGACTAATAAAACTATCGTTTTGAAAAAATGATGATTGGATTTGTCAGAAGGCCTATTACATGCCTGTATTTGAACATGAATTTGCTCGGTAATCTGCTTTACAATCACGATAATTTCGTCTGAAGGTACAATGACTCCAGTTAATTATTATTAAAAAAACAAATATACTTTAGCATAATAATTCATTTTAAGCCTAAAATATGCTCAGCCCATACTTCGGCAATTAATAATAGCTTAATGTTAGATATGCACAATAATCGACTCAATTGAATTATATAAACACAGAAAATCACACATGGAACATAAATTTTGTGCATCAATTCCATCAATATCAGAAGAACAGCGTCAATTTTTTCTCGATGATTTCCTTTCTGGCTTTAATAAGTTAAAAGAAAACGCGCTCCAAACAGCTATCTCAAGCAGCATGGCTCCGCCCACTGAAATAAAAACATCCGAATCAGGGCAACAGAACAAACATGCCGCATTAAACTCCTATGAAGTTGCTGTGGTGAAAAGAAAAGCACGTAACGTTACCAGTCGTCATGAGTTTAGTTCCGATGAAAAAAATTTGGAACATGATCCAGTCCTACAATAAACTAGCTCAGGATATTTCCTCATCAGATTTACCCAGTGATGATCAAAAAAATGCCATTTTAGTAAAATTAACTCAGGATTTTACCGACATAACTCTAATCGCTTCCGATAAAACCTGGTTAGATAAAATTTTGGAAATTTCAATTCATACCAAAAAAACAGGATTTGGCAATTGTCAGGAAAAAGCTTTTTTCGGCTTTGCTGCCTTGGTGCTTGAGTCACAACAAGACAACAGCCTGATTCATACCTTGAGATTGGCAACATTTGACAATCATTTTATCGTTATTGTAAATGAAGCAATATTAATGGATCCCTGGTTAAATTTGGCTTTCCCTGTTGACACAAGTAACAGCAAAGACAATATACGTTATGTTTTTAAGGGATTTGGTGGGTTGATTAATTATTTTACCTTCTATGCCGATGGGGAATGCGTCACGCATCAAGTGTTAGAAGGAAGTCTGTCATGTAGCGACATTGATTCCACACGTGGTTTTCCTCTATCCTATCAAATGCGTATAAATAATAAGGACTGTTTTAATTTGGCCAATATTCAGGTCGCAGAGCCAAAACCAAAGAAAAAACGTTACCTTGATGTAGAATGCTCGAACACCAATAGTGAACCAAGAGAAAAAACTTACGTACGTAGAACAACCTCGGACACAACAACTAATCCACCAGCATCTAGTATACTCAATCCAGAAGAGATACTTTTGGAAGACGATGACACAATGTCTCACGAACCACAAATGTCATTCGCCCATCCAACCGCTCAGGGAACCCCTGTATCATGTTTCCGCAGGTTGCAGCTTCTTGCCCGTACACTGATCATCAATACTTAACTCATTCGTACTCACCGTACAACCGTCGTTCATAAAAGGACAGATAGCAAAGGAAACGCGAAACGGCTTGATAAATGCCCGGGGCAAATTATTCATGAAGGTATAAGTTGCTTTGACTGTCCCGCCCGTAGTAGAAACCAGTGTCAGAAATGGCGCATCCAAGGAATAAACAACGGGATTTTTAGCAAAAACCTGATTCAGCATCCCTAATAAAATGCACATCATTCCTAATCGTTTCATTTATTCTCCATCCCAATTATTCATTATTATATTGATAACAATCATCATTTCTGATTTTGAAATCAACAATAATGGATGCTTTTATAAATAGCAAGCAAACGAAAATAGCCTCAATGATCTAAAAAATAATGCCTCATTTTTAAGGCGATCACCATAGAACATTCATGTTGACATAGAAACCAAAGTGGCAAATAATTTACCACCAAAACCCAACAGAAGACAACGATGCTAAAAAAAATGGTTACCCTATTAATTCCATCTTCCCTTGCTACTGTTTTAATAATGAGCAACGTTTATGCTGCTGATGTTACAGTACTAGGATCCATTAGCCATAGGCTACAGCCAAACAACGTCCCATCAGCAGACGAA
Organism: uncultured Legionella sp.; assembly: GCF_937871865.1. Classification (GTDB taxonomy): domain Bacteria; phylum Pseudomonadota; class Gammaproteobacteria; order Legionellales; family Legionellaceae; genus Legionella. Next base: position 7,862 of record NZ_CALMPD010000146.1, read on the forward strand.
TCTAATCTCAAAAATAAGAAGTCTGAAAAAACGATTAAATTACTTCGTGTCGAATTATCAGAAGAAAAAAAGCAAGAGTTGAAAAGCCCTGCAATAAAAGCCCAGCTCCATCAAGAAGTATTAAAAGGACTTGATTCGATAGAAGCCGCACATGAAATGATAATCACTGGCTATGATGATAATGCCGTCGCTGTTGATAATCACGGTAAAAACCATAAGGGCTTGTTAACTTTGCGTAATTCTTGGGGCACTTCCGTCGGCGATTATGGTGAGTTTTATATGTCTTATGATTATTTTAAATTACTCGCATTCGACATCACTCGATTTACCAAGCCCGCACCTTAATATAAGCGTTTATTTTCTATGTGCTAACAGCACCTTACTGGAGTTCAATTTATATTTGAACTCCAGTATCTCCATCTACATCTGCATGACAAAACGCGAACGCGAATTCTTGCGCTCCATAATCCAATTATTTTGCAGTCAATTACTCGATTTTATCCTGCTGCCTTTCTGGTTAATCAAAGAGTGCGCCAAGTCCTGGGAGAATGCGTTTAAATTAGTATTCATACTCGTCACTAAAGACTCAACAGTAACTATTGGTACTTTCAGGTGATAATTTCGATCGTATTTTTTAATAATTTGCCCTTGATTAGAAAGAGCATAGCAGGCTCTTAAGCTACTGTTACCGTATACATCTATTTTGAACTCTGTGATTTCAATTTGTAAATTAAAGTCAGGATTAAACTCAATATCCCATGGAGCCTCCTCCATGACTACACCTGGGAGCAAGTTGTTTAAATTAGCTTTGAGCACACTTTTTATATTTTTATCTAAAGAAGAAGCCCATTGATGGAATTCTTCTAGCTGCACCCGATTGGCACTATCATGAATCATCAATTGAGGTTTTTCTGTGAATGGCGGTGTGCGAATAGCCTCTAGGCCAATCTTTAAATAAGCATGTCGATTCATAGTCGTTGCTTTAGCAGGTAGTGGATTTAAAACATAAAACTCAGGTTGTTTGCTTCTCCCACAAGCACAAAGCAGCACACTGAGGCTCAAGATTATCATTAAATGTACTGATTTCACCGTTTACCTCGCAGCAAGGATTCAGGATTACGTGATAAATAATCGGTTAAGTTCTGAGTTGAGGATGCAGCATCACCTATTTTTTGCATCGTCTGGCTGAAATAAACCATTGCTGGCGGGATATTTTTATCCATTCTCACCGCAAAATGCGACATATTCTCGCTCATAATATTCATCGTGTTAATCAGCTCTTTTACTTCTTCGGAGGTCACTAACTGTCTTATTGCTTCAAACGTCATTTTAGCCGATTTAATTGAATCATCTAGCGTTGGATTTTTTTCAATCCTGCTGCGCGTTGGAAATACCGAATAATGGTTAAAAAACAGATCTTTCGGTCGTGTACTTGCTTCGGCCTTGACCAGCTCTATTTCTGCATTACCAGTAATGAAATTGGGGGGAGATACCTGAGCAACAAAACCATTGCGAATTAATAGATGAACTGGGTTCTGAGTAAATCCAAGATTTTTTTCCACGAAGAACTGAACGTACACTGGAATGCGGACTTTATCCATGCTTGCATTTTCGGTGATTTCAATAAGCTTCACCTCCCCGACTTTAATCCCTCTATAGGTTACAGGAGTTGATGCATTCAATCCCTTTAATGATCCTTTAAAAAACATCACATATATTTGGGATTTGGAATGAAGGTATTCCTCGTAAAAATATACTGTTGCTATTGCCAGTAAAATAAATGCGCCAACCACAAAAATCCCAATCGATGTATAAAATTTTTCTGACCGCATTATAATCCTTACAGATTGAGTAATTTGATATAAACACTGCTTATCGTTAACCAAAGCGAACCACGAGTTAATATTCGCGATACCGCCCTTCTTACAGGGACATGTCTGGTAGCCACCATATAATAGTAATACCCTGCGGTTAAACTAACAATGGAACAATACAATAAAGTCTTAACAAGGGAATAACTAACAGAAACAACAGTAGCATTTCGTTCGAGCTCCATAATATACATATCTGCATTCATGTTCAGAAGATTATAAAAAGTAATAAAAAGACTCATGAATATTGCTACCAGCAAATAAATATATAAGAGTAATCCAGTGATGTTCACACCAATGATAATAGGTAAAATATATTCAAGAATCACCTCCTGGGGTGTACGTTGCAACTTGGTGATCTTGATACGCGCATTGATGATATTCAATGACACCTGAACACAAAGAACAAAACCGATAAGCAATGGAAGAATATCTTGCAGTAAAAGAGTTTGTGCTATACCCAAAGCTTTATCTTGCAAATGAAAATTATTTAAAATCAGAAAACTGCTTACCGCTAAAGACATCGCCATCAATGCGCTGACGATAACCAGCGGGACAACCAGAGAAACTCCTGAATAGTATAAAATTTTCCATACATTCTGCCAGGAGATGTTTAAATGACGGGTAACAATATTCTTGCAACTGTGAGCCAAGTGCCCAATAAAACTCAGAAAAAAGAAAATGGATTTAAAAAATCGGAAGGCGTAAAAGCCTGTTTTTTTGAACACATACATAGATACAATCCCTTTTACGATGCACCAACACTCATTCACCCATGGTTATTGAGATGTTAGCAATAAACCACATCAAAATCTGAAAATAGATGTATTCAAGAATACCTTATTTTTTATGTAAATCTGTAGCAAATTACTTATATCGACTGTAGCCATTGCCCGAATGAAATGTGAAGCGCGTAAACAGAGAGGTTCCGATTTAAAATGTACTATGCTGCATCCGGGCTACTTTTGATTCTCTATTTACTAAAGTCGAGACGTATATCGTTTATTTTTAAGTTCTCCATAACAATTAGCGAGAACGAGCAATTAATTGTTTTACCTTTTTTACAAAGGTGGGACCTGGGTCGGTTTTATCTGTTTGGTAGGTAGGATCTTTTTCCAGCCACAAAGGAGTATTTTTATATGCCAGATATTCATTATGGCCAATAACATGTTTGATATCCGGATATTTATTTTTTAAGTAACAAACCAAAAAGGCATTGGCTCTGGCTTGTTCTGGAGTTAAATCATCCTTTCCATCCACACCACCAATATTCTCGATACCAATTGCATAATGATTCAACCCAATAACGTGTCTGGCCATCCAATTCTCGGGCATCAATTGATAAATACTTCCATCCCTATCGACCACATAATGGCTGGACACATTTAAATCACCGGGAATATCACTGCGCCGTGGTGAGTTCTTCGGTAACGCAGGCGAATCAAATACTCGAAAAGTCACATCGAGTGAAGCAATACAAGTCCAATGTAAGACAATCATTTTAGGTTCAATTTCAATAGACTTAGAATTAATCCCATAATGAGTGAGTTGATAATCTCGTGTTAAAGCAATGCGCTCGCTATCAAATTTTATTGGTTTTTGATGAATGTTCTGAGGCTCATAGCAAGAGAACGCATACCCCAGGCTATTTAAAGAACACAAAAATAAAAGTGATAGAATAGTTTTCATACGCTGAAAGTGTATCACAAGAGATGATGGACAAGAATCATAAAAGCTAAATTTATGATTAATTTATTAATTCATCTGAAATATTGTTCGTTTTTGATGCGACGTTCTAAAGCATAATTCTATGCTGTTCAGCAAGGTACATCCCTGTATATCGATTTTACAAAACGAATTTTTTAGACTAAATAATAACAATGTGTCCTCAATTCTGAGCATTTATGAAAAAATGGACTAGTATACTTATAATCACATTGGCGCTAATTCTTCTGTCTTATTTTATTACCGGATTACTGGTAAAACGCACCATAAATAAAAACATCAATGCTTATCATGATACTTCAATAATGAGTGTACACTTGGATCAATACCAACAAGGCTGGTTTGCATCTCACGCTTCATTAACTGTAAAGGCACATTTGCCGGAACAAAAAACTACGGATAAGAATGGCACCGTTAGCGTAAGTCCCCCTTTTGATTTTGATGTCCGTTTTCCACTGCAAATACTACATGGGCCATTCATCTTTACAGACTCAGGGCTGCGATTTGGATTTGGTTATGTAACTACCCGTCCACAAACGCATTATGGGGCATTAGTTGATTATTTTAATAATACCTTATTCCGCTATAATCTTCCGTCTTTATCAATGAAGGGTAAATCAGGAGATGAGGACTTTCAATTTGACTGGTTAGGACTTAGCAGTCAACTGCGAATTTCGCCTAATGTCGATAAATTAGATGGTCATTTAACCGCACTCGGCCTGAACGGAAGTGCAAACAATTTTCAACTCCAATCGGGTGAAATAAAAGATAAATTCAGATTTACCTATACCCAAGGTTTATGGTTAGCCCAAACACTCTTGTCAATTCCTTCGGTTGCAATCAGTATTGGCGATAAACCAGAATTTAATCTTGAAGGATTTAGCCTTGGTTTAGAATCCAATCTAAAAGGTGGTGCTCTTAATTACAATTGCACTCTATCTTTGAGCAAATTATTTAACCAGGGCAGGTCCTATGGGCCAGGCTCGTTCATTTTGAATATCAGAAATCTCGATCCCAAGGCTATGGCAGACATCCATAGGCTCGAATGGACTATGCTGGAGAATAATCAAAATCCTGATTTAAACCTGATGGCATTACTTGCCGAATTGCCTAAATTGTTATCCAGAGGTTCTGAATTGGATTTGTCCGAGATGTATCTAGTGATGCCTGAAGGTAAAATTACAGGGAAGCTAAAAATATCCATACCGAAAAATGACATCGTAGATCCCGCTCAATTACTTACAAAAGTACAAGGACAAGGACAATTCAGAGCACCTATTACGGTCGTGAAACAATTGATGCTCGCCACGATTGAAAGCGATGAGGACAAGACTTCCCTGCCTTCAGCATCAAACGTTACTCCCAGCACCGATTCGTCAATTGCTCCGACTCCGACAGATCCGCAAACTCAAGTAACAACTCGACTGCAAAACTATATTGATAAAGGTCTTCTAAAGATAGAAGGCAATGACTACGTGCTCGATATTAAAATAGAAAACCAGCAAGTATTTGTAAACGGGAAGGTTTTTAATCCCGATATGTTGAACCAGTAGATACCGCCCAAGGGCAGCTATAATTTCATAAAATGATCGTATACTGCCCTGCTAGCCAATGCGATAGCCCGTGTTCTTGAGTAGTCACTGGCTGCCTGCGACTTAACGTATACCGCAATAGCGATATGACCTTTATTATTGGGAAGAGTAATGATCCCCACATCACTGGCAAAACGGAACAGATTTTTAGACCCAGGGTAGCTTAAATAATTTTGTTCCCCTATCGCCCATGTACCTGTTTTATGAGCTACTTTTACGTTCGCAGGCAATAACCCTCTAATTCGGCTCCTGCCGGTCCTGCATTGCTCCATAATTTTAAGAATGACCTTGGTGCTGGCTTCAGAGAGCACCTGATTTTTTTGTAATTTCACCAGCAATTTCGCCATATCATCGGGTGTAGTGGTGTCTCGCGGATCTTTTTCAAAACGCTGCCAGGCCAACATTTTTTGCTTGAGAGGAATACTGTTAAATATTTTTTTCCAGGAATAGACTGTACGCGGTTCTTTCAACAACTTATGATCGACATGATTCGTATCCATAAACATCTCAAGAATCGACCGATTAATCTGGATATTCTTAAATCCAAGCTCATTCATTCTCTTTGTTACATATTCGGGGCTAACTGTATGCAAGATAGTATCGCTAGCACTGTTATCACTATTAGCCATCATATACTTCAATATTTGATGCAAAGACATACTGGTCTTTTTCTTTTCACACGCATAATACAAAGATCCGGAGCCAGGGACTGAATTAGATAAATCAAGCTTTATGATGCGCTCCAAGGACTCTTTTTTTTCATCAACGCGATTCAAAAAAGCCAGAGCAATTGGCAGTTTGATTGTACTGGCCATAAAAAAGCGCTGCTTGCTGTTATGAGCAATGGTTTTGTTTTTTTCTATGTGTATGGCAGATATGCCCATAATAACATTGGATTTTTTCTCAATTGCATTTATTTTCTTTAACAGCTCTGCATCACTAGCAGGCCGCGAAAAACAATTCGTCGAAAAAAACAGACTAAACAATAAAAGCAGAATGAAGGCCTTCATCCTTGAGTTATTGAACGAGTACAAGAATACTTTTGTGTTCATAAAATATTTTAATCCTGTAAATATCTGAAGTTATTCTTGATAATTAGCACGTGCTTTCTGTTTTGCATTCGTTCATAGTACGTCGCCATTTCAATTTAAAAAATAAATTTAATATCTGCCTTCGAGACTGTTGACCTTTCGTGCCCAAACCTATGGCTCGCATTTTGTGTGCGGGAACCATGGATACCGTGGATAAACCACGGTACGTCGGCGTTTTAGACTGGAAGAACAACTGCCCTTTTAATAAGTATTATTTATTAATTACATAGAATTTTATAGCCAATTACATAATATATTTTTCAGCAAACGGCTATTGAGCACTAAATTCCGCACAGCGGTTTATTTGTTACCAATATGGACACTGACAGAGACCGTTTTAAATCAGGTTACAAAATACAACATGGAGGTTGCTGCTCAGGAAGAGCTCCTCGTAACTGGATAAATTCCGCGGCCAGGTATTCCTGATTTAAAAGCTGGGATTTTATCTCTTGTATAAAATCAGGATGCAGAAGGAAAGGCTTCTTAAGGCAATCAATGATATCACTCAAATAATCTGGTGCACTCGCCAGACCAACGAAACTAAATTCCAGATTTCTACCTTCCGCATTATAAGATGATAGTCCCTCTTGCCGCTTATGGGTCAACTTAAGGGCAATCATTTCAGCCATGGTTGCTTTTGCCTTTATCAGAATATCGGGTTCATCACCATAAAAAAGGATGTTCATTCGGGTCACCTCGCCACGAGCATTAAAAACAAATTGAATGGATTGAAGATTAACTAAATGCTTTTGATGGGAATAAGGCATTAATATAAATGCAAAGCTGACTTCTGATACTTCATGTGGAGACAGGCTACTGTACATTTTAATATAGGTAATTGATTCTAACGGATGGCTTTTAAACAGTGCAAACATTGAGAACTCCTTTCTCCTGACTTATATAGAATGTCCTATTAAAAATAAAAAGTTACAAGTATTTTTATACTCTATTGATACAAAAGACGATTATGGACAATGTTCCTGGAAATTTTGCCATCTATCATTGTCATTCACCTTGAAAGATGACACTATGCCACGTCGGTTTTTTGTTACCCGAGCAATAAAAAAATAGTGAACCAAATTTGTCACTAAAACAGGATGTATATGAGTAGTACATGGAGAATGTTGTTCATCCAAAAAATTCGCTCACTAAAGAATCTAAAAATACGCTTATCCCCATATGTAGAGGGGGGAAGCTCATTTCTCTGCTCCATAGCAAAAACCAACACCCTATCACTGAAATCGTCAGTGTGTAATTAACCCATCAATTCTATAAAATTATTGGAGACTGTAATGAAAAAGATTGTTTTATCCTTAGGTCTGGGCTTAGCCCTTGCTGCCAGCACGGTTTCAGCTGATAGCATCCTGGATCAGCTAAATAACAGAGTGGCAGATGTTTTAACCTCTTACCAAAACCCAACAACGACTGCGCAGCTATCGTTTAACGAAGTAGAGACAGACGAAACTCACGCTGTCAAAATTGCACTGAATGGCCTCTATCGTAAAATTGGTTCACAAAATACGTTCGAATTGAAAATAGACAACCTCAGTTACAACTATGCTGATAACAAAGATCCAATCACGGTGTTCAAAGGTGGATTAGGAATCGATATTACTAAAATACTTCCTCAAGACCAGATAAATTTAATAATTCCAATGGCTTCCGAATTATTGGAAGAGCTTGCAAAAAACTATACTGAAGAAGAGTATGGTGATGCAGCTTCAGTAAGAAGCGTTATTACCTCTACAGCCAAAGATACTGAGGGTAATTTTACGGCGCTTAGTGCCTTAATTTCGGCAAAAATCGATCTGTCAAAACTGCCTGAAGAGACAGATAAAGCATCGATACGCTTTACAGATATTGTAATATCACTCGCTATCAATCTAAACACAGGTGTTATGATTGATGCCTATATGGTAAGTAATCCTGATTATTTCGAATTCAGTGAAAATGAAACGGGGCTGAAAGAAATTCTGGACAGCTTGCTCTCTGGTGATGAAGAAGCATTGGAAGGAATTAAAAGCATATTTGAAAGTTTAGACGATACAGCATCTCTACTTGTTGAAATGAGCAATGAATTAAAAAGTCGCATCCTGAGTCAGCTTCATCTTAAAAAAGCTTAATTCATTACGTGCAGTTTAGCCGATAGCCCTAGGGCTATCGGACTATCTCTCTACTTGATTCTTAAGCACCGACTATCTCAAAGGTTACATTAATATTGCCGCGAGTAGCATGTGAATAAGGACAGATTTGTTCATGAGCTTCTTTAACTAACTCAGCAAGATCGGCCTCTTTAATGCTTTTATCTTCAACGCGCATTGCGGCTTCAATTCCAAAGCCGCCTTTTTTACGGGGCCCTATAGAAACCGAACAGGAAATTTTTGCTTTAGAAGCATCTTTTTTATGCTGTTTTGCAATAAAATCCAGCGCTCCACCAAAACAAGATGCATATCCTGCAGCAAACAAATGTTCTGGAGTTGTCGTACCGGGCTTACCTGGTCCACCTAATTCTTTAGGAACAGACAGATCGACTTTAATCGAACCATCATCAGATTCACTATGTCCATTACGGCCACCTACGGTAGTTGCGGTCGCAGTAAAAAGCGGATTTATTTCATCGGTCACGGGATTTCTCCTTTCTGGTTAGTCATCCAATAATGTTCGCCAACTGTAACTGATTGACGGACTACAATACAGTTAAAAGTGAGGCGCCAGTCAAAATATAGGCCGAAAACTACCAATATAAAAGGCCGCTTCGTTTGAAAATAACGAATTTTTCTTATGCAACCATTCAAAAATAAGGTTGTTCGTTAAAGGGCTATTACCAGGAGAAAAGTAATGCCTCTTGGCAAAGAGGGCTGGATGGATTTATCTGGAGGTATGCAGACCATCTAATGCGTCATTCAAACAACTTGCCCTACTCTGCAATTAAACAGTAATGTGTCTCTGACTAACCCGATCACTAAGTTAATACAGTGTCATGTTCCCATGAATTATTATCCATTGTTAATTCTGAAAAGATATTATATTCTTTTCGCCTTTTTATATATTTTCCATGGAGGAGCTGATGCAACGCATCATACTTATAAGCCTAATGGCTATTAATGTTCAAGCTTTATCTTATTCCTTACCTCACGGCCAGTTTGTTATTCAAGGTGGTGGCTTTTATAGCAACCCCGGGGAATCACAACATATCAATATTAATACGTTGGTTGGTGACCAGTACACTATTACCAACAAGCATGACACAAAAGGTTTATTTGGTTTAAGTTACCTTGTTTCCGGGCCCAATATTGGCAAAGCGTTAATGAGTTATGGGGTCAGTGGTTTTTATTTTCCGAAGATAAACGTTAGTGGGGATATTATCCAGGAAAATATGTTTGCTAACCTGGGATACAGTTACGGCATTACCCAGGTGCCAATTTACGCAACAGCAAAAGCTGTTGTAATGAATAATTCAGAGCAATTTGGTCTAACCGTTGACGCAGGAGTTGGTCCTAATCTCAACCAAACAACAACAGTTAATAGTTGGCCAATCAATGGCAGTACCGCCACACCTGATCAGGTGTTTTTCGGAAGAAGTCATACCGCATTTAGTGCAATGGCCGGGATCGGTTTCCGAATAAATAATATTGTCGGCCAAATTCCTTTAGATTGTGGCTACCGTTACTTTTACTTAGGAAAAGGTAATTTCTACAAACGTAGTGATGAATGGTTAAACACATTAAGCACTGGAGATAATTACGCGCAAGCAGTTATTTGCAGCGTGACTGTTTAACTTTTCTCCTGAACATTTTAAGGATAAAAAATGCAACCCTTTTTGCTCAAAACAACCGCTATGGCCATTGCTCTTTGTTCATCAGCAACCTATGCCACTGGAGATTTTTTTAACCTCAGTACAACTGGAATGAACTTTAATCTTAAAGCCATCAATAATTACTCTCAGGCAGGAATTAAAATAACGAGCGGACAAAAGATATTTTGTCCGGGAGCAACAGGAAATGCAGGGCATTGCATATTCCCGGCAAGCAATTCGATATCCCATAACATTATTGGTATCGAAGGGATTGCTGGCCCGATGACCGTACAGATGTGCTTAAACGGAGTGGCTGCAGCTACCTGTGCTAATTACAGCACCACTATTGCACCTCTTCGCGGCATTAATTATGACCCAGCGCACAGTACCGCATATAACGCAGCGCAACAAGGCAATAATCAATCAGGTATGGCCAGCGCGATAAGTAATGACTTTGCTCAAATAAAAAGAAATGGATTTAACGTCGTTAAAACCTTTATCTCGGTTGCCAGTACGATTAATGGGCAACAAACAAATCTGGCAAGCATCGGCTGTCCCATGGGGTTAAAATTAATGCTTGGTGTATATGAATTCCAGCCATCAGATGGCTGTAGCGACAATGCCCAATGCGCGCAATGGACCCAAGACCAGGTTCAGGGAGCAATCAAAAGTGTGCAAAATAATCCCGGTTGTATTGTTGGTATCGTAGTAGGAAATGAAGATATTTATGACTATACCTTTACCGTGCCTAACACCCAGATTCAGCAGCGCATTTCAACCGATATCAGTACCATACAATCGGCTCTGGGTGCAGCAGTCCCTGTGGGTACCGCTCAACAAGATGGGGCCTTATTAGCATTGACAAAAAATTACCCTGGCAACGATCCATATGGAATCATCAAAAAGTTAAACTTTGTTGGTGCTAATATTTATCCGTTCTGGAGCGCGCAACAACCTGACGCGCCATCGGCGACTGAGTTTTCCAATCGCCTTCAAGCAGTAAGAACTGCTTACAGTACCGCTAATGGCCTGTCTAATAACATACGGGTCGCGGTTACTGAAGAAGGATGGGCAAGCCAAAGTAATGCCGGCCAAAACCCTAATGCAAGCGTGGCTCAGGAATCGGTGTATTATAACTACTGGATAGGACGAGCTGCTCAAGATAATTTTGACAGTTACTATTTCGGTTTTTACGATAAAGTACAACCCAATAACGGAGACGCTGACAACTTTTTTGGATTGTGCACTTACACAGGAACAGCTAAATCCACAAGTTTATTCCCTTGTAGTTAAGTTCCTGGCTCTGCCACCGCGTTGTGGCAGAGCCCCTGCTTTTGATTAGCTGATTTTGATGCACTTACCCAAACAAAATAAGAACAATTACCTTTAGTTCGTCATTAAACCTAACCATACTCCAAAACGGGAGCCTGGCTGATTTTATAAATAACCGATCTCACCTTAAAACGCAGATCAGCACTTAAACTATTAGCAAACGTCATATAAAAAGAATCATCATAGCGGTAGACATGTGCGCTAACCCCACCAAATGAAGGGATATTTTGTATGGGCTCAAATTGATTATTCATCCATTTATACAGTGGTGATTGTAGCGCAGATTTGGGATTCGTCCGATCACCAGTGATAAAATTTACCCGAAGCAGATAGTGCTTGCCATCCAGGGTAAAATAAGTGAAATTTCGTCCACCAGCTCCCTGCAATGCCTGATACGTCTCAAACTGCTTCCCATTCCATTGGTAAATTATCGAATCAGATTTTATATTGGCGTATGCTAAATAATGTTTATTACCTATAGTGAAGGCCTCAAAAGATCTGCCGCCATCCCCTGGAAATACCTGGTATTCTTTAAATTGGGCTCCATCCCAACGATATAATGTTGATTGCTTTAAATGATCAGCATAGGCAAGGTAATTCTCTCCGTTGAGCCGAAAAAATTGAAAGGAATAGCCCCATTGGGAAGAAATTTTTTGAAAAGGTTGAAAACGCTCGCCATTCCACTCATAAATGATTGAGTTGCTCTCTTCTGGCTTTTGTTCCCCATCAGGTAATTTAACACCTTCTGCAAGAGCAAGAAAATGTCGCGTTCCAATACTAAAAAAATGCCATTGTTTTGCAGCATAGGAATAAAACTGCTGTACGGGATAAAAAAACTGCCCATCCCATTTATAAAGCATTGAATAAGTATGGTGATTAAATGGAGCTTTAGGTCCGGAATGCACACTGGCTACGGCCAAATAGGCATCGTTTCCTATCGTAAAAAAAGCAGTACTTTCATTGCCGTGCCCCGGAATGCGCTGATGAATAACGTGTTTACCATGATTTATTTTATAAATGAGCACGTCCACATCAGCATCTCCTCCATTCATATTAGGAGGAGTGCCAGGTATGTCTCTTGCTAATTGTGCTACGGCAATAAAATACTCATTATTTATAGTGAAGGGCGTTAACTCCCTGGCTCCAGTGGTATCAAGATACTCATATGGGCTTAAAATCTGCTCCGCCATCACGGAAGATGCAAGAATAAGAGATAAAACAACGGTTAAAAATTTCATCATGTTCATCTGATTAACCTGTTCTGATAGTAACCTCTCAATAATCTCGGGAGATGTCACGTCAAATTATAATGGTCTCTAAGAAATTTCGACTTAAACCATTTTCTGAAATACACATCACCACGACGTCGATCGCGGTATCCATAGTCAATGTCTTCAAGGCAGACTCTATTGAGAGACGTTGATAAAAACACATGGCCTTCTGGGAACTCCACGGTCGCACCACGGAATTCATAAAAATGACTAAAGTAAAAGAAATAGTAACGTAGTTATTTGAATAATTCTATGTCATAGAAATGAATAGAGAATTTAAAAAGCCGCGATAGCCAGGCTCATACATCCTGATGCTCGGAATGAGCCCGGCTGCAATTAATGCATAATCCTTTGATTTCGATAGTGCAATTCATAATTGAAAATTGAATGGCTTCAGCCGATTCAGTTACCGATGTGAAATCAACGAGGCATTCTAGTTCCCTGGCAAAATCGCACTGATTACAGATAAGGAATTGAGACTGCCCCATATGATGCCCATGCAAGCAGGCCACATAGGATTTGAGACTATCGATGCAATGAATAAATCCTTCTTGATGCCAAAACTGAATGGCACGGTACACTGTTGGTGGTTTAGGATTATCAACTTCCATTGATAATCGTTGCAGTATCTCATAAGCCCCAAGTGGCTTGTGTTCATCTACTAAAATTTTGAGGACACGTTCTCTTGGTTCGGTGAATCGATAACCATGATTGATGCAATGCTTATACGCTCGGTCCAACAAATTATGTTTCATCATTCATCTTTATGTTTAATAGTTAAAACAATTTTATTTTATTATAATTTCTATCTCAAGAAAATATTTAAAATAATATGCCCTCAATATAGCCTATGTAAATTACTCACTGTCTAAAAATTATTTAATGTATCTTGATCTCTACCAATCAACTGTTATAGTATAACACTTTCTCAAAACGATGACATATAGGTTTAAAAAGTAACGGTCATCGCCTTATTAAATGGTTAAGAACAAGATGCTTTCGCATCTATATAATTATTAAAATAGAGGAATTCCATGTCTCATATTAATTTTCGATTCTATTTTACAGAAGATGCATCGCTTCTCGAGCCAGAAAAAACCCAAGAACACATTGTGCAAATTTTAAATGAGACTAAAGACTTACAGTTTATCAGAGCGGCATTCGATCTCACGGGACAACGTAAAAGCATCAGCTTAGTATGCAAGTCTAATGCTCCGACTATCACTCAAACCAGAATAAGGGAACTATTATGGGCCCAAGAAATTGCCTTGGGGGAGCATATGGAAGTGGAACCACTTAAAGAGGATCATGAAAAGGGAAACGAAGCCCATGCCCACCATCCCACACCAGACGCTCCTGGTAAGAAAAGGGAAAAGCCCCATAAGCATCATAAACACAATCATCATGATCATGACCACAGCCATAATCACGGACACGATCATGCTCATAGTCATGGTCACCATCATGGACACGAACATGACAATCATTGGCTCAAAGCAACCTTAGGCTTAATCTGGGGAGCGGGATTGCTTATTCTAGCCATAGCAAGTTTTAACATTCCTGCTTTGGCTTATTACACCATCACAGGGCTAACCACCCTAATGACTTTATACCTGGGAAGTACGGTATATAAATCAGCATGGAATGCACTGCTTGAATTAAAATGGGATACCACAACGTTATATACAATAAGTACGTTAACTATAGTTGGGGTATCTGTTGCCAGCATGTTTATTCCCGGTTTACCAATGATGTTTGAAGCAGCACCGCTGGTTTTAGGCTTTTGGCATTTAGGAGAAGGTATTGAACACAGTTTGGTAGGTGAAATAAGCCACAAGCTGGATGTGCGTGATTGCGTGCCGCCGTCAATACTACTAAGAGGCAATCCGGATAAAGAAATCTCAGTTAAGAAATTGATTCCCAATGATATTATTGTAGTAAAACAAGGCGGCATAATTCCCGTTGATGGTGTGTTAACCCAAAAAACATTACTGTATACTACAAGAATTGACGGCTCCCCCGATCTTAAAGTATTTAAGCCTGGCGATACAGTGAAAGCCGGTATGCGTCTTGCAGATCATCTTTCTTCAGTGGAAATGCGAGTAAGCAAAACTTATCAAAACTCATATCTCTCGCTAATTGCTAAAAATATTGCAAAAGCCAATGATGATAAAGCTCCTGTTGAAGAATTTGCTAATACAATATTGAACTATTTTATTCCTGGTTTACTGGGTATCGCCTTGGTATCGGGTGTGGTGATAGGTACGGTATTTACTTCTGCGCTTGCGCTCCAGTGCGTGATATCGGTTCTGGTAAGCGCCTGTCCCTGCGCTTTAAGCCTGATTACTCCTATGGCCGTAAAAATAGGGATGAAAAAAGCATCAGAGCATGGGATTCATTTTAATAATGGCAAAGCACTGCAGGCATCTGCTGATATTGATACTGTTGTTTTTGATTTGAACGGCACCTTGACTCAAGGCAAGGCAGCAGTAAGCGCATTGCAGATTAGCGATAAAAAGTTTTTGAATCATATTGCATTATTGGAAGAGCAGTCGGAGCATCCTGCGGCTCAAATTATAAAATCATACATACACGCTCAAAACATTGTGTCTAGCGAACCATTAACGCTGGATATTGATTCAATTGATAAAACACACCATTCAGGCATAAAAGGATTAATTAATGGTGAAACCTTCCTTGTAGGCAACAAGGATATGCTGATGGCGAATGGAATCACGGAAATTGATCCACCCTATAATAATCCTGAAAACGGTTCCGTTTATCTTGTTCGTGGAACCACCGTAATAGGACAAATTGCCCTGACAGACCCCTTACGCCAAGATGCTGTAACAACCATCAACCAATTAAAAAAGCAGGGTAAATCAGTTCATATATGTACGGGGGCTGACAGAGCCACTGCCGAGCAATACGCGGCATTACTCGGTATTCCTAAAGAAAATATCTGTGCCAATACTGTAGGTGTTGCTTCCAAGCCCGGTGAGATTTCCAAAACCAGCTACATTCAACAGTTAAAGCGTAAAGGATATAAAGTAGCGATGGTAGGCGATGCTGCAAATGATCTTACTGCTATTAAATATGCTCACATGGGCATTGCAGTTAAATCCAGTATTGGTGATGACATTACCGCACAATATGCCGGGATAGTCGTACAGCAAGGCTTATTATTTCCCATTGCAACCGCATTTGATGTGGCGCAAAAAACTAAAGATAATATTTACCAGAACTTGTTCATCAGTCTGACCTACAACTCCATGATTACCATGGCATCTGCGGGTTTATTTATCGCGATAGGCTTTGCCGTGAATCCTGTACTTGGCGTTGCCCTGATGGTGCTGGAATCTACTATTGTTTTAGCGAATTTATATAGTTTCAAACAACAAGACATTGTCTGCATAAAATCTAATGGTAAAAATGCTGTCCTTGACGAAGAATATACCAGTGGTACCACCGCGAATGTTCTGAATGCATTAGGTCACCGTATCCTGCCAGAGAACAACAGCACAAATACTCCTGGACCCTGGGCAGCCGCCCAAAAAACCGAACCATTATTTGCGCCAATTCGCCCCGTTTCAAAGCCCGAAATAAATCAGGAAGACGGGTATTCCATCGACCTAACCAACTAGCTACTCCAGTCCTTCTTGCAGAAATCCATTAAAGGTCATTCGTCAGACAATGACCTTTGACTAATGACAATCTCCGCTCACCAATTCTATCGAAGGATACCGATACAGGCCTGTGCATGAGCTATAATACAAATAAGTTGCAAGGGGATATCACTTATTACTGCATCAACATATGACGGAGTTAAACGGATAAGGAACTATGCTTGGTGAAAACAACGACTAAAGATTTAGACATTCGTGATAAAAAAATCCATAAATTATGGATAGCATCGATGACTGCTACGGTTATTTTTTTAAGTGCCATTATTCTTATGTGGATTAATGTCATCTTCTTTTACAAGCCACACCCTGCTCAAATCAATACGTTAGATGAAATACCTGGGATACTAAAAAAGTATGAAAAGCAATTCAATGGGGAGCCTATTCAAATACCCACAGGTTTTTTTATCCAATCATTTTATTTTCATGACTCACAGACAGTAGTATTTACCGGAGTGATTTGGCAAAAATACCCAAAAGATGCAGGTAAAAAAGGAATACTTAAGCAAATTGTACTTCCAGAAGCGAATGCGCGTATTTTTTCTAATTTATCATATGAAGTAAGCTATGATGATTATGATCTGATTGGTTGGGACTACACTGGAGTTTCTTTATATCAAAAATTTGATTACAGTAAATATCCTCTGGATCAACAAACAATCTGGATAAAAGTGATACCGAAAGATTTTTTTAAAGACATATTCCTGGTGCCCGATTTAGCGGCATACAGCACTACTAATTCTGATGATTTATTTGGTCTGGATAAAGAAATCATTCCGGGAGCTTTTCGATTGCAAAAGACTTATTTTAGTATTGTAGAATACAGCGCCAGTACTAATTTTGGGATCAAAGATTTTGATATTGAACACACGAAAATGCCGGAATTAATGTTCAATATTGTTGTAAAACGCAATTTTATGAACAGCTTTCTCTTGTACTTATTACCGGTTATTGTGATCTGGGGGTTGTTATTTGGGCTTACGATGGTGATGTCAAGCGATACGGAAAAAGCCAATGCATTTAAATTTGCCACAACCTCAAGCCTTACGGCATTAGCTGGTTCCTTTTTTTCAGTGTTGCTGGCGCAAATGAGCTTGCGTGCCAACTTTGCAGCGCAACCGGTTACTTATCTTGAGTATTTCTATTTTATTACTTATGCCGTCATTTTTTTGCTGGCACTCAATGCCTTTTTCGTAACGGCTAAAACCGGAAAAACCTCGTTTATAACATGGGAAAATAATCTGATTCCCAAGCTTCTTTTTTGGCCAGTGATTTTAGGTTCGATCTCGATCATTACCTTCATTATATTTTATACAAATTAAATATTAATAACCTTTACTGCACAAAAAGGGCGTCCATTTGGATCATGGTGCGCCATATTTGCTCTCATAGTATATAATTAAAGAGCGAACCTTTATTCAAGGATGACTATGAGAATAAAAATTCTGAGTGCATTATTGATATCCCTCTCGTTCTTAACGAGCTGTACTACTGGAACTGCATACAACTCGAATTATAAAACTGCTTATATTTATACCGATGATGACGACTTATATTCTAATCGAGTTGATTACTTGGGATATGGCTTAGGCGGCCAAGGTTTGGGTGGGGACGGTATGGGCGGATATGGGCTTACTGGATATGG
>NZ_CALMPD010000147.1 GCF_937871865.1 uncultured Legionella sp.
TACACCTTCATGATACTCCAATTTTTTTAAAATAGATTTTAAATGCCCAATCTCAATTTCGATTCCATCACACAGAGCAGCTTTAGCTGACAAGGTAGTTAAAGCCTCTTTGATTTTGGGCATTGACATCCAAATTTGAGGATCATTCTGATAAGCAGCATTTTTCTCTAAAGTACCAAGCAATGTTAACGCCAATTGATAATTATCAAGGTTCACTGTTCGATAATTTTTTACCACCGCACGAAGCACACTACCTAATTTAACAGCCGTCGTGTATGCACCAATATCCCTGGAATGACTAATTTCTTCAAATCGTTTTAAACAATTTACATGATAATTGTAGACCGACTCCAACATGGATTGCAGTCCATCATCAATAGTCTGTTGCATCACCAGAACATCTGTTGGCATGCCTTTAGGATTAATCAGTTTCTCATTCACATGAATACTTACCAAACCAGCCCCAATGAGTTTGCCTTGATGATTCGTTTCTTCAGCAAGAATATCCGCAAGTTCTGTAACATCATAATCATATAAATCAACAAAAGAACAGGATTTGATATCCAAATAAATTCTCGATGCCTGTCGAGTGAATTTTAACTGAATGTGGGAGCAAATCGGATATTTACTGTCATTTAAGGGATTAAAACCCGTAATATGCCATTTTAATTGCTCCATTACATAAGCACGATGGATTTTGTGGTAAACAGGATAAGTAATTATTAAAGAATCGGGTGTAGTTTCTATTTGTGGTTCAGCAAACAGATGCTTAAAACAAAAACCATACGCTTTTTTTAAAACCACAGAACTATCCGCCATAGCCACTCCAGATGACTCTCTGGTTGCAAAAAAGCTTGATGAATAATTCAGATGAAATAACGAACCAGTATCCTCCCGCAAATACCTACTTGGTTTACTGCTCTCATCCGTCGTCTGAAGATCACCACCAATTTTATGTGTCCCCCTCATGATCATGTCCTTTTAATAATGAGTAGCTATCAGCAAAATATGCTGCCCTGTTCGCAATCAAGAACGAAAATACCGTAGTTTAAAAGATTAAGTCAAGTAAGCGAACAAGAGATAAGACCAATATTCACTATACTCAATAAACACTTTATCTCTGACAAAAACATATCTAAAAATTTATTACGCAATACTATGGTTATCATTCGCCCCTCATCAAATGAAACAATACTACAGTGGCTTGTAAGAGATTTAATTAATCGAGAACCTACGCCACACCCATTATTATTTTACAAAAGAAGCACCGATTTCCCGTTGTCATTTATCCATGTTAAAGGTAGACTTGCGAGTGTTAGTCCCGGTGGCACAGCTGGATAGCGCAGCCCCCTCCTAAGGGGCAGGTCGGAGGTTCGAATCCTCTCCGGGACGCCAATGAAATCAATGGGTTACATGTTTTTAAGCCAACATACAGATCAGATTATTAAATTGGGGGCCTACCTGGGTACCTAAAAATTAAATTAATAGCGAAAAATTATGACTAGTAATCATTTATTCCTTTTAAACAGTATGATAAATACCCAAAGAAATAAGCTTGCCCCAGATCAGAGCGAACCAGATTTTTTTGAGTATTTCACGGTACAGCAAATTTTAAAAAATGAAGATCTATCAGTTGTGTCATTCAGCATTCTAAAGGGACCATCGATCAGCAGTTAATGGGACCGCCT
>NZ_CALMPD010000148.1 GCF_937871865.1 uncultured Legionella sp.
GTCATGCTCAGGATGACGGCCAAATCCTTAACTTAATGGCGGTATGCTTTACACCTTCCCACAAACCAATATTATTGTAACTGGGCTTTGGCTTTATCTTCTCTAAACTCTAACCACATTGCGTTTAGTACTGCGAACATACAAGCCAGACCTGTACCCAAAATCCAGGAAAAATACCACATAAACGTCTCCTCAATAAGCTGAATCGTGTTCCAAAACGCTCTTTTCAGTCACTTTACCTCGTAACACCCTATAAACCCATGCGGTATATGCCAGAATAATAGGTAAAAAGATAACTGTTACAATCAGCATAATAAATAAGGTTAAATGACTTGAAGAACTATCCCAAACAATTAAACTGTTTTGCGGATGTGATGAAGATGGAAGTATAAATGGAAACATGCTCACACCAACAGTCGCAATCAAAGTACTGACACTTATCCCACTCAATACAAAAGCAAGTACGTGTTTTTTGGCAAGCATCATGGCCAGAAGCGCAGCAATCAAGCTCAAAAGAGGAACCAGCATGAGCACAGGATAAGCGTGATAATTGCTAAACCAGGCTCCAGGTTTAATAGCTGCAGTTTTATATAAGGGATTCGATGGGCCATCATGAGGCACAATACTGGTTAAAGCATAGCCGTCAATGCCATAATAAGTCCAGAGCCCCATTGCAGCAAATAAAATAACCACAAATAATGCACACCATCTGGCAGCTATTCTCGCTCGTTGCTGCAATACACCTTCTGTCTTTACCTGAATGAAAAATGCTCCATGCATTGCCAGCATTAATACAGATAAAATACCGCATCCCAAAGCATAAGGATTTAATAATTGTAAGAACGTACCGGTATAAAATACTCTTAAGCTTTCATCAAAATAAAAAGGCACTCCCTGCAGCACATTTCCCATGGCAACGCCAAATATCAAAGCAGGGACAAAACCTCCGATAAACAAGGCCCAATCCCAGACGGACCTCCAAATGGGATTTTCCAGCTTCGAGCGGTATTTAAACCCTACGGGCCTGAGGATTAAAGCTAAAAGAATAACAAGCATAGCCAGGTAAAAACCGGAAAAAGATACGGCATATAACGCAGGCCAGGCAGCAAAGATAGCCCCTCCTCCTAAAATAAACCAAACCTGATTTCCTTCCCAGGTAGGCCCAATACTATTAATCAGTATACGTCGTTCAATATCAGATTTTCCGATCCATGGAAGCCACATAGCGACTCCCAGATCAAAACCATCCATCACAGCAAAACCAATCAGTAGAATACCAATCAAGGCCCACCATACAACTCTTAATGTTTCATAATCTAAAGGCATTTGACTCTCCCGAAATTAGTGTTGTATTCCATCTGGACCAAGACGAATGTATTTAACCATTAAAAAGATTTCTACTATGGCCAATACGCTATAAAACAAGACAAACCCTGAAATTGATGTAAGAACTTGCCCCGAAGTTACAGAAGAAGTCCCCATAAAAGTCGGTAATATCCCTTGAACCACCCATGGCTGACGACCATATTCTGCAACAATCCAGCCCATTTCATCAGCTATCCACGGCAATGGAAGTGAAAACAAAGCCATTCTATGATACCAGCGCGATGTCTCCAATTTATGACGTAGTGACAAATAAAAACCAGTGGCAAATAAAAGGATAAAATACAATCCACAAGCAACCATTACCCTGAATGAGAAGAACATAGGCATAACTTTAGGTTTCAAATCCTGTGCCGCCTGATTAATTTGCTCTTCAGTCGCATCAGTTACATTCTCAGTATATTTTTTAAGGAGTAGAGCGTAACCAAGGTTATCATTATGTGCCTTAAAGACTGATTTTGCCTCTTCATCATTTGGATTTTTTTGTAGTTTTTTTAATGCATCATAAGCAATCATTCCATCTTTAATTCTTAATTTGCCTTCATCTATCAGCTCAAGAATTCCTTGCAAAGGCGTGTTAAAAGAACGAGTAGCAATGATTCCCAAAGCAAAAGGAATATCTATAGAATATTTGGTAGTCATTGTTTTTTCATCAGGAATACCAAAAAGAGTTAGCGACGCAGGGGCTTTTTCTGTATGCCACATGGCTTCCATGACGGCCAGTTTCATTTTTTGGTTTTCATTGGTAACATAACCGCTCTCATCTCCTAGTACGACAACGGAAAGAGCAGACGCCAGCCCAAAAGAAACCGCAACAGTCATAGAACGTTTGGCAAAAGCCTTGTTTCTACCACGTAATAAAAAGTAAGCACTAATTGAAAGCACAAACATAGATCCAGTCACATAACCAGCACTAATTGTATGTACGAATTTAGCTTGAGCCACTGGATTAAATATCATGTCATAGAAACTGCTGACTTCCATACGCATCGTTTGATAATCAAAATAAGATCCTACCGGATTTTGCATCCAGCCATTTGCAATAAGAATCCATAATGCAGACAAGTTCGTTCCCAGAGCCAAAATCCAGGTACATGTCATGTGTTGCAGCTTGGACAGCTTATCCCAGCCAAAGAAAAAGATACCGACGAATGTAGCTTCCAGAAAGAAAGCCATCATGCCTTCTATCGCGAGTGGAGCACCAAAAACATCACCTACGTAATGCGAATAATAAGCCCAGTTAGTCCCAAACTGAAACTCCATCGTAAGACCAGTTGCTACACCTAAAACGAAATTAATACCAAATAACAGGCCCCAGTATTTAACCATCTGACGCCAGATATCACGCCCCGTCATCACATAGACCGTCTCCATAACAGCCAGGAGCACCGAAAGCCCCAACGTAAGGGGAACAAACAAAAAATGATATAACGCGGTTAAAGCAAATTGTAAGCGGGATAGATCTACTACTTCACTGACAGGTATCATAAATTCACCTCTTTTTTATTTGAGTGCTTATTGATTGTTCTTCTTTGCCAAGCATCCATTCTTTGGCGTTTGATAATGTTGGATGCATTCCTCTGACACATACATACCATAATAAAAACAATAAAATTGCTTTCACTATCAGGGTTAACGTTATATCTCGGGCATATGTTTTCATAGTGGCGCTCCGAATTTTGAACGCCAACAGTGTACAACAAATTAAAAATATTTTCATTAAGTTCTTGACAATACAAACGATTATCATTATCCTTAACTTTTGTTTTAACGCGCTAATACATTAACATGAAAACACAAACTACTACAAAAAATACTGCCCTTCCAGAATTAATGGATGCAATTGGTTTATTGAAGAATAAAGATGAAGCAATGCAGTTTTTTACCGATTTATGCACTCCGGCAGAACTGGAATCGATGGCAGACCGTTGGCAGGTAGTTCCCCTATTACGCCAGGGAATACCTTATAGGACGATTCATGAACAAACTGGAGTGAGTGTCACAACCATCACTAGAGTAGCTCGTTGTTTAAGTTTTGGGACGGGTGGTTATCAGCTTATAGCAGACAGAATGGAGGAGTTATGAAAAACCGTTTACGCCTTGCCCTACAAAAAAAAGGACGACTAGCAGATGAATCCATCAGCCTTCTTCAACGCTGTGGCTTAAAGTTTCGCATCAAACCAAACGCCCTTCTGACTCATGTAGATAATTTTCCAATAGATCTGCTCTTTGTGCGAGATGATGACATCCCTACTTTGGTATTTGATGATTTATGTGATGGCGGGATCGTGGGTGAAAATGTGCTCTTGGAATCGTCACTAGCCAATCCCAGCAAGCCGTTTAATAAATTATTAGAATTAGGCACCTGTACTTGTCGCCTGTCTATTGCTGTTCCCGAGTCGTTTGATTATCAAGGGCCGGGGAGTCTCGATGGCAAACGGATTGCAACCAGTTATCCTTATCTGCTGAAACAGTATCTCGATGAACGTAAAATTTGTGCACAAAGCCTTGTGTTGTCAGGCTCAATAGAAGTTGCTCCTCGTATGGGCATGGCTGATGTCATTTGTGATTTGGTTTCTAGTGGTCAGACATTGGAAGATAATAAACTTTATGAAGTAGATACAGTACTGCAAAGTCAGGCAGTTTTTATCCAGACCCAAAAACAATTTACCTCAGAAGAACAAGCGTTATTTGACATGCTGACAAGACGCACTCAGGCAGTACAACAAGCCCAGGAACGGAAATATATCGTTTTTCATGCCCCCAAATCAGCCCTTGAACGCATCGCGAAACAGTTACCAGGAGCAGAAGCACCGACCATTCTTCCCTTACCTGGTAATCCAGACAAGGTCGCGGTGCATGTTGTTTCCAGTGAACGAGTGTTTTGGAATACCCTGGAAATGATCCAGGAATTAGGAGCCAGCTCTATTCTTGTGCTCCCCATAGAGAAAATGTTGGAGTAATAAAATGTTATCCATTAAAAACTGGCAGTCATTATCTCAGACAGAAAAAGATCAATGCCTGTCTCGCCCATTACTAACAGACTCAGTGAGCCAGAGAGTTCTGGAAATTTTTACCCAGATTAAAACCTTTGGCGATAAAGCATTATTTGATTTAACGCAAGAGCTGGATGGCGCTCGCCTCGATACTCTCAGAGTAGCTCCGGAAAAAATACGGGAAGCTCAGATTAATCAACAATCCTTCTCTGCAATAAATCAGGCAATTCAAACAATAACCAGTTATCACAACTCGTTATTGCCAGAAAATACAACAATGTCCACAGCCGAGAGCATCGATATTCTGACCACTTACAGACCCATTCAAAAGGTAGGTTTATATGTTCCAGGGGGAAATAAAACCCCGCTCATCTCATCGGTATTAATGCAGGCAATACCTGCACGTGTTGCAGGATGCCCAATCAAGATATTGTGTACCCCTCCGAATGAAACAGGTGAAATTGATAAGCACTTGCTGGTTGCAGCACGGTTATGCGGGATAGATACTATTTATAAAGTAGGTGGAGCGCAAGCCATAGCTGCTATGGCTTATGGGACCGAGAGCATCCCCAAAGTAGATAAAATATTTGGCCCGGGCAATAGTTATGTAACAGAAGCAAAAAAACAGGTGTCAATTGATCCCTATGGTGCTGCTATTGATATGCCTGCAGGTCCCTCTGAAGTGATGATTATGGCTGATGATCAGGCAAATCCGGCATTCGTAGCTGCTGATTTATTAGCGCAAGCAGAGCATGGCGTCGACTCACAAGTTATTCTGATTAGCGACAGCATTGATTTTGCTGCTAAAGTAAATCAAGAATTAGAATTACAATTGACCAATTTATCCAGACAAAACATTATTAAACAATCACTGGCAAAAAGCGTCATTATCGTTTCTGAAAATAAAGAGGAACAATTGGATATTGTAAATAGCTATGCGCCCGAACACTTAATAATCAATAGAATCGATTGTGATTCTTGGACAGATAAAATAAACGCTGTTGGCACCGTATTCCTTGGCCCATGGGCAGCAGAAACAATGGGAGATTACGTGAGTGGCAGCAACCACGTATTGCCAACAAATGGTTTTGCAAGAAATCACAATGGATTGAGTACTATGGATTTCTTAACACGTTTTAATGTGCAGTCAATTAATCAGGAGGGAATCAAAAACCTCGGGCCCGCGGCGATTACCCTGGCTCAATTGGAAGGTTTGGATGCCCACGCGAATGCCGTACAAATCAGAATCAATGCCTTGGAGGTATAAATGTCCATACTTAATTTAATAAGACCCGAGTTATTAAACAGTCCCAATTATGTTCCTGGTGGCGAAGATTCAGAATTCAGATTGCACGCCAATGAACTTCCCTGGAGTCCTGTTGAAATTGATTCGATTAAACTTAATTATTATCCAGATACGCGGTTACAACTAAAGCTTCAAGAGCTATTAGCCACGCGATATGGAGTAAACATGAATCAAATTACCCTTACCAGAGGTAGTGATGATGGTATTGATTTGGTGACACGTTTATTTTTAACAGCCGGTAAAGATGCGTTTATGCAATTTCCCCCAACGTTTCCCATGTATGCATTTTATGTTCGTTTACAGCAGAGTGAACTCATTCAATGCCCTCTGGATCAAAACGCTGATTTCAGCCTTGCGCTAGAAACGATTCAAAGCAGCTGGAAGCCTAATTGCAAAATTATTATGTTCTGCAGCCCTAATAACCCAACAGGAACTTTAATCGATTTGGAACTTATTGCTGCAACCTGTGAATTATATGCTAATCGTGCGGTTGTCGTTGTTGATGAGGCTTATATAGAGTTTTCCTGCGCACAAAGTGCCATCAGTTTGATTCCACGATTTGAAAATCTGGTGGTATTAAGAACCATGTCCAAAGCTGGTGGCTTAGCTGGCCTTCGATTAGGCAGCATCATTGCCCAATCACCAGTGATTGATGCATTTAACAAGATTATTGCTCCCTATATTATTCCCGGCCCGGTTGTATCATTAGCAACACAAGCTTTAAACAATAAAGACTGGTTTACATCAGCAATTACCAGTATTCAGAGTTCTCGCGAAAGCCTTGTAAAGGCACTGGAAGAAAGTTCTGTTATAGACAAAGTATGTCCTACCGAAACAAATTTCGTATTGGTTAAAAGCCAATATGCCAGAGAATTGGCTCTCTGGTTTGCCACAAAAGGAATTGCAGTCAGAGATTTTCCCCCAGCATCTTTATTACACGACCATTTACGCCTTACGGTTGGTGACGAAAATCAAAATCAAATACTAATGGCCGCCCTGGCTTCCTTTTCTAATAATGTTTCAGGATTAAAAGATGCAAAAGATATTGTTTATTGACCGTGACGGCACCTTAATCGAAGAGCCCTTTGATAATCAGGTAGACTCTCTGGATAAAATTAAATTAACTCAAGGGGTCATTCCGGCTCTGTTGCAATTACAAAAAGCCGGTTTTAAATTCATTATGGTATCCAATCAAAATGGAATAGGTACGCCCCTCTTTCCAGAAGAAGATTTTGCTATCTGTCACGAATTCACCCTCGACTTGTTTTCATCGCAAGGAATAGAGTTCGATGAAATTTTTATCTGCCCTCACCTTCCTGAAGATAATTGTTCTTGCCGAAAGCCCAAGACAGGTTTGCTTGATCAATTTTTAAAGAAAAACCCCGTTGATAACTCCTGCGCCTGGGTTATTGGTGATAGAGATACAGACCGAGAGTTGGCAGAGAATATAGGCGTTAACTTTCTCCTTGTATCTAATGAGCACTCATGGCCTAAGATTGTGTCTGCACTATTAAATCGCACTCGTAGTGCTGCAATCACAAGAACCACAAAGGAAACCGCCATTGATTTAAGGCTGACTCTGGATACTGATCAATGCAGTAGCATTAATACGCCTCTGCCCTTTTTTAATCACATGCTGGAACAGGTGGCAAAACATGCTGGGTTTAACCTGTCTCTCCAGGCGACTGGCGACATAGAAGTTGATGATCACCATTTAATTGAAGACACAGCCATTGCACTGGGAGAAGCACTGAAAAAGGCATTAGGCGATAAGTGGGGAATAAATCGTTATGGATTTACCTTGCCTATGGATGAATCGCTGGCTTCAATTGCAATTGATATCAGTGGCAGAAGCTTTTGCGACTTTAAGGGAGAGTTTACTCGCGAGTTTGTTGGAGGAATGGCCACAGAGATGGTTCCTCACTTTTTTAACTCCTTATCCAGTGCGTTGGGTGCAACCATCCACCTCAGTGTAACTGGCACCAATCACCACCATATGATTGAAGCATGTTTTAAATCTTTAGGAAGAGCATTGCGACAAGCCTGTGCGCAAACGAGTGAATCACTACCCACTACCAAGGGGATGCTATGATTGCGATAATCGATGTATGCGGTAACAACCTGACGTCGCTGGGAAACTCTTTGGAGCGATTGGGATTTAAGTACCAGCTAACCCATGACAGCAAAGAAATTCAGCAGGCAAGCCACGTCATTTTGCCTGGAGTAGGAACTGCAGCTTATGGCATGAATGCATTACGAGATTATGGTTTGATAGATGTTCTGGCTCAATTAAATCAACCACTTCTTGGCATCTGCCTGGGCATGCAATTGTTACTTGAATACAGCGAAGAAGGTGGGATAAGCTGTCTGGGATTAATTCCTGGGCGTGCTGTTCGCTTAACAAAAAGTAGTGGTTTTCCTGTTCCCCATATGGGATGGAATCAGCTGAAATGGCAAGGGAATTCACCTTTACAACAAGGATTAAGCGAAAAAGACTCCGTATATTTTGTTCATAGCTTTGCCTTAAAAGAGAATCCATATGCAGTGGCAAAATGTACTTATAGCGAAGAGTTTACCGCAATTATTAACAAAAAGAATATATATGGAATGCAATTCCACCCTGAGAAATCAGCCGAAGTCGGCATGAAATTACTCAGCAATTTTTTATCTTTGGAGGCTGTATGCTGATTATACCCGCTATCGATTTACAAGACGGAGCTTGTGTACGATTAAAACAGGGACAATTTGATCAACTCACCCAGTTTGATGTTTTGCCCATCGAGCGCGCATCCTACTTTGCAGGAATAGCTGCCAAACGTCTGCATGTAGTCGATTTGGATGGTGCACGCATGGGAGCCATGCAGCAGTTACCACTGATTTGCTCCATGCAAAATACTGGCATTCCCGTTCAGGCTGGTGGGGGCATCAGGACGTTAGAGCAAGCACGGCAATGTATTGATGCAGGGATCAATCAATTGGTTATTGGAAGTATTGCTGTTTCCAACCCGAAGTTGACTAGCGACATCATTCAGGAAATAAAACCAGAACACATTATTTTAGCCATTGACGTTCGAATTGAAAACCAGATCCCTATCCCCGCTATTAATGGATGGCAGATGAATTCTCAAAGCACTCTTTGGGAAGTGGTAGACAATTACCAGCAACAAGGAATAAAGCAGATACTCTGTACGGATATTGCTTGTGATGGAATGATGTCGGGCCCTAACTTTGATTTGTATCAGCAGGCAGTAGAACGCTTTCCCAATATATTCTGGCAAGCTTCTGGAGGGATACGAAACAGAGAAGACATTGCAGTTCTTGATGCACTGGGGATTTCTGCTGCGATTCTGGGGTTAACGCTGTACCAAGGTAATTTTGACCTGGTGGAATGTTTAAAAGAATATGAATTATAAGCGTATAAATCCTGTATTACGCGATGCTAATACAGGCTAAGGTACACTGTCACTAAGATAATAAGGGCATTAGTTTATGTTAACAAAACGCATTATCCCTTGCCTTGATGTACGAGATAATCAGGTCGTCAAAGGGGTCAAGTTTCGTAATCACCGGATTATTGGTGACATCATCCCATTAGCTGCCCATTACTCAGATTCCGGAGCTGATGAACTGGTATTTTATGATATTACTGCCAGCAGCGATCAGCGTTCGGTCTCTCCATCCTGGGTTAATCAGGTCGCAGCCACAATCAATATTCCATTTACTGTCGCGGGAGGGATTCGCACAATAAATCAAGCCAAATCAATACTTAATGCAGGAGCCGATAAAGTATCAATCAACAGTCCCGCATTGGAACACCCTATGCTGATTAATGACTTGAGTGCTCAATTCGGCACGCAATGTGTCGTCATTGGTATTGATAGTCAATGGATAGATAATGATTATTATGTGTATCAATATACTGGCAATGAAAGCACCTGCATGAACTCCAGACGCAAAACAAAAGAATGGATAAAAGAGGTTCAGGACAGAGGTGCAGGAGAAATTGTCCTTAATTGCATGCAATCAGATGGTGTGCGCTCAGGATATGATCTGAATCAACTACAAGAAATGCAAGAGCTCTGTCAGGTGCCATTAATTGCTTCTGGAGGAGCAGGTTCCGCGGAAGATTTTGTTAACGTTTTTCAAGAGTCTCAAGTAAGTGGGGCCTTGGCGGCAAGTGTTTTTCATGACAATCTGCTGACAATAAAAGCGGTAAAAGCGGCTCTTCAGGCACAAAATATAGAGGTACGAATATGAGTAATTTGGATATAAACACCCTGGATTGGCAAACAATGGATGGCCTATTACCAGCCATCATTCAAAATGCCCAAAACGGCCAGGTCCTAATGTTGGGCTATATGAGCAAAGAATCCTTGTTGATCACTCAAAACAGTGGACAACTTACTTTATACAGCCGCAGCAGACAAAGCTTATGGCGTAAAGGTGAAACCTCGGGCAATAGTATGAACGTACAACACATCAGTACTGATTGTGATAAGGACAGTCTGTTAATTCACGTGTTACCTGCTGGACCAGCTTGTCACCTGGGATACATCAGTTGTTATCAGCCTGAATATAATAGCACCCTTGGTTTTCTGGATGGCTTAATTGAATTAATTAATCAGCGAGCAAAAGCCCAGAATACGAACAGTTATACGGCTCAATTACTTAATTCCGGCATCAATAGATGCGCTCAAAAAGTGGGAGAAGAAGCTGTTGAAACGACAATTGCAGCAGTGACACACCATAGAGAAGAATTGATTAATGAAACAGCTGATCTGATGTTTCACTTATTGGTTTTATTAAAAGCCTGCGAATTGAGTTTTTATGATGTGTTGCAATGCTTACAGGACAGGGATAGATCCACTCATACCTGATTACCCGCGTCCATGGCCTATTCCAACATACCGGACTTGTCTTTGTCTCTTGAGCACATCTCTTCAAGAGGCAGCTACACGTTTATAGGAACGTGTGTTTCTGGATCAAGCTACATGATGGGCGA
>NZ_CALMPD010000149.1 GCF_937871865.1 uncultured Legionella sp.
TTCGGCAAGTTCTCTTTGCTTGCGTTATTAAAAGTTAAATTGACGATGCCTTTTACAACAAGACAGAGACCCAAAAAAATGTTGATTATATCGAAGAAAAAATGATGAATTTATAATCTTGGCTTTAATGTAATTCAACTTACCTACTAGACCCAGAGCTAAAGTTGGCCTTGAAGGGGGCCTGTGATAGATAATGGCATTACCAGGATTTTTTAACGAAGCAATGATTATATAGACGTTTGGGTATATTACGTTAGATTATTGGAAGCAGGTACCCAACGATATAAAGTTGGTACTGATATCCCCAGATTTTGTGCAACATCCCTGGGTAGTGTGCCAGAAGCAAGTAACTGTTTAGCCGATTCAATTTTACTTTGGGTCATTTTTCGTTTGCGACCACCTACCCGTCCTTTTGCTTTGGCAGCGGCGAGTCCGGCTTTAGTTCTTTCTGCCATTAATTCACGCTCCATTTGTGCGAGGCTTGCCATAATATGAAAAAAGAACCGGCCTGCTGGCGTAGATGTGTCAACATTATCAGTAATACTTTTAAAGTGGATTTCCTTCTGATGCAATTGATTAACCAAATCAATCAATCCTTTCACAGCTCGACCCAATCGGTCTAATTTCCAAACGACCAATGTGTCATTTTTTCTCAATACTTCTAGCGCCATACTGAGTCCTGGACGATTTGCCTTTGTACCAGAGATTTGATCTTGATATAGTTTTTCACAACCAACCTCTCTCAATGCAGAAAGCTGAAGATCCAAATTTTGATCGACTGTTGAAACGCGCGCATAACCAACCAGCATGATAATTCCTCTATTGCAGCACCCAGCGGCCTTTTTGTTTAATTGCATCGTGCATTGCATCTGGAGCCAAATCAATTTCACCAGGCCAGGTGAGTGCCCCATATTCAAGATGAGCCTTATTGAAAAGGTCTTGATCTTTAAGGGCTGCAAAAACACCGGCTTTATTACTCATGATTAATTTAACCATCTCAACAATTCCATGTACCCCATCATTAAACTCAACTTCCAGCTCATAATTGGGCAGTGGTTTTACTTTTGATAATCGCCAGGGAGCTGTGCACACTATTCCAGGGGCGATATTTTCTTTGGCGACTGATTGTTTTCGCATAATGTCCAATCCTCAAGTAATTCAGCGCGGTGCTGAAAAGCCCATTCCAGTACTAAAGCCAATGCTCGGCGAGGCATAGAACCTCGAACCACTTCAAGTGTATGAATATCAATAAGCACTTCATATTCTGCATATAAGGCATGAAAATGAGGTGGTGCATGATCACCCCAAAACATTTGTATCAGTATTCCATAAAATGCACTAATTGTTGGCATTAATTTGTTACCCTCTTTTCTCAAAACTCATATGAAGTATAATGCAGCAAGAAAGCGATATCAAGAATGGTTATTGAGAATAATAGAATCCAATAAACAGAGTGATCTTTCCAAGTCAATTTAACCTACTCAAAAACGAACGTTTTCAATAATTAGGTATCTGAGTAATTTATGTATAGCTGATATTAAAGAATTGGATGCCGCCTCTGGCAAGAGGAATACTTTGCCAGACCAACAAAACCTTGTCCGTACTATTGAGGAGGAATTAAAGGGCAGTGCTGAGTTTATTAAAGAGCGGTGGGCGCGATTAGACGCTTATGCCCGATTCTTTGCGGCAGAGGAGCACAATGAGGGTTCTTTTGAGATACCAAAACCAGGTCTTCGCGCGCCACAATAACATTAAATCATAAAGGGCTACAGCACGGTAGCCCGTTGCATCTGAAGTAAATCAAGCAGAAACAAAGTACTGTTCAAGGAGCACGCAGCCAACCCTCAATATAGGTGATGGTTTCTTCAATAGTACTTACTGCCTGATGATAGAGCGCATCAAACAAGTCACGCTGTCCGCTTTTCCAGTAGCGCTCCACATACTGACAGGCGTATTTCATGCGTGTTGTTCCTACATAAACGGCGCCTCCTTTGATTTTGTGAGCCGTTTGTTCAACGAGTGCATAATCACCTGCGGCGAAGGCTTTTTTCATGCGCGTCAAATCAGCTGGAAATTCTTGAGTCATTAAGGTCAATAATTCGGTTAACATCTCATGGGTTCCACAGTTCTTCAACGCTTCCTCACTGTTTAAGATGGGGAATTGTGTTAATTGAAACATCTCATCATGGCGCCGTCAATTTAACTTTTTATGACGTAAGCAAAGAGAGCTTGGCGAATTTT
>NZ_CALMPD010000150.1 GCF_937871865.1 uncultured Legionella sp.
AATGAATACGTCATAAATAAATGATTATAATCAATTTATTATCCGTTGGCTATATCGTATCAAAACCTGTTGAATATAATACTATATCTCCGTCATGAACATGTTGCATTAGCAAATTCCCTAATCCATAATTGCGCCTTAAAGTTCTATAGGAAAAATATGCCTGCATCCTTACTAGATGGACGAGTCTTATCATCTCTTCGTCGGAATGAATTAAAACAACGTGTACAACTGCATGTCCAGCAAGGTCAACGTGCGCCTGGACTTGCGGTGGTTCTCATTGGCAATGATCCAGCCTCTTCAATTTATGTTAATAATAAAAGAAAGGCTTGCGACGAAGTAGGAATAACCTCCCATTCCTATGATTTACCTGAAGAAACAACTCAACAGGAGTTACTCCAGTTAATTACAGAATTAAATCAATCTAAGCTAATTGATGGGATATTGATTCAATTACCATTGCCCAAACACATAAATGAAGCCGCTATTATAGAACACATCAAACCAGAAAAGGATGTAGATGGCTTTCATCCATACAATCTTGGCAGGCTGGCACAACGCAATCCCCTTCTCAGACCTTGCACACCACTAGGTATAATGAATCTTTTGCACCATTATCAATTAGATGTAAAACGAAAACACGCTGTCGTTATAGGTGCTTCAAATATTGTTGGCCGACCAATGAGCCTGGAGTTATTGCTTGCTGGAGCAACCGTTACCATTTGCCATAAATTCACTCAAAAATTACAACAAATGGTTGAAGTTGCAGATTATGTCATTGTCGCTACCGGAAAAATCGACGTAATCAATGCCGATTGGCTTAACGAAAATCAGGTCGTCATTGACGTAGGAGTGCATCGATTGAATGATGGTAGCATTCGCGGAGATGTGGATTTCAAAAAAGCAGTGGATAAAGTTGCCTGGATAACTCCAGCACCTGGTGGAGTTGGTCCAATGACTATCGTTTCATTGCTTGAAAATACGATGATGGCAGCGACAAAACTAAGGGGATGAGGCTTACTTGTCCAGCTCATCCCAATCAAAATCACCGCTTAATTCATCAAAATCATCTTTAAATTCATCTCTCAGGCGTTTTTTTTCCAGCCGATCTTCCAACATGCGTTTGACTCTCTTTTTATGAGTCATATCATCCATTTCATCATCATAGTTATAATCAGAAAACGATTGCTCATCAAACTCTTCATGCAATGCCATTTCACCCTCCTTTTTCAGGCCTTAACAAAAGTATAGTGCACATATTTGGTAACATCTCGATAACCTGATAAATATTTCCTATTCTGGCGCATCGTCACTTATCCTGTAAACACAGCCATCAATTATTGAGAAGTTACGTCAAAGTTATGGATTCTGTTATACTCCATGAAATTTTCTTCATAAGTACTTTTTTATGCTTAGCTATCAACACGGATACCATGCGGGTAATTTTGCCGACGTAGTGAAACACATTACCTTGACTCAACTCTTATCCTATTTGAAAAAAAAGGATAAGCCTTTATTTTACCTTGAGACGCATTCAGGAAAAGGTAAGTATGATTTAAGAGACAAACAAGCTGAAAAAACAGGGGAATACAAACAAGGCATTAAACTTATCTGGCCTGATAGAAAACAACTCCCACTAATATTTAAAGATTATTTTTCAGCCATTAAAGAGTTAAATCATGAAGAAGGATTAAGAAACTATCCTGGCTCACCTTTTATAGCAATCAATGCATTGCGCATGCAAGATCGATTGTATTTATGTGAATTGCATCCTGCTGAATTTGATGTCTTAAATGAAATGGCGCATTTTAATAAAAAAGTACATACGAGCAACACTGACGGAATAGCCAGCATGAAAGGCTTGTTACCTCCCCCAGAAAAAAGAGGATTGATTTTTATTGATCCGTCCTTTGAACGTAAAGAAGAATATAAAGAAATCCCTATAGCGGTAAAACATGCGTTTACCAAATTCTCTACTGGAGTTTATTGTATCTGGTATCCTGTAGTTAATAGAAAATTAACTGAGCAATTTATCAGAGGAATGAAAGATATAGGAGCGAACAATGCTCTGAATATTGAATTTAATCTGACCATGGCCCGTAAAGATGGAATGACCGGCTGTGGTTTATGGATTATAAATCCACCCTTTACTCTGGCCACAGAGATGAAACAGGCACTGGATATTCTACGAACGTATTTTAATCCCGGTGTTTCTTCCTACATTATAGAATCCCATACTGGAACTACTGCTATTTAGGTTTGCGGTTATCAAAAAGACAGTTCCCTCATCAATTTGGCTCATGATACTTTTAGCATGAGCCCGCTTTGAAATGGCATCAGGAGCTGTTGACATTTCAGTAGTTTGAATCAAAATAATAGAATACCAACAGCCATAATGCGACGAGATAATAATGGACGTATATCCTATCCCGGCATTTTCCGATAATTATATTTGGGCATTGCCAGACAAACAGACGATGGCGTTTGACTGTGTTGATCCTGGCGAGGCCTTCCCCGTACTGCAATTTGCCAAAGAACACCAAATGAAATTGCGCTCTATGTTATTAACTCACCATCATGATGATCATATCGGTGGAGTAAGTGAATTACACGCAGCTTTTCCAGAAGCTAAAATTTATGCTCCTAATGACTCAAGATTTCCCAAAATGAGCATAACAGTGTATGAGCACCAGTCGATTCAGATAGGACAACATCATTTTCGTATTTTATTTAACCCCGGCCACACCTCGACTCACATCAGTTATTATGAACCTCAACAGGGATGGTTATTTTGTGGTGACACTTTATTTTCCGCCGGCTGTGGACGAGTATTTGATGGGACAATAGAACAGTTACATCAATCGTTACTCATGTTTAAAGATCTCCCACAATCAACCAAAATATTTTGTGCCCATGAATACACACGGCAAAACCTAAGATTTGCCCTGCGCGTTGAACCTGAAAATCCGGCTATAATTAACTATTCCCAAGAACTTGAGCATCGGACATTAGGATGTTCTTTGCCATCCACTCTCGAATTAGAATTGTCGATCAATCCTTTCTTACGTACAAATAAGAGTAGTGTAATCAATTATAGCCTTCAAAATGGTGCATTAACGTCAGATTCTCTGGAAGTATTTAAAACACTAAGAAGTCAAAAAAACACATTCAAATAAAGATCAATTGGAGTTATAAAAAACCCAAATGAGCAACATAAAAACACCAAGGGTTTAATCATTCGTCAAATTTTAGTAAACTGTCTGGCCAGTTATAAGCATAGGTAATACCATTGAAATTTAAGTCATTCATTATAAAAGGTTTTTTATTGTGTATCTTTAGTTTTATGGGCGTTTCTAATGTTTCAATTGCAGGCTCAGCTCCTGACGTATGGGACGTATTACGTAGAGAATTCACGATAAGTCATGAAGTAACGCGTCCGGAAGTTCAAGAGCAAATAAGATGGTTAGTAGCACATCCTAGCTACATTAACAAAGTAAGTAGCCAATCAGAACCTTATATTTACCATATCATCGGTGAAATTAAAAAGCGCAAATTACCTGGTGAATTGGCCCTCATACCAATGGTAGAAAGTGCGTATGATCCTTTTGTTTATTCGGGAGCAGGAGCCGCGGGACTGTGGCAATTGATGCCCAGAACAGGAAGTGAGTTGGGATTAAAGCAAGATTGGTGGTTTGATGGCAGACGCAGTATTCGCCCCTCTACTGACGCAGCATTAAATTATTTAATTTACCTGAATAAATTCTTTAATGGTAACTGGATATTAGCAATTGCCGCCTATGATGCAGGAGAAGGAACCATTGGCCGAGCAATAAAATCAACTACTAATCCAGGTAAAACGGTCTTTTTTTGGAATCTTCCAGTACCAAGAGAAACCAAATTATATGTCCCTCGTTTATTAGCTTTGGCAGAGATAATTAAAAATCCAGGACGTTACCATGTGAGTCTACCCAATATCCCCTACCTTCCTTATTTCGAAGAAGTAAATATTGGCAGTCAAATCGACTTAAACCATGCAGCCAAGCTTGCAGGCATTACATATAAAGAGTTAAAAAAATTAAATCCAGGATATAACCGCTGGACCACAGCTCCCTATAAACCGTTCAAATTATTAATACCAGCAGAGAAAGTAGAGCGATTTAATCTGAATCTATCCAATTTCCCAGAAGACAAACGAGTAAGCTGGCCAAAACATCAAGTACAAAAAGGTGATAGCCTGGATTCTATTGCTGCTCGATATAACACCACAGTTAAATTAATAAAGCAGTTAAATCAACTCACTGGCAATAATGTGAAGCAGGATCAAGCCATATTGATTCCAAGTTCCAAAAAACCTCCTGTGATTGTGAAACAACAGCTCCCGGTCTCAAAGACAGCACCAAATAATTCAAGCCAGTCGAAAGGCCAACAACTTGTTTATATTGTTAAAAAGGGAGACAGCTTAAGCGTGATAGCAAAACGCAATCAAACAAAAGTAAAAGCTATCCTGGCACTAAACCCAGGCTTACGCAAAAATAAGATCCTGCGTTTAGGGCAAAAAATAAGAATTGGCTAGAGTCTGTTCAATTTTGTGTACCGAATTACAGTGACTTGCTCGCGGTAATTCGAAATAGAAAGAATTACCCAAGTTATTGAGAAATGGCGTTATATTGAGTTTATTCGTTGATTCAAAAGATAATATTCCTTTTTTTGTTCTATTTTATTCATTTATTTTCCTTTTCAGATACGAAGCGTGCAGGAGTGTATTAAAACTTGTGTTATACTCTTAATATCTAATTAATATATTAAATAATATGAAATTACTGTTTGATTTTTTCCCCATAGTGCTTTTTTTTATAGTCTATAAATTTTTTGGGATCTATATTGCAACGGCTGTTGCAATGGCAGCGTCTTTAAGCCAAGTTGCTTTGTATCGTCTAAAATTCCAACGCTATGAAAAAATGCATGTGATTAGCTTGGCGATCATTATGGTATTGGGTAGTGCTACCCTCTTCTTTCATAATCCATGGTTTATCAAATGGAAACCAACAGGTATTTATTGGTTATCAGCCTTAGTATTCTTCGGCTCAAGTTTTATAGGCTCCAAACCCATAATTCAAAAAATGATGGAAGCCAATGTGAAGCTGTCAACTAAAATATGGCACAGACTGAACATGGCCTGGACATTATTCTTTATTTTAATGGGCGCTTTAAATCTGTACGTTGCTTACTATTATGACACCGATGTATGGGTTAACTTTAAATTATTTGGTGGCGTTGGATTTACTTTACTGTTTGTACTGATACAAGCCTTTTATCTAACCAAACATATGGATGAAAGTGCTTTGGAAAAGCAGTAATCTGCGCGGCATCTTTATCTATAAATGATGATATATTAGTAGGAGCTGAAATGAGATTATTACTTGTTGAAGATGATGAACTACTTGGTGATGCTGTAAAAACTGGTCTGACTCAGTTTGGATATATTGTTGATTGGCTGAAAGATGGTGAAGCTGCCCGTGCAGCACTAAAGTCCGAATCATTTGAATTAATTATTCTGGATCTGGGTTTACCCAAACTTTCTGGTCTTTCATTGTTACAAAGCACGCGAAATGATGGTAATGCTACTCCAATAATAATACTCACCGCTCGTGAGTCCGTTGAAGATAGAGTAAAAGGCTTGGACAGTGGTGCTGATGATTATCTGATTAAACCCTTTGATTTAAATGAATTAAGTGCTCGAATCAGGGCATTGGTAAGAAGATCTCAGGGTAGAGCTGATTCCGTTCTGCAGTATAGAAATATTACTCTTGATCCAGCTGCTCATTCAGTTCTTGTAGATGACATACTGGTCAATGTGCCTCGTAGAGAATTTGCTCTTCTACAAAAATTACTGGAAAACAGTGGTCAGGTTTTATCTCGTGAGCAATTAATGCAAAGTATCTATGGCTGGGAAGAAGACGTAGACAGTAATGCTCTTGAAGTTCATATTCATAATTTGCGAAAAAAATTGAACGCAAATTTTATAAGAACAATTCGAGGCGTCGGCTATATGGCTGAGAAAAATGATGGTGCTCTTTTATCGTGAAATCTTCTATACGAAAATTTCTATTAATCAATCTACTTCTCGCTATAACGATTACGACCACGCTTACAGCAATAGGTAATTATTACCTTGATCAAAAGGATATTCAGGATCACCTGGATACCCTGATGGCCATATCTGCTCTATCTTACCAGGCATTATTAGGGGATGATCTTCATCAAAGACCCTTGACAAAAATCCAGGAAGCCTTGGAAACCGTCCCCGAAAAAATTGATGCTTATTATCAAAAAAGATTTTTAAATGATGAACAACCAGCGAATTATCTTGATAAGTTCAACTTCCAGGTTTGGACTAATGGCGGCAAATTATTATTGCATTCCTCCACTGCCCCCAAGGTTCCCTTAACTTCTGAGGTTGATGGGTTTAGCGATAAAAAAATAGCCGATCAGAATTGGCGAGTATTTACTACTTATAATGATAAAGCAGGTATTCGAACCGTATTGGCAGAACGATATGATACACGTAATGAACTGGGTCACAGAATTGCTCAAGATGATTTATACATCATGTTGCTCACTTTCCCGTTATCAGGGCTATTGATCTGGATCATTATTGGACGCGGATTAGACAGTCTAGACAAAGTAGCTGAGGAAGTAGCAAACCGCGCCCCTACCCATTTGGAACCTGTCGATTTGCAAGAAGTTCCAGAGGAAATCAAACCTGTAATTGATGAGTTAAATAAATTATTTTATCGGCTAAAAGAAGGGTTTGAACGTGAGAAGCGTTTTGCTGCAGATGCAGCACACGAGCTGCGCACCCCTCTTGCCGCACTTAAAGCCCAAGCTCAGGTTGCGCTTAATTCAAATGACATTGAAGAAAAGAATCAGGCTCTGCAAAAATTAATAGCCAGCGTTAATCGCAGTACACATATAGTTCAACAATTATTAACGATGAGCCGACTCGTTCCTGAAGCAACCAGTCTCAATGATGCTGATGCAGTGAATCTAGGTAAACTCACTCGAGAAATATTGGCAATGCTTGCACCATCTGCGGTTGAGAAACAAATAGAATTAGAGTTTGAACATGATGATAATATTCCCAAAATTAGCGGCAACCCAACTGCTTTAGGCATTTTAGTACGCAACCTAGTAGATAATGCCATTCGTTATTGCACTGAAAATGGACGTGTTATTGTTCGCCTTTTAAAACAAGACAATGAGCTTGTCCTTGAAGTTGCTGATAATGGTCCAGGTATCCCTCCAGAATTACAAGCACGTGTATTTGAACGCTTTTTCCGCGTACTAGGAAACAAAAGCCCTGGTAGCGGTCTAGGATTAGCTATTGTACAACAAATTTGTGATTTGCACGGTGGTAGAGTCGCTCTCGACTCACAAAAAACAGGCTCAGGTCTTATAGTACGAGTATATCTACCAATCACATCCAAAACTAATTGATACTTCTCGCAAACATCACACTTAGCCTCCTCTGAATAAACAATCAGTTGAAAATATCTAGCACCTGTCTGTTGTATTTTTGAAAAGGTAATAACGCACGAAGAATATTATTAAACGAACACTAAAAACATGCATTTCACATGGAGGTCATAAATGATACAATAAGCCAAGTAATTATATTGACTCGACTTTAGCCATTTTCCAACATGCGAATCAATGCGACACCGACTCCGGTATCCATGATCAACAAATTATCAAAACCAGATAATTATGAGGTGCTAATCAATGCAAATAGTCGCCTTTGTGGGCCAGTGAACACGCCAGGAAAATTCGTAAAAACAAATATTGAAATAGAAATACAATGAATAACGAAATAAAACAGACGGTATTAGTTGATAAAATTGTTGTGGCGTTTACAAAGCTTAAGATAGACATTACTCCAGAGCAGATAACTCAAGAATTAGCACAAGCTAAAAAATTAGGAGTTACCAATACATTTTTCTCTGTTAAAACAAAAGAGAAAGATTATTTGGTGCGAGTCAATGGCACATTATGGGCGCCTTATAAGAGAGAAGATGAAGCTCACGTGTTAAATATACTAAAAGAACATGGAATTGAAACCAATGTTTTGTTTCATGGTGAAGAGTTTCAAATCAGCTTAAAACCAAATCAAAATATGAGATTAGATCAACTGCTTCAATTTCAAACTCCAGAACTGGTTGATAAAGCACTTTACTTAACTGCACAACAAATAAAAAAATATCAAAGACTTGATGGTATTAAAACAAAATATCCCTTGGAACAGATGTTGGCTGATGCAGAAAGCGCGCTATTCAAAAAAATGGCCAATATCTCTGAGGAGAAAACAATACTATTGAAAAGCTTTGCTGAGGCATGTCATAAAATACTTAAAGTACTGGAACACGCTAATCCTGTCTTTACCTACAGTCACACCGACTTACTCCCCACATCTATTTATGTTGATATAGAACAAGCAAAAGTGAGTATCGTCGATTGGGAGTATTCTGCTTTATCCTATTGGTCAAACGATATAGCAATGGTGAGTCGCTCTCTAACCCATCGTCAAAAAGAAATATGGTTAAATCACTATCATTCGATACAATGTGAAAATAATACATTAATGCCTGAGGAGCAAAAACTCCAGATACAATTAAACCAACACATTCAAGATTTTTTAAACATAGCCTGGAAGATGACCGCTAATAATTGGTCGGAATTCCAGCTAGAACTAGACACAATGAAAGAAAATCTAAGTTTATTTACGAAAAGGCTGGATATCCGACACAAGAAACTGACACAAGGAGTTACTGATAGCTTTTTTTCTTTTTATCAAGAAAATCCATATAATAAAGATACGATTTCCCCTAGTTTCAATGCTATATTACAAGGATAAAATAATTTCGATATAAGTTGAAGAAGGTATTATGAAACCAGATATTAGCGTTGATTTTTACCATCTAAATCAAGCACTGCTAGTAAGTGAAGAACCAATTATCTACGAATTAATACAAATTCTTGAAAATTGTCTGGAAGATCCCATCTATAGAGAAGTTGCTGAACAAAATTTAATAGCATCCATATCTTCTGATAACACTCTAAAGAATAACCTAAAGAATATTGTGCATAGTGAGGATGAAGAGCTCACCCCATTTAAACTCATTGCAAAACTAATTCTCGAACAATCAAAGCGCAATAAAAATGGAGGCCCACCTTCATAATCAATCAGATTGAAGACAAGATTTGTAATGATTCCCGGATTAACTGTTCACAACTTTTAACCCCATCATCAATTCTATTCACTACTTTTAACGCTTCCTGAGGTTTATAACCTAGAGCCTCTAAAGCACTCACTGCTTCATCAGGGCTTCTAAAACTTGCTTTTTGTAATGGCATTTGATCAGAAGACACTTCGCCAAATTGTTTAATGCTGTCACGCATTTCAACCACCAGACGCTCTGCTGTTTTTTTACCAATGCCAGGTAATTTGGTCAGTAATGCTGCATTTTCCTGGTGAATGCATTGAATGAATTCATCAGGGGAAATACTGGAAAGAATAGCCATGGCGAGCTTTGGCCCGACTCCATTCACTTTAATTAATGCCCGAAATAAAGCTCGTTCCTGTTTCTCAAGAAATCCATATAACAATAATGCATCTTCACGAACAATGGTATGAATATGCAAGCCTACACCAGCACTATGCCCGTCAAGTTGGAAGAATGTATTTAAAGAGGTTTCAACATCGTAACCGACACCATTTACATCCAGAACTAATTTTCCTGGCTGATGCTTATCTACAATTTGCCCATTTAACCAACCAATCATCGTGCGCGTCTCCTTCGACTGTATCCGTTGCTGCCAACAACAGCAGCTAAACCACTTCTCATATGGCTATGACATATAGCAATAGCCAAAGCATCAGCAGCATCATTTTGCGGTGAGCTATTGAGCATCAGTAAACTAACTACCATATGGTTCACCTGATCCTTTTCAGCAGCACCGTAACCTACTACTGTTTGTTTCACTTGCCGCGCGGAATATTCGCTGACCGTCACTCGGTGAGAAGCTGCAGCGACCATTGCTACCCCTCTTGCCTGTCCAAGTTTTAATGCTGAATTAGGATTCTGATGCATAAAAACCTGTTCAATAGCAACCTCAGAGGGAGAATACTGATCCATTAAATGGCAAATTCCGTCATAGATCTGCAATAGCTTTTGACTTAAATCTCCATTAGGAGAAGTACGAATGCATCCACTATCAATATATTCTATTTTACGGTTTGATTCTTTAATCAAACCGTAACCTGTTATCCGTGAACCAGGGTCTATCCCTAAAATAATGGTCATTAATTCATTGATTCTAAAACGTGTTCAGAGAATTTAGCGTTGCTATAAACTTCTTGCACATCATCCAAATCTTCAAGCATATCAATTAGCTTGATTAAAGATTCAGCATTTTCATCATCTATAGCAATTAATGTTTGCGCGCGCATGGTTAATTGAGATTGCTCAATGTTCAAATCAGCATCCTGCAAAGCATTTAATACACTATGATATGCCTCAACAGGAGCAATTACTTCTATTTGACCTTCATCAACACTAACATCAGAAGCCCCTGCGTCGATGGCAATTTCCATAACGCGATCTTCAGATTGTCCGGCCGCCATAAGAATTTCCCCCTGGTTAGCAAACAGGTAGGCCACAGAACCATCAGTACCAAGATTACCGCCATTTTTCGTAAACGCATGGCGCACATCAGACACCGTTCTGTTTTTATTATCAGATAGACAATCAACCAAGACTGCAATCCCACCTGGGCCGTATCCTTCATAGCGCATAGCAACCATTGCATCACCATCTAATCCACCTACACCACGTTTCACCGCGTTATCGATGGTATCGCGTTTCATGTTCGCGTTTAGTGCTTTCTTCACCGCATCACGCAAGCGGGGATTGGTTGATTCATCACCACCACCCATTCGAGCAGCTACTGTTATTTCTCGAATTAATTTAGTAAAAATTTTACCTCGTTTGGCATCTTGAACTCCTTTTCGGAATTTAATATTAGCCCATTTACTATGACCAGCCATCACTCCACCTCAAACCAAATACTTAATTACCTTGATTATACATTGCTCTATCACTAAAAAGAACGCTTTAAACAGCATTCACTATCGACATTTTAAACTTTTTTAGTCTATGCTAGCCAGAAGAATAAAAAAGCTAAAGGAGACCTACAGTGTACATGCAAGGATTTGGTAATT
Source organism: uncultured Legionella sp. (assembly GCF_937871865.1). Classification (GTDB taxonomy): domain Bacteria; phylum Pseudomonadota; class Gammaproteobacteria; order Legionellales; family Legionellaceae; genus Legionella. Next base: position 11,279 of record NZ_CALMPD010000150.1, read on the forward strand.
ATCATCACAGTGAAGCCGTGACAGGTGCATTACCGACGAATCAAAACTCGCCTCAACACTGTAATTTAGGCCTTTATGCAGAACAATTAAGCGGTACGGCCTTTACACGCCCCAGACACAATAACCTACGCAGCTGGCTTTATAGAATTCTTCCGTCAGTAGCTCAGGGAGTCTACTATCCTTATGAAAAAAACATTATAAGCCCATTCTGTGACGAACAAGCACTTAACCCACTTCGTTGGTCACCTTTGTATACCAGCTCACAAATTGATTGTGATTTTCTGGAAGGAATATTCCACATAGCCGGCTCCCCTATGGTAAATACTTACATTTATCATTGTAATTTATCGATGAACGATAAATATTTTGCTAATAATGACGGGGAGATGCTTTTTGTCCCCTATCTAGGCGAACTGCATCTCCATACGGAATTTGGTCTGTTAACAATTAGCCCAGGTATGATTGCTGTCATTCCTCGCGGAGTAAAATTTAAAGTTAAATTAAATACGAAACAAGCAAAAGGCTATATCTGTGAGAATAGAGGAAATCCCTTTACTTTACCTCAGCTAGGTCCTATAGGTGCCAATGGTTTGGCGAACCCCCGTCACTTCCAATATCCGGTAGCCGCTTTTGAACAAGACAGTAAAGAAAGCATCTTGATTTGCAAACATCAAAACAAAATGTGGTTTGCTGTAAGCGATCATTCTCCCCTTAATGTAGTTGCCTGGCATGGCAATTATGCGCCATACAGCTATAACCTGGATCTGTTTAATACCATTAATACAGTGAGTTTTGATCATCCTGATCCATCTATTTTTACAGTGCTAACCTCTGAAAGTGATACCCCGGGCGTAGCAAATCTAGATTTTGTCATATTTCCGCCACGCTGGATGGTAGCAGAACATACATTCAGGCCCCCCTACTTTCATCGTAATTATATGAGTGAGTTAATGGGATTAATTCGTGGAGAATACGATGCGAAAAAAGAAGGATTCGCTCCTGGCGGCATAAGTATTCATAACTGCATGACTGCACATGGACCTGATCATGTATCTTATGATCAAGCATCGACAAAAGCATTAGAACCAGAATACTATGACTCACTTGCATTCATGTTTGAAACCAAAGATGTATGGCTTGTCACCGAACAGGCATTTCATAATCCAGCGTTACAAAAAGATTATGCCAAATGCTGGCAGGGTTTCAAAACGGTGTTTAAGACAAATACACAGTAAACCAAAGTATTGTTTATAAAAAGCCTGGATGAGGCGATTGCAGGTTGATGAAGAACTTATCAAATAACGAACGGCTAAATAATATTTAGCCGTTCATCGAATATACTAGAACAAATCTTCCTGAGTTAATCCCACTCGCTCCAACAAAGTTCGTAAGGTTTTTAACGCTTCAACCTGAATCTGACGAACTCGTTCTCGAGTAAGATCTATTTCTTTGCCTACATCTTCAAGGGTTGCTTTTTCAAATCCTCGTAAACCAAATCTACGTGCAATAACCTGCTGCTGATTGTCAGTCAATTTATCCAACAACGACTCAATATGTAAACGAAGATTTTCATTCGTTAACAACTCAGCCGGGTTGACACTGTTTTCATCTGCAATGGTATCTAGTAATGATTTAGTTTCATCAAACCCTATTGGTGTATCAACAGAAGTAACCTTGTCATTTAAGCCTAAAAGTTTTTGCACGTCTTCTAATGGCTTATCAACCATTTCCGCAATTTCTTCCGGAGAAGGTTCATGATCAAGTTTTTGTGTTAACTGTCTTGCTGCCCGAAGATAAACATTTAATTCTTTGACTACATGAATGGGCAAACGAATCGTTCTCGTTTGGTTCATGATAGCCCGTTCAATAGTTTGTCTTATCCACCAGGTAGCGTAAGTTGAAAATCTGAACCCACGATTAGGATCAAATTTCTCGACCGATTTCATTAACCCAAGATTACCTTCTTCAATCAAATCCAATAACGGCAAACCACGGTTAAGGTAACGACGTGAAATCTTGACCACCAAACGCAAATTCGATTCAATCATCTTCTTGCGCGCCGCTATATCGCCCTTCAAAGCCAGGGTAGCATAGTGAATTTCTTCCTCGGCACTAAGCAATGGTGAAAACCCTATTTCACTTAAATACAGCTGCGTTGCATCCATCGCCTTGGCAATGTTCTTGCCACGGTGAAAAGAAGGAAAAACAACATCATCACTGAAATCAGGTAGTTCGACAAGTTCATCGTCTTCAGACCGCTCCATAACCGATTCAAGATCATCTTCCATTAAGAGAGAATCATCATCAGGCTCTGACCATTCTTCTTCCTTAATTTCCGTTTCTTTTATTGGCTCATCTTCCTCGCTCATTGTATCACCTATAATGTTTAGCCCTGTCTCGAAAACCCTAACTTCTAAACAAGTCTATTGTTGCTATAACTACAAGTTATATGTCAACCTTTTTGTAGATAATTCAATGGATTGACTGGTATTCCTGCTTTTCTGATCTCAAAATGAACTCCCCAATACTTACGTTCGATCATTCCTGCTTCTGCTATCACCTGCCCTGCACTGACTCTTTGTCCTTCTGAAACCAGATTTCTGGAATTGTTACCGTAAGCAGTTAAGTATTCATTATTATGTTTTATAATAATCAGATTACCATACCCCGCTAATCCACTTCCAGCATAAGCAACAACACCGCTCGAGGAAGCCCGAACTCTACTGCCTTTAGTACATGCAATATTTATGCCTTTTTTTCCTTGGGTAGGTACAAATGAAGCAATCACTTGACCATTGACAGGCCACAACCACCCGGAACGTGAAACAGCTGGCGAAGAAATCACTGGGGAATGAACTACTCGTTGCTGTTGCACGCGCACTACAGGCCGAGAATATTTAGTCTGATATGGTTTTCTTACTGGATAACGTCTTCGCGATACCCCATGAACATTAAGTACCTGACCAACTCTCAAAGAATAAGGAGGTCTTAAACGGTTTAACTGAGCAAGTTGTCTGTAATCAGTATCATATCGAAACGCTATTGCATAAAGGGTTTCGCCTCGGCGAACAGTATGAGTTTTCTGATATCTGGAATAAGGTTGCCATTTGAGTTCACTGACAGGAGCCAATTCATTTCTTGCCCCGCAACCGGCAAGAATGAGTACAGCAAGGAGGCAAAAAATTTTTTTGCAAGAATTTAACATTATAAAATCTCTAATTCATGTTCATTAGAACAAACCAATAGAAACAAAGCTATAAGGTCAATAGCAGCCCTCAATCCTGTACCTTAACATCATCAAGCAGGTTAGATAACTGATCAAACAATTTATAGTTCGTCATATCCAGATGAAGCGGTGTGACAGATACATACCCTGCATTAATAGCATGAAAATCAGTTCCAGGTCCTGCATCGGCTTCTAATCCGGGTGGACCTACCCAAAAAATAAGCCTCCCTCGTGGGTCATATTCTTTAATAGTTGGCTCTGCACTATGCCTTGTTCCCAAACGAGTTACCTGAATTCCTTGTATTTGATCCAGAGGCAAATTAGGAACATTGACATTTAAAATAGTCTGAGATGGCAAACTATTGACACTTAATTTCATCACGAGCTGTCTGGCTATAACGGCGGCAGTATCATAATGCAGGTTGGTATCACCAACCACCGAAATAGCTATGGCAGGTAACCCTAAATGACGCCCTTCCATCGCAGCCGCGACAGTCCCGGAGTATAGGATATCATCGCCTAGATTTGCCCCTTCATTAATTCCTGAAACCACCATATCAATGACCGGCTCTAAAAAACCGGTTAATGCTAAATGAACACAATCAGTTGGTGTTCCTTCAACACTATAATATCCATTTTCGAGCTTCTTTATTCTCAATGGGTCTCTTAAGGTCAAAGAATTGCTGGCTCCACTTCGGTTTCGATCAGGAGCAACGACTTCAACTGTAGCGACTGACGCTAACTCAGTAGCCAACACACTGATTCCAGGAGCGGAAACACCATCATCATTACTTATTAAAATTCTCATCATCAACTCTCAGGTGACTCTAACCATTTTACAACAGCCAAATAGTCAGCCAAATCATGCTCATTTTTTTTCAGATCGGCTTGTAATTTTTCATTTTTGCCATCGATAGCCAAGTCCAGCTTTTGTTTGGCAATCTTTTGTTGTATGTCTAAAATTTTATTACCAAATTCTTGTGGATTAAATTGTAATTCATAAGCCAGAGTATTCA
>NZ_CALMPD010000151.1 GCF_937871865.1 uncultured Legionella sp.
GAACAATCAGACAGAAACGCCGCCTAATGCTGTACACCACTTTTGACAATAACTCGTTGCTCTTCGTTTGCATGTTTGCTGGCAAGTACTAATTCAGCCTGAAATTTAAATTTTTCAAGAGAGGCAAAATCGTAGTATTCCGTTAGTGCCCTCCATCCATGGCCTTGTAATGCATAATGTTCAAAATTAGTCATTTCATACAAAGCATCTATTTCATCACCTTGACTTAAAACTGATTTAATAGCATTGTAAAAATTTTCATTTCCTGTCTCTATTGCTTCTTTAATTTTAACATTAGAAAAATCAATAAAAATTCCTATAGAATGGGTTTGATAGCCCATTCGTCCAAATTGAAAAGGGAATTCATTAACTTCGATATTCATAGAGTATGACATATAAGTATTCCTGATAATTATTATTAGTTCTTGGTGGCACTTGAGATGGTTGTATTAATCTGGTGGGTTCCAGGGATCTATTCCTTGTTGCATCAAAATATAGGGATCATGTTCATCTACTTTAGACTGAATTTTATCTACCTGGTTAGCTAATTCATATACATAAGATTCTAGCTCATGTAATCGGTCTGCAACATCATGCACATAGGATTTCGGGTTATTATCATAGGACATATCATTAATCTCTTCTTGGTGATCAAGCATTGATTGCATAGTATTCCAATCTTTGTAGCCATTTATCTTTGCTATAGCTTGTAAGCAAGATGAGTGTGAAATATTGCTATGCTTTTCATTTAGGAATGTTTTAAGTAGGTTGGCTTGTTTTTTAACGGATTCTATAGACAACATCATAAGTTCCTCATCAATTGGGAAAAAATACCAGTGTCTGCGTTATGGATTCCCTTTATGATTCAGAATAAAGATAACTACCAATAAACTTGTTGATTAAACTATTTACCATTTCCTTTATAGGATGCAGACGGATGGGTCAGTTTCAAACCTAGCAAGATTGTTTCATTTTTTGAAAATAGTGTCAAATATATTCTCTATTCGAGTTGAAAAATAGCTTTTAAAGATACTTATGCACATGCACATGATTTTTGGAGTTCCTGGCTAGAAAGTATTAGAGGTTAACGGTTCTGTGACATAAAACTGATGGCTGGTTAATATATTCTATCAAGTAAAGAGATGGTATTTTACGTGCAGCTATTAAACGTTGTAAAATCAGATTTAGTTATCAAATATTATGATGAAGGGTTCATGGTTGTTGGTTGAAAACAACATACAGTACTCATCAAATCACCTTTAGGCTGAACATGGATTTTTTGGATAAAATTAGTGCTCTGGAGGAAGAAGCCTCCCAATTTGGTTTCAAGTGGCAAAGTGCCGACCAAATCATGACTCAAATCCACAGTGAGTGTGATGAAATCAAAGAGCATCTTGAACATGATCCTTCTAAAGCGAATCAAACTGCTTTGCAAGAAGAAATTGGCGATTTACTCCATGCAGTGTTTTCCCTGTGTATTTTTTGCAAGTTAAGTCCCCGAGTAACCCTTGGGCAATCATTAACGAAATTTGAAAGGCGATTACGTGCGGTTAAACTGATTGCTGAAGAGCGTGAGTTGATTAACCTAGAAGGCTTGCCCTTTGATGAATTGATGCATATTTGGGATAAGGCTAAAGAGTTAGTTGGTTAACGGTGGTTTTTGTTTTGTGCCTGTGCGCAGCTGTAAATGCCATTGATTTGAGTTCATCCTTGAACTCGCTAGTGTCTCAACATCCTGTCAACATCTCAGCTGCGCCAAACAAATTCAGTATAGCTTTTCTACACTATTAAGGCATTAACCAAGATGCTGTTTATTATGTAAGACATTTCTTGGGGGTAATTTGCTATTAAGTAGTGATTAATGCTCTATTTTTAGTCAAGTTTAATTTGGTCATATAATCATCATTGCCTGAATCGCTGTAAGCATCATTTGATCATCCTCTTTAATTTCTTGAAACAAAGCATAACCGATTAAACTTTGAATTAGCATCAATGCAGAAAAAAACAAAGTCACTTTTACTTTAAAATTGAGCATGACAGTCAAATTCCTTAAAAGCGGCATGAACAAATTTTCAAATTACTCGATTGAATTGTGTGATTCTATCAATAAGTGACTTATTTTTCTCTAGCTTTTGAGCTTTACTAAGAAGTACTTCTTTTGAAAACTCTTCTTTCAGTAAAGGCTTTGCCCAAAGCATAAATAGATCGTCACTAGACAGCATAGAATTAAGAGGATCGCTTCGTTCATCGATTAGAATATCTATAGCGCAGCACACCAACCACTTTGATGGGACGGTTTCCCCTTCGGCCATTCCTTTAATTGCCAAGGGCGAGTAACTTTTATCTTTGTTATATAAATCCTTGGCTTTAAGGTGTAGTTTTTCAGAGCGGTTGTGAATGGCTTGCAGTTCTGCAAATACGGCTTTAATTTGAGGGCTAAAATCAATTTTTTTATACTCAGCAAGATTGGCGCGATCTAACAAGGCAAGGGCTTGTTCTTTGGCATGACCTGATAGTTTACTGGTGGCTATTTTAATTTGCTGAATCATGCTTGTAATCATCGAATCAAACACATTGAGTTCCACTTTTTCTTTATGGCACAGGATTTCAATTTGTTCTAAAGTATTTAGGAATTCATAAGGAAGGCGAAAACGAAAGTCTGTCAGTGTGTTTGCAGGGGAAGGGTTTAAATGCTCATAAACGGCAGTAACGTTTTGCATGAATTGTTTAAGCTCAATGGTTTGTTCAGAAGATAGTAAGTCCCATCCATCAAAAGCATCTGGGGCATCAATATGAAAAGAGCCATAAATGGTTTTTAAGTCGATTGATTTGACGTAAACCCGTGGAGGTCTACGTAAATTTTGTTTAATTTCAAGTCGTAATAGTTTTTTCATTTTATTGTCTCAAGCAAGGTAAGTTGCGGATTTATGTAATCATTCGAGGCGGTATTCATTGAATCGTTGAGGCTGCTATAAACGGCATTAACTGTTAAATGTTTAAAGTATTCTCTACCAGGCATATCGTTTTTTTTAGATATAGGTGGTCGAACATTGTAGGCTGCGTTTCTCATTGTAAAACAGGGTTTAAAATCTCTTGGGATAGGTGTTGATGTATTTCGGCCATGCAAGTAAATAAGGCTATTGAGTCGAGTATTAAACTCAGGTGGCACTTTCGTTTGGTTTGTGGCAATCATGGTATGACTCTTTCCCTCATTGTCCTTATTGACCCATTCTATTGTAGCAGTAGGCGCAACAATGTCAATATATTATATGTAATAAAAACATCTATAAATAAGATGTTATATATTTACTTTTAGCGGCTAATTTGCCATAATGTAGTTGTTCACTTAGGAACATAAATGATAACAATAAGGAAATTTATGAATCACAACTCCCTTCAAATTGGTTCTATCCTGTATGCAAGCTGGGGATACGATCAAACAAATATAGATTTTTACGAAGTGACCAAGCTTATTGGTCGCACCACTTTGGAATTACGAGAGCTAGAACAAGAATTAATTTCTGATGGCTTCGGTCTTAGTGGAAAAACGAAACCAATCCCCGGTAATTATATAAGCCCGCCTTTTAGAAAAAGAATTAACATGCATGGTTCAGTGAAGATTGATGAAGTCAGTAGGGCTAGTCTTTGGTCTGGCGAGGCACTTTACTACTCATCATATGCATAACGCACGTAATCGCATATCAACGGAAAGAGGTTATGTCCTCTTTCTGTTAATAAATGAATTGATAAGGATATTGTTATGATTAAAAAAATTAGGGTTAAATTTTATTTTCTTTTTCTGGATGTTGGCCATGCTTTTAAGAGGAAGAAGCATAAAAAGAAAATGATGCATTATTATTTGGGTATCAAGTGCTCTAGCTAAAATAAATATAAAAACATCATAAAAATAGATGTTTTTTATTGAAATTTTCAGGTTGTTTTGAGATACTGTATTTGTTCACTCAGGAACATAATAGAAAAATAAGGAGCTTCACATGAATACTGAAAGACAACAATTCCTCATTCAATCCCAATTAATTTCAGACAATCAACGATTAGCCTTTCTTCCTAAGCATTTAAATAAAGAATACTTAAGCTTTGAATCCATGGTATACCGAACCATGGGTACTATTTGCAACTCATACAATGGTGGGTATTGGGATTTCTATGAGCTGAGTAATCATGGTTTTTATATGGCACCCCAATCAGATGAGTCATTCCATGTTTTTATTCACGGTAATGGCTATGAGGGAAGCGTATCTTGTGATGCAGCGGGTATTATCGCTACAACCTACGCTCTAAATAATCTTGCATGGCGTACCGAATCAGATGAAATAATTGATAAATATTACGCCTTGTTAGACTTTGCCCGACAACATCACGAATTTAAAGAAATCTTTGCAGCAATTGATTAAATCCGTCCCCACGACAAAGCGATTATTTGTTGTGGGGTTTTAACCGAGATGAATAAAGAGGGATGTAACATGCAATTATATTTATTCCATGGAAGAAAAACACCTGATGAGCATTTGCAAGATTGGGGTTTTGATGGTCCAACCATTAACGAAATTACTAGTTTAACTGGCACATACGGTGAAATGTATGTTCACTTTGAAAATGAGCAACACCTTTATAAAGCACAAAAGCAAACGGGGTGGGATTTATTTGGAGATTTTGCATTGGCTGTGAGGTTTCAAGAGGATCTAGTCCAAACGATAGATGGGTATTACGGGGATTGGGATTTAACTCAAGGTAATTAAAAATTAGCTAGGTGGCAGAACCTTCCGAATAGAAGTTCTGCCAATTAAGATTAATTATAGGGATATGTCATGAATTTAATTGAATATGTTGCTCAAGTGATGGGTGAGGATGAAGAACATAGTGACAAACAATCAGAATATCTGATGGAACTTTATAGAAAGAGTCAGGATCAACATGAAATAGATTCTGTCTTTATTTGCTTGTGTGGCTACTCACTTAAATCATTAATTGAGATGGTGAGCGATTGCTCAGCTTGCAAAAATATATAAAATTTTATATAATTAACTATGAAAAGAATAATATGGTTAGGCTCTAGTTACGATGAACTGCTGGAGTTCTCTAAACAGGCAAAACAAGTAGCCGGATATAATCTGGATAGAGTGCAACGTGGTTTAGAACCGGCAGATTGGAAGCCAATGGCTTCCATCGGAAAAGGTGTTAAAGAAATACGAATTCATGTTGAAAATGAGTATCGTGTGATTTATGCCGCCCAATTTGCAGACGGCATTTATATTTTGCATGCGTTTATTAAAAAGACTCAAAAAACGAGCCAAAAAGATATTGAACTGGCAAAAAAGCGATTTAAAGAGATAGCTCAATATAAGAGCGAGGTATAAAATGACTACTCATGAAACAAAAGGAAGTATCTTTGATGATTTAGGTTTTGATAGCACTGAAGCTGAGAATTTAAAAATTCGAGCTTCTCTGATGCGTGCTATAGAACAATATATTAAAGATCATCACTTAACCCAAGCCATGGCTGCAAAAGTTCTGGGTGTATCTCAGCCGAGAATTAGTGATTTAAAACGAGGTATGATTCAAAAATTCACAATTGATATGTTAGTGAATATGTTGGCAAAAGCCCACGTTTCCGTTTCTTTGGTTATTAATGATCGAGTTGCTGCTTAGTCACAATACTAAGTTAACGATTTTGTTATACATTTACAACCAATGATATTAAAAGCATCTAAATAAAAGACGTATTTAATTGACTTTTATTCCTAGTTTTGTCATAATGTACTTGTTCGTTTAGGAACATTAAAGAAAACATAGGAGAAGAAATCGTGTTACCCATCTTGTCTAAAGAAAAATTATTTAAATTAGCTCCTTCCATATTCACCCAAGCCAGCTCTCATAAAACAAGCAATAAGTACGCACCCATCTCAACAGAGCAAATCATTGATAAATTAATGTCAGAAGGATTCTTCCCAACATGGGCAACTCAGACCATGAGCCAACGTCAAGAATCTAAAGCATTTGCAAAACATATGCTTCGTTTTCAACGTCATGACGCCTTACAAAATAATCAAGGGCTTTACCCAGAGCTTGTTCTTATCAACTCACATGATGGACTGTCTTCCTATCGTTTAATGGCGGGTCTTTTTCGTCTTGTGTGTGGCAATGGAATGATTGCGGGGCAAGCGTATAACGAGATCAGAATTAAACATCAGGGTGATGTTATTGGAAATGTTATTGAAGGCACTTACAAAGTGATTGAAACAGCGAATCAGATGCTGGATGTTTCTGATGATATGGCCTCAATTCATTTGAATGCTGATGAAAAAGGGGTTCTACACGGGAAGGTACGAAATTTCCCGGCACAACCTTACAACCCTTTACCAGTCTAGGCTACAGCCAATAAATTGATTTTCCATTGACTACCAAAATCTTCATAACTTTATGTAAATTAATATATTTATTGGTTTTATAAATTTCATATATTGTTATCAATTTTTGAAAACTGGAAAAACATCAATAAGTGATGTTTCTGGCCATGCTTTTTTTAAATAATTAAATAATCGTGTAGAAGCTTCTCTTAATTCTGGCAGGTGACCTGTCATCCAGGAACAGGAAATAAATGCTTCAAGTCTGGATAATCTTCTTGGCCGAAAAGTATTTTTATCTGGATCCCATTGAGATTCCATATCTACAGGGCCATTTGGACAAATCCATTCGTTTTCCAATAAATTCATCGCATCAAGCTGTTTAAGTGTTCTAATCAACCAATATGCGCAGGCATAAGTTAACTGTTTAAAATAAACAGGATCATCAACAGCTAATACAATGCCTAAAATTATTCGACTATCTCCTGTGGCATGGCAACATATTAACTTGATTGGAATATATGAATTTTACAACAACAAAGAATGCCTTAATTTACAAGAGGTTATACAAAATTTGATATCAAACGAAAAAATCAATTTATTGGCTGTAGCCTAGACTGGTAAAGGGTTGTTGGCATGCTCTGGGAAATTTCGTACCTTCCTGAGAATAACCCCTATTAAATTAGGATGTTATTTCAAACATAGCACTTAATAATTCTTGCTAGCACTGAGCACATCCTCTTTTGTAAATTAAAGGTTGTGTTTTGGTGTCTTGATGTGTGTAGCGATGTGTAGCAATATTGTTGCTTTTTAATTGCTACGCTAAATCGTCTTGATTTGAACCATAAGGAATACTCAATCTTCTTGTATTTACTGGATTTTTATCGCATGAAAAGACAACAGCAGTGCCTTTTCAACGTCAATTGCGTCTATGTAGCAATTGTAGCAATAATGGGAATTCGATTTTGATTAATGGCAATGGGGATTGAGTTCAATTTGGGTTTTATTTCCTGATTTAATGAGGCGAATGTACTGGTATTCAATTAATGTTTCCAATACATTATCCCTTAGCTCTTTAGTACGTAAAGGGCTAAATTGCAGTATTTCTCTTGGGGTTGGCATTGCTGGTTTTTGTGTCAGGAGCCAATCAAGCAGTTTACGTGCCTCTTCAAGATAGGGTTGGGAGGATTGAGGCTCTAATAGTCGTCTGGCTTCACACAAATACCACTGGATTAGCGTAATGGCCTGCTCCATCTCTTCGGCGCTGATATCTCCTGTTTGTCCTGAAAAAAGATGAAACAGTGCTGCCATTCGCGCTGCATTTTCAGCGGCTTTACTGGCAAAGTCTTTGATTTCCATCCACTGCCCCTGGGCTGTCAGGCCGGATTCAATAGTGTTAAAAAACCGAATCCATAACTGCTTGGCTTGTGGCGACATTTTCAGGGTGGGTAGGTTAATACACCCCACCTGAGTCAAGCGTTGCGAGTGATCAAGGCATTCTGTAATACGCTGTTCGTATTCATATAAACCAATCATTTGTTCTGGTGGCTCTTGATAAAAACGACTTCCCATCGAACTATCGGGATAGGCGAGAAGACAACGTGCTAAAAATCCACTTTGACGATTAATACCTGTGGCCTGATGAATCATTTGGTTGAGTAGCAAGGGCTGCATCATTAAATTTAGCGTTAAGCGCCGATGTTCAATGATAAAACTTTGCGAGGTTTTACGATGTGCGGCAAAGGACTTACCTTCCCATAAGCGATTGAGCAAAGCAACAAAACGCAAGGGGTTTGATTGCATGCCGTGGCTACCGAGTATAATTCCTGCCTCATCAGACCAAAGTGAGGCACTTGGCCAGCCATGCGCTAAATGAATAGCCAGGGCTTCCTGGGTTGCATCCTCAAAATATAAAGTAGGCTGTATGGGAATGTCAGGTTCCTGATGCACCAACTCTTCAAGGAGTTCTTTGTAGTGCTCACTGTCCTCGCCTGTATAGGTCGCGCGTTTGATTTGGGTGAGTAGCCCATCTCGCTCCATTTGCCAGGCTTTGTGCTGGGTTAGTGCGCTTAATCGTTCAGGTTCTCTCTTTTTTCTTATGTTGGCTTCCCACTGACGAATGGCTTTAGAAAAAATGGAGTCAGCAGCACTTTTGCGCTCTCCTGAGCTGGCAATGACTAGAAAATATAAGGAAACAGGGCTGGTTAAATAGGTGTCACGAGCCACATTAGCATGAGACTGGCAGGCCAGAGAGAGGTTTGCTAAAGCACCATTAGCGACTAAGGATAGTGGTTGTTGCCCGTAGCGTTGGTAGGAATGAACCACACGTTGAAGTATATTGGGTAATGCATCTAACGGGTATGGGGCTTCATTGCTTAGCCTAGTAACAAGGGGGATGGGCTGTTTCCAATAGCTCTCTTGAGCCTCTTGGTTGATTAATGGGGTTGGCTTCTCTAAATATAGATTGGACATTAAATCGCGCTATAAAATTTGGAAATGAAGGCGTTATTTTACGCTTAGAGCTTCCCTGTTGTAAAATAAGTGCTGTATGTAGGAACGAGGGTGGATAATGAGCAGAGAAGATGAAGAAAAAGTATGGGTAATTCAATGGCGTATTGATGCAAAAACGAATAGTTATGAAGATTGGCCAGGTTATAGCGCAACGCCTATGACCCGTAATGAAATGCTATCCGCTTTGGAAGACTGTTTTTCTAGGTGGCCTCATTATGAGTTTCGTGGGCATAATGTTCATTCGGCTGTAGAGCGTCTTAATAAATTGGATCATTCAATAAGCATTTCTAAATAGGGGGCTGATGATTCCCTTGAGTTTAAGCTATTGCTTCTCTCTATACGTCTTAGATCGGCTGTTTATTTCATCATTTCTCAAACCCTATTTGCAATTCTACTTCACTTTCATTCTCTTGCTTTTTCAGCGACTTTAATAAGAAAAGACTGAAATCAAATAGCTGAATTTGTTTCAAGAGTTTGGAAATACGCATTGAGCGTTTATTATTGCGAGGAAGGAACATAATTGTTTGGTCGTAGAATGGTCGTGGAGCGGGGTAAAATCCAAATGGTGCGTCAAAATCGATACATTCATCACTAATGAAAGACCAGTCTTCACTATTTATAGAAAAAAGATCAAATTGATTTAATAAAGAGAATACGGACTGTGCATTTAAATTGAATGTATACAGGTTACCACATATAGGAACTTTTTTATTTAATTGAGAGGCCAGATATCGGGCTGCTGAGAAATGATGAGAACCCCCGCTATTGCATAAATGAATGCGTTTGTTATCCCATCCATAACAATAAAATGAAGGCTTATTGAGTATCCGTCCACGTTCCCACTGCAAATTTTTGTCTAAATTTTGTTCTGATACATCGGCAATTAAATTAGAGTTAACGGTTGTTGCGAACTCATCAAGGGTAGTAAACAAGTTCAGATTTGATTTTGATGAGCTAAGGCAATCAATGTCGCGAATATCGCACCACCAATTTTTTGTTTCGTTCACTGTGACCAGATGTTCCAGCTCTGGAATATATTGTTGTTGTATGGATTCGTATCTTTTCATGAGATTCAAGACGTATTTTTTATCAAAATGACAACCATCCCATTTATCCCAATGAATTATTTGATTCGCATTGGCCGTTTGTGGTGGTATTTTCAATATCCCGTCCAGCGGTGGGTGATTTTTTATTCTTCTTATAAACCTTGCTGGGTGAAAAAAACTTTCTTGTATCGAATCAATAATAAAATTAAGTACGGCTCCCATTCTCACCCTTTTTTTAGACGTGTTCCACCAACTCAAGGTTGGTAAAATAATGCCAACGAGGTATTCGTTATTAACATATATCGAAACGCTGTTGTTTAGTTGTTTGCCCAGCCTATAAAGTGTTCAACTTTTCTTTTCTTTAAAAGCATTTGTATAACTGGCGATAATATCATTAGCCTCTAACTTGTATTGTGCCAGATGTTGCTTGACCGTTGTACTGTCTTCAAACTTGTTCTCAGTGGCTATAGATTTTATAAATTGACGGGCGTTATTAACTAATTTTTCTAATAAGCTCTTATTTATTATTTTTATATTTTGACTTGGAGAGCACGCATACTCAAAGCAAGTAGATAAATGAATCATAATAGGTACGCATTGGGCACCATTGCCGTAATTATTATTAAACCAAATTTCAGAACCATTCAGCTGATTACAATCGCGTTTGCAAATAAGCTCCGTGGTTGCACCATTTTTACATTCAATAACTAAAAATTTTAAATCATCCAGCAGCCAGAGATTATCTGGCCCTTTTCCATAATCATTTTCTGGACGTTGACCTATAAATCCAAGAAGGTACGCTAACTCGTTCAAAGCATCCTCAAATATATTCGCAGTGTCTTCACTAAATATAAGTTTTGAAAATATTCCCTCCGCATAGATAATAAGTTTGTTTCCATCCTTAAATTTGTCTTTTAAATAGGTAGAACATCGTATTGCTTGGGATCCCGTATAGGGTTTTAATGGTTTATAACCGATGCCTTCGATTGGTTTAAGAACCCTTAAATTATCAGAAATAGCGGATAGTTGGGTTTTTTGCGATTCCACCTTATCGTACTTGTTTATATACTCGGACATGTATTGTTTTAATACGCCTTTTAATAAAAGATCATCGGTTGAGTTATTGATCTCATGCAAAATTCTGTTTGCTGCTTCTTGTGGTTTTCCTGAGCGATCTAAATCGTAAGCTTCTCTTAAAGCGATTTTTATTGAGTCAGATGTATTTTTATTGGAATAATTTAGGTCAGCCATAATACCTCTGCTTAACTCAACCCATTGAGGGTCTCTTTTTAGACAGTAGTTTATTACGGTTTTAATTTCCTCAACTCCTTTATCTTTTATTTGATCTGCTACCCTTTCTGATAATTCTAGTTGAGCCTTTGTCGCCGGTGAAAATAGTTCTAAAGTTTCGCCTGTATAAAGCTGAGAAGTTAGATCTTTTCCCATAAGAAAAATGACGCAATAATCATCATTAGATCGAACACCTCGCCCCATCCCCTGTTCCACTTTATGAGCGATTTGATTTACTCTATTCGAACTACCTGAAAGCTCGCTCTGGCGAATTTTATCAATATTATTTCGGGCGGTTGGTAATCCATCTATAACTAACAATCGGCAAGCATCTTCGGGCAAATCAATCCCATCATATTTGTTCACTAAAATCGTTAAGCCAATATGAGTCGTTTTAAGTTGTTCAATTCCTTGAAGGATAGTGTCTTTATTTAAAATGAGATCAGCTTCATCCTCCCAAAACTCCACTCGTTTGTTAGATGGGACAATAACTACCACGTTATATTCTTTGGATAATTCTAAACATAATGCTTTAACATCACTATCGAACATATTCGTGTTGAGAGCTTGTGGTAATAAGATTAATCGATCACCTACATCTCCCGCTGAATCTGGAGTGATAGGGTTATTAAGATATTGGGAGCAAACACCAAAATGGGTGGTTAAGACGCTATCGTCTGATAATGTCGCGGTCATAAATATTTTTCTTGATGCATTACTAATGGAAGGAATCGCATCAATTGGAATACAATTACTCGTAATTTCAATGGAATGTTTACTAATAACGCAACTGCATCGTTCTAAATTTTCTTTTATTAATGGCCATTTAAATTTTATGTCGTCATGATTTTTGTTTTCAATTAAAGCATGCATTACGTTACTTAGATTTTCTTGCCAGTTCCAATATGGGATCAGAATGTAAGCAAAGGGGTCTCCTGCTTTAATCTCCAAGTATTTTGCTTCCGACTGCCTTTTCATTGCTTCTTCAAAAAGGCTAAATAATTTTTTATATGCTGGGTTAGATGATGATACGTTCAAAGTGAATTGTTCTTCAACTGTATTGACGCACGCATGAGCATCATCAATAAGGAGCGTCTTAATGGGTATTTTTGCTCCTTCATCGCCCACACCAAAGACTGATTTCCCGTTAATTAATTTATATATATTAGTTACTAGAATTGCTTTTCCTTTTAAAAAACTCTCACTCTCAGGGTTATCAACGGCATTTAATCCAAGATCTTTGGCTTCGGATAATACTTGTTCTACTAAAAACTTATCTGGAACTATATAAACTACAGGCCCTTTTTTCTCATTCAAGCAACTTTTTAAAATTAAAAGGCCAACCACTGTTTTACCGCCACCAGTATTCATTTTTATAACCAGGTTGCGTTCTTCTTTGCGGTCAAACCATTTGCTCCATACTTGAGATTGCACATCGCGGGGGTAATGGAATTTGTTTGGTTTTTTATTGGGTAAGGCGCTAAAAATTTCTCTTGGCTTTAAGACTGTATCAACAGTTTGTCCTGTACTCAGTTTAGAAAAATCTAATGCCATTTTATGTCCTTTAAAATGTACTGTTATTCGATGTTGGCTGTTGGCCAAATGTTTATTAGGCTTGTAATTGCAATTTTAAGTGCATGTTGAGGGCATCAGCAACCTTTACCAACGTTTCTAATGATGGAATAAACGAGCTATTGCCGCTTTCAAGGCGAGAAATAACGGATTGCTTGGTTCCAATTTTATTGGCCAACTCGGATTGGGTCATATGCCGCTTTTTACGAGCATTTACAATCATGACGGCAATGTTATTAATGATTTGCTCACGCTCATAGTGCCTGGCAAATTCTTCGTCTTTATTGATTTTGTCGTCAATAAACTCATTTAAGGTAAGTGCTTTCATGGTCGTATACCTCCATCATTCGTTTTTCAGCCAGTTCAATATCTTGCTTTGGTGCTTTTTGTGATTGTTTTTTGTAGGCGTGTAAAAGAACAATCACTTCTTTTTGGATGCACACATAAAAAAACCGATAACCACTGCGCGATGTTTTAATTTTAATTTCCCAAAGCGAGCCTTTAATTTGCCTGAATTGCACCCTTGGGCTATCAAAACCCAACTCTTCAACGCTCTTTAAACAACCGGCAAGTCGCGCTATCTCATCGGACGGCAAATCATTTAGAAATTCCGCCACAGGGTTTTTGCCCGATTGTTTTTGGTAAAATTTTATTCTCATAGTATTTTATAGCATAAATGTGATATTTTGGAAAGCTTTTAACTAAAATTAGTCATGGAGTTTAGTTTGTTGCGTAACGTTTCCGAGTTATTCAATGCGATCAAGTTATCGAGCAGCTCCTTGATTGGTCTATGATTTTTAAGTAAAGGATTAGCCCACAAAAACAAGATGTCGTTATCAGACAATATTTTTTGCACCATATCTGGTTTTTCTTCCAGTAAAATATCTATAGCACAAGCAACCAACCATTTAGACGTTGATAATTCACCTTTTGCGATTTCTTCAATGGTTTTCGGAGCAATACTTTTATCTTTATTAAAAAGCATCTTGGCCTTCTGGTGCAATTTTTCTGATTTATTGTGGATGGATAATAATTCAGAGAATACGGCCTGTATCTTTAAGGACACGTCTGTTTTTACATTTTCAGATAATCCCAGTTGATTAAGCAGGGTTAGCGCGTGTTGTTTTTTGTCATCAGGAAGGCCTGCCGTTGCTATTTTAAGTTGACCAATAGCGGCACTAATCATGGCATCATAAACATTCAAATCGAGGAGTTCTTCAAAGCATAGCGTGCTTAATTCATCAAGAGTATCCATGAAACTACTGGGCAATCGGATTCTAAAATCCTTTTGTTCGGACAGCGCTTTTGTTGAGAAGTAATGCTCAATTGCTTTGAGATTGTTCATGTAGTGGTTTAATTCAATCGTTTCTTCCTGGCTTAATTTATCCCAGCCATTAAATTCATCGCAGTGATTTGCTTGAAATGAGCCATAAGTTGTTTTTTTATCGGCTGATTGCACATGAACTCTTGGGGGTTTATTCATGTTTGCCTTAACGGCAAACGATAATTTTTTCATGGGTCTACTCCTGTTGATAGCCTACTCCCTATAATGGGAGTAGGGTGCTAATCAATATTTATAATCGGGTATTTTTTCTATTCTATTATCAATGAATTCGACCAGTTGATCACAATACACGCCTTTCATTGGTTTATAGGGTATTACTGGCCACACCAGCATGTCTGAAAAGTCTTTATTCAGGTAAAAAGAAATGTCATATAAATCGTGTGCCTCATCCAGCTCGATGCAGACAAATCCATCTAGGTATCGCGCATGATACTCTTAGTGCAAGCGCATTAGCAGATAGTTCATACCATTTAGACACGCCCCACGACCAAACGATGGCTTTATTGGTGTGCAGCAATTGTTGCTGGATAATTTCTGGAATGGTCATTGTGTTCTCCTATGTTTTTACTATGTGTCATTAAGACAAGAACAGTATAACAAGGGTGACAGGGAATATCAATATTTATGATAAACTAAATTTATAAGATAAGTTTATCAATTTAGTTGACAGAGACGCGCTTTTTTGCGATACTGTATATGTTCCTTGAGAACAATAGTAAAAACATAGGAGAAACACATCATGTTACCGATTTTATCAAAAGAAAAACTATTTAAATTAGCCCCCTCTATATTTACACAAGACAGTTCCCATAAAACAAGTACTAAGTACTCACCCATCGCTACAGAGCAAATCATTGAAAAATTAATGTCGGAAGGCTTTTTTCCAACCTGGGCAACTCAGACCAAAAGTTTGAAGCAAGAATCAAAAGCATTTGCAAAACACATGCTCCGTTTTCAACGCTATGATGCCAGGCAGAATAATCAGGGGCTTTATCCTGAGCTTGTCCTTATCAATTCTCATGATGGCTTGTCTTCTTATCGATTAATGGCGGGTCTTTTTCGGGTCGTATGCAGTAATGGAATGATTGCGGGGCAATCGTATGACGAAATTAGAATTAAACATCAAGGCGATGTGATTGGCAATGTTATTGAAGGCACTTATAAAGTGATTGAAACCGCGAACACAATGCTTGATGTCTCAGACGAGATGGCTTCAATTCATTTAAATGAGGATGAAAAAATGCTTTTTGCCGAAGCTGCCCATTCACTAAAATTCTCTGATGAAGAAGGGGGGATGATTGTTGCACCTAAAAATTTATTGCAGCCAAGACGCTATGTGGATCAAAAAGATAATGATCTGTTTACGGTGTTTAATGTTCTGCAAGAAAATTTAATTAAGGGCGGGATTCGCGGTCAGCGTTTAAATAAATACGGTTATACCACGCGAACAAAAACGAGAGAAGTAAAGGCCATTGATCAAAATGTGAAACTAAATCGTGCCTTGTGGACGTTGACTGAAAAAATGATGGAAATGAAGAGGTAATTGGGGAATTGATAAGCAAAGGGACATCCCTTTGCTTCACTCCTAGAGCAAGTAATGGGCTAACAACAGAACATAGAGGGCACATGATGAAATTAAGATTATATCACGGACGCAATACCCCAGAACAAGAAATGAATGACGATTGGGGTTTCGAGGGGGCAACACTGAATGGTGTTGATGGGATGATATGGACTTATGGCGTGCCACGAGTGTATTTTGTTAATGATAGTGCTTTAAAGGAAGCTAAGGATTTAACGGGATGGGATGAGCTAGGAGATGGCTTGGAAATGTGCGTTTATGAGGATTTAATTAAAACCAAAGACGGGTACTTTGGGGATTGGGAATTAATTTGAATGTAAGAGGTATTTATTTGCTATTTTTATCGTTTACTTTGCCGGTTGCCTGCTTGATGCAGGCATTAGCAATTACCAGTACATTGATCGTTAGGATTAAAGAATAATAAAAAATGGTGTGATCTAAAATTAGAGCATCCAATCCATTGAAGAGTAACGATAAAAAATTTTTCATGTAAGAAAAAATAGAGTGACTAAATATCAAAAAAATAAACAGTAAAAGAAATGCCATTTTTCGTTTTATTAAGGAAAAAATTAATACTATTGCATGTGCTTTTATTTGTAAGGTTCTAATATTCATTTTAGGATAGCACCCTACCTGACACCAATCCCACTGCTTCTAAGGGTATCGATTTTGAGTTTTCGTTGGTGCAGTTTATGCCGCTAATTTTTGCAACTATCGTCCCTGATTTATAATCTGTTTTTAAAATGGAATCTGCAATTGCTGTGCACGACATGGAGTTGATGTTTATTTTAAATCGTAATTGATTTGGTTTATCAGAATCATGAAAAGGAGCCATGACGAATGCGCTAAACACGGTACCCATGGGTATGGATTTTGATTCCTTAATATCAGATGAGTTGAAATTAAAATTCTTTGTAACCACAATTTCCCCAGCCTTGCTTGCTGACACATAAATTCTTTTTGATTCTGATGTGAGTTCTTTTGTATGTTCGGCCAGTAGTTTTAAAGACTCATTTTTATTGATAAACGGGGCAGGGATAAACCAATCCACAATGTTTATCATGACCTTATCCAGAAAAGGAGGTTCAACACCATGAGTTTTCGCAGCAATTTCAGATAACTCTTTTAGAGTTATATAGGTTTGTTTTTCTTTTTTTTACAGTTTTGATTGAACGGAATAAGAGTGAAAACCAAATAGACCAATAATAGTTAGTGGTACGATGTATTTACATGCGGCCTTAATGCAGCTTTTCACTCGGATATCCTTTTTTTATAAAATTATATGTTAACTAAATTAAGTCTTAATGCGGAACAATATTAAACGGATTTAATAGGTGATTTTTTCTCTTTTTGATGTTGTTTCCATTCTTTATCTTTAGAGAAAATCATCATAGATGATTCTTCAAAAAAATGGCTAATATCATCGATACCAACCCATGAGCAATATTCTTTTATTTCTGCGTAAATGTCTTTGCTGATTTCGATTTTAATTTTTTCTTTTTCAGGTGTTTTTCTTGCGTTGATTAAAGCCATAATAAATCCTTATTTATACATAAAAAATAGTATTCGCTAATAGCGATTACTAAATGAATCATAACTGCTGCTATTATACGTTGAATAATGATAATCACTATTCCACGAGTTATGATCAAAAGCACTTGAACCTATGGAATTTCCCATACTGTCTAATGCCCCAATCATGGGTAATCCTGTAGCAGGATTATACTCCGTTTTATTTTGTGATAAATCAAAATTAGTTTCATTATTTTGCTCATCAGCATATTCAGTAAAAAAGGTGACGTATGCAAGAACTACAAAAACTAGAATAAGTACAATCATTTAAAATTCCTTTTTCAAATTGAAAAAATCAGATGTTAGAGAACATCAGCAACCGAATCAATCACATACGCGCAATTGGTATGCGCTCCACAAAAATGCACAAAACGAATATAAAAAATTAACTCATCAAATAAAACAACAAAATAAAGACTTCTAGAAACAAGCACACCTTTCGCATTAGAATGCTTCGTGTTAACTAATTGATTATTATTATTTTTTTTATTAGAAAGGCGATGATTTTCAAAATTATTATATATAAGACAATATTTGAACAAACAGAGTCCGATATAAGTCTATTTTTGAATAAAAAACACTCATATTAATGCATCATAAATACATCACTTATGACAAATTGTACGTCAGGAACATAAATGGTATAGTGTTTTCAAGGTCTATAAATGCATCTTTGATGCATCAGGCAGTTCATAACAAATGCATCACTTCAAATGAAGAAAAAACATAAAAAAGGAGATTTTAATGCCACGTGTCACCGTATCACTTCCTAAAGATCTTTATGAACGACTTATCAGTTATGCAGGAGATAATGAAGATTCTTTATCCTATACAGTAGCTAAAATGGCTGAAATTGGTTTAATGGTTACTGAAAATAAAGACGAAATTAAAAGCCCAGAAGATCGGTTTAGCAAGATAGAACAACATTGTTTTAAATTGGCAATTCAAATGAACGCCCTACTTAAAAATATAGCCACATCACAGCTTCAATATGGCCAAGATGAGTTTAAAAAATTACAGGACTTAACCAATGAAAAATATCAAGAATTAATGGGTATAAAACCCGAAGAGCTTTAAATAATTAAAGCTCTAAGTCCTTTGCTTTTTGATTCCTTTTTACCTGGGGTGATGGAGGGGATATTTCAGAAGATTTTATTTTAATATTATTTTCTATAGTGGAATAAGTAGAATAAGACTTTTGTTGTTCCATTCGATTTAAAATCGTATTTACTTTATTTGATTGAGTCATGGAACGATCATAAATAGCCGCATAATTTTCTTTAATAGTTGATTTTTCTTGGTGGAAATTTTTGGATAATTCATGGATTTTTAAATCTTTATTAACAATTCCAAGCTGTTCTTTAATAGCTGATAATCCATAAGATTTATGCACATCATTCCAGTCTGTTTTATCCATTCCAGGCAATGATTTTGGTATGATAATACGTGTATTGATACCATTCTCTTTATAATTATTTTGAGCTTCATGGGTTATATTTAATGCTTTATTTTTGGATAATGTATCATTATCCCCTGCAATAATTACTTCTTTAGGATGAAATCTTTTTATAAGAGAACTTAGGTTTTTTAAGTTAGAAAGTCCTAACGAGACAAGCACTGTTGAATTTGGATTTGCCATAGCAATCGATGCACCAGTTTCCGGCCCTTCAGCTATATAAAGTGTTCCAAGTTTTTCTGACTTTTGAAGTATTCCAGCACTATTTTCTATTTTTCCTTGAGACAGTTTTGCAGTTTCCATAAATGTATTTTTCTTTCCTGTTTTAGGATCTAAATATATTCTTTGAACACCAGTTATTTCATTTTTTTCATTGTATGCAGGAATTAATAATGCAGGTATTTTATTGATTCTCTCATAGAGATTTCCATTATCATCTATGCCTTTCCATACAGCGCCTTTAGGCCAAAATAAAACGTTTAGACGCTCAGGATTTTCAATGCCCCTATGTTCGTTTAAGTAGCGTTCGGCTAATGTATTTTTTATAGGTACACCGCCTTTTACGATGCTTTGTGCAGAGCGTATTTTGTTTTTTTCCTCATTCTTATTGAGTTGAGTTTTCTCTGATTTTAATTGACGTATTACATTTGAGTTATTAAAACTGTAATCTCCAGAAATGCTAGCACCCTCCTTTAATGCTTCTTGAAAATCCATTCCACGTTCGCGCATAATTGCTTGCAATGGATTGCCACCAGTCCCTTCTGAAAAATCATACCAAAATCCTGATTTGCTCCCTTTTAAAGAAATAACCAGACCTCCAGAGTAGCGCATTTCTCTTGAGGTTATCTTCTTAGGCTCTCCAAATATGGCGCGATAGGTTTCTTCTGGTTTAGCGAGTAATGAATCATTGATTGTTTTAGCATCCAGGAATTCATTTAAGGTATTGACACGGTTATTTGTTTTATTAGGAATTGGATTTACACGATTATTTTGTGTTACAACATGGCTTAACTCATATTTGTTTAACAGCGCTTTTTGCTCTTCAGTAACAGTTAGTGGGTTATTTTTTTTCGAGGTAATAACCTGCTCATATAGAGAAAATTGGTTTGTTATTCTCTTTACTTGACGCGAGAACTCATTCCAAGATTTGTGCCAGGATCGCGCCTCAAATTGATTCATTTGAGGTACACGATGTTTTAATTGATTCAAGAGGTTTTCTTTAGACACATTCATTTGCCTTACATGTTCTAAACGAGATTTGTGTTGTTTAGAATGTGCTTTTATTTTTGTTACATCAATTTTTTCTCTTTCAAAAAAAGCGTGTAATTCGTTTTTATCGTGAAGCATATAGGCAAGGCTATTACGTTTTGCTGTTAATTTTTGCACATGCTCTAAGCGTTGTTGTGAAATGGATTTACCTTGTTCTTTATCTTGAAATAGACTATTCCAAGCAGAACCAGCCTTTCGGCTAGCACTTTTATACTCAAGAAGTTTTAGGTAGTTTACTTTTTGAGCGTCAGATAATTCATTAATGAATGATTTTCTTTCTTCTACTCTAATAAATGCATTTAATCTTTTGGTATTAACGCCAAACTCTTTAATTAAGGGATAGAACCCCTTAATGTCGCCTGCAATTTTTAATGCTGCTTCTTTACGCTCATTAAAGTTAGAAAGGCTGTCTTTAAACGATAACACTGTTTCACGTTTATTATGTGTATTTGCTTGCTTTAAAAGCTTTTCTTCATCAAGTTTAAAAAAGTCCAATACTTTAGTAGTATGCGAGCCAGTTTGAATTTTTTCTGCAATTTGATTTCTCAATTGAACTGTTTTTATTTGCTGTTCTTCTAAATTTTTGGGGATTTCTATCCCCTTTTCAAGGCAATAGAGTTTGCTAGAAAAGTGAGTGGCTAATTCATGATTTAGCGATTTATACTCCTTAATCAAGTTAAAAAATACTTTTTCCTGAATACTGAGATGAGTACAAAATTGTTTTTCCTCATAATTTTTTGCATAACGATTGATTTCACTCCATAACGTAGCTAAAGGTTTATTTAGTTCATTACTCAATCGAATTAAGTGCGGATGAATCTTTTTGGATTGTTCTTTTAGCATAACCGCTAAGGATTCTTTATTTTCAAGGTGTTGTTCTTTAAAAAAATGCCTTAATGCAGCAACAACATGATGTTTTTCCGCATGCTTACCCAATTTTTCGAGTTGCTTTATTGCGTACTCATCCTCTTTTTCTATGCGATACTGGGATAAGCCAAGCCTATTTGTTTTACCAATAGAGAAATGCTCCAGGTAAGGCTTATACTCTTCAATCCGTTCTACGATTTGGAAAGCAAGCTCGTTTCTTTTTGTGGCGGTATCAAAATATATTTTTTTCTGGAGTGCATTATTCGTGTTGTGAGAAATAGACTTCCATTCCTTCGACGCTCTAGTAGATAGGCTAAGGTACGATTTAACTGTTCGTAATTTAGCTTGTTCTTCCTGATTAAGTTCTTTTAATAGTCTAATCGTTTGTACTTTCAGTGCTTCATTTTTAAGCGTAGATTCAGAAACTCCCAGATGTACTCGCGCCAGTTTTTTTAAACCAGGATTGGTACAAATTTCCCAGGACAATTTAGAACACAAGTGTTTTTTATCTTCCTTTTTAAAGATTGGATATTGGTTCAAAATGGTTTGTTCATTATTGCGCAATCGTTCAAAATGAAGCTTCTGGTTCTTTATTTCTTCAATAGATATTGAGTTGGGATGATGTTCAAAGCGTTGTTCATGTTGTTCTACTTGTTTCCCAGAAACATAATCAAGAGCGGTTTTTTTAGTATCATCATTCAATTCCAATGCTTTGGTTAGACGAGTTTTGTCATCAGTAATCAAGGTCATATTGACTACTGCGCGAGAGATTTGTACGTAATAGTTTCTTAAAGTGGCTGAAAATTTATTATATGACTCAATAAGTCCTATTGCATAAGTTTTATCTTTTCCTTGCACTTTCATATTCGTTAGAACATAACCATGATCTAAATGTTTTAGTTCAGGTGCATCTAATGGAATTATTTTTTCGCGCCCATCGTTCTCAAAACCTAACGTGATGTGCTGTTCATCGATTGTTTTTACAAAGGCCAGTTCTGAATTCACTAATCCTGATTGACGATTGTTTCGAGTAATAAGTAACTTGTCATTAATACATAGGGCTAGCTCCTGTTGTTCATAACATTCAATAGTACGATTTAATCCTGCACGGCTTGAGTTGTATTTTGGCAAATCATTTAATCGGAATAAGGTTTGTTTTCCATCTGCATTGACTAACGGGATCTGATTATTATTCCGATGCTTTTCAGTAATTGCACCTACAGTTAAATAATCACCTGATTTAATTTTGCTTTTAGGTACGTTTAAATTAAAACGAAGTACATCCCCCTCTTGATAATATTGAGTATGATGGAATTCCACCTCTTCCAGAGCTTTAGATTTTAATGTGTTTAAATGGATCTCATTTCCAATTAAAATGCCTTCTTTTTTCAAGCCTTTGCGTATGATATCAGTGATTTTTTGCCGATTGGCATGGGTTGGCGCAAAAACCAGAGTTCTATCTCGAACGGATTGAGATAACGAAAGCCAACGATGCGCTACTGCTGAAATTCGTTCTTCGTGAGTTTTAAACTCTTTAACCTCGTGAATTTTTTGTATGGAGTCGTGCAGTTCCCGCTCAATAGAATGTTGGACTGAAGCCTTTGCATTGTCATTGGTTTGCCGAATGATATCGGTTAGCTTACTTGTTTGAATTCCATATTCTTGAGCTTGTCCAAAGATTCGGCCACATTTCACACTGGATAATTGCGCATCATCTCCAACAAGTATATTTCTTCCTCCTTTTTGTTCAATGAGTTTTATTAATTCATGGCCTTGAACAGTAGAAAGCATGGAGGCTTCATCCAGGATAAAAATGGTGTTTTGCAATGAATTTTTTTTTGCATGAAGCAACTCTTGATGCACAATAGGAAAGACATCTGCGTTAATGCCTGCCTTGTTCCTTAGCTCATTTACTGCGGAGCTTGTAACTGCGATTCCTCTAAGTTCAAATCCTTTTTCTTCTGCTAATTGCTTCGTTAATTGCAACATGGTTGTTTTTCCTGTTCCTGCATACCCTTGAATTGCCTGAAAACGATCAGAAGAGGTAAACGTGTGTAACAAAGCATTTTTTTGAGAGGGAGTTAATCCATACTTTGAATGCGCTTCAAAATCATTGATTAGCCGTGTCACTGCGGCGTTGCTTGCTATAGGCTTGACTACCCCTTGATTGGTGTTAATTCGTGACAAAGTTTCAGTTTCCAGAGTTAATGCCCAAGGTGTGGTCAGCATATCTCTTTGTGTTAGAGGATCAGTTGCTGCATATAACGTTTGGTTGTCAATATGATGCTCAATACATTGTTCAATGGCATGAATAGGAACGACTGTCTTTCCTGTAAGGGTATGACGCAATGCTGCTTCTTTTAAATCACGCACTGAAAACACACTTTCCTTCTGTGCTATGGATTCAATTGCTACAAACACAGCTTCTTTTGCTTCCAGAGCAATCAAATCTTTTTTTTCATAAAATAGGGAAAAAATTTTGGACTTTAACGATTCTAAAAAACCTGGAGCCTCCGGCTTTACAGTTTCTTCTTTGTGATTTTTGACAAATTGATGGGCATCAAACCCCAATTTACCGGCACGAGCGTTCCAGTCTGCTCTTAAAATGTTAATATCATGCTCTTCCTTAGAAGGGCGTGTTAGAAGTGTTGCTTTGCTTGCCAGGCGAGAACCTTCCCATCCATTCTCCTGCATAACCTCTTCAATATCTACACGTCTTGTAGAGAACTCACGTAGCACTTCTTTAGAAAAGCCCGCGATTTCAAACATTCCTTTTCCAACATCTTCTAATCGGTAGTTATTTTCTTTCAAGAGATTGGCAAGTTCAGTGCGATAGACTAGCCCTCCATAAGTGACATATTGTTGTAATTGCTCTACAACTCCTTGATTTCCATGAATATCAGAAGCCAATGAACGGGCTTTACCGTCTTCATCAGTAATCGTGATATTCATCGTAACCCCATGAGTATGTGTTGCAGGATCATTCGCACGTGATGAAGGTTGTCTAAAGGCCGCAGTAACAAGTTTTCCTGTATCCACATAATGTACTTTTCCATCAATCACAACACGAGCTTGTGCAAATTCCTTTTCAATGCGGCTTATGGAACGTTCTACGGCCAAATCATGAAATTGTTCCAATTTAGGATCTGCTTGTAACCCAATTAAAATAGATACACTTTTGGGAGCCGAATACGTCATGTCAAACCCAGGGCGGTGTTCTCCCTTTTTATTTTGTAATACTTGGCCATTCGGTAATTTGCCTTCAAGCAATTGAAGCATTTGCTCTTTTTCCACCACACCGGATAAGCCAAGATACTCAGCTCCTTTCCCAAGCCATCTCAAGGCTTGGGCATCACCTGCATAATAATTAAATGCGGCTGCATAATAATCAGCAGCTCCTTGAGCCGATTTTAATGGTTGAACACTAAGCATAATTAATTTCCTATCCTCTAGGGGGTTAGCAGCAAATTGTTAAAGAATCTTTTTGCACTACTGTTAACCATTTTCATTAGACCAAAGAACTTTGTAGTGTTTATCAATTCGGACTTCTTCGCACAGTATTGGCTCGTTATCAAACAGCCTCGGCAATTCACCATCCTTTGATTGTTCTTCTTCATCATCAGAAAAAACCTCTTTCCACCCTTTTTCCTTCGGACAAAAACAAGTTGCATCAAAAGGCTCATCGTAAATCATGCAGAATGCATGTTTTTCAAGGTATTCGTACTCATTAAAAAACTGTGTGATATAGCTTCTTCTGATAAGATCATATATTCTGCGCTCTTGTATAGTCATTTTGGTCAACTGAACATTGGGATTGTTTGTAGGTATAATCCCATGATGCGCTGAAACAATTTTATCGTTCCAAACCCTTGATTTTTGAGTACGATTTCCTTTGTTGACCAAAGAAATCAGTGATGCGTCAATTAACGTTAATGCATCTAATACTGCGTTAATTTCCAAAAATTGAACTTCAGGAACATATTCACAATCGGTAATGGGGTTAGTAATGGCTTTATGTTGTTCATAAAGTGATAGAGCAGCCCCTATAATCTCATCATCATCGTATTCAAATAAACTAGAGGCCAAATATCGTAAAGAGTCGGTTGAAAAACATAAAGGTACAGGTTGTTTTTTAAGTTGCTCCTTATAAGAGACAACATAACCTTCTTGGTTATGAAGATAATCTGCATAATATTTAGCAATATTCTCAAAGTCAGTAACATCTCCATCAGGATCTGTTATCATTTCAGCACCTTCAGAAAGATCCCAATCTAGCCAAAACGATTCATTGCGTTGATTGATGCATCGTGCTTTTAATAAATAAAACTCTTTCAATGCACTTGGATAGGGTTTTTCCATCATCATCTTCTTCTCCTAGAATTATTTGACAATACCTACATGTACTTGCTTATAGATTCCTTATTCAAAAACCTTGGTTTTTATTACATCTGAATGTAAATGGTCTTTAATTTGAGCAATAAATTGAGTAAGCCCCTGATTAAAACGATTTTCTTTTTCCATGCCATAAGCATCAAAGGAAAACACGCATCCTAATTGACTCATTTGTTGATGCACTCGCTGCTTTCGTTGAAGATATTCAGGTTCATGAGAGCCATTGACCTCAATAATGAGTTGTTGTTTGGAAGTTTTTAAAATAAAGTCAGGTAAAACGCTTGCAATTTCAGAGTCATTGGTTTCAATTTGAATATCAAACAACGGCTTTATTATTTCCAACGAATACCCCTTCTGAGTCCACTCGAACTGAAAGGCAAACAAACGCCTCAATACTTCACGCTCATAGTAACTATCTACAGGAATAAACGTTTTCTCCGAGTAACAAGGAACAACAAATGCATTGAATGGTTGATAAAAATTAGGGGTATCTATTGAGTCAGTAATTAAGATCAATGCCATAAAAGGCGCTGTACGTGTGCTGAAGCGACCAGATGAACGATAAATGCGATTACTTATTTGTATTTTTTGTGTAGAGCCATCAGGCAACAATACGTCCAGACTCTTCTCATTAATTTCTTTTACTTTAACTAATAATAAAGCATGTTTTCTAATTTCTTTTGGCCAATAAGTTTGATCGCCCCTGAGCATATATGCTGCTTTATAAAAAGATGAGGCATTAATAAAAAGATAATCAAATAATTTTTTTTGAGGCTGAAGCTCAATACCTAATGCGGCTTGTTCAATCGCTTTATAGGGACTTATTTTGTTCGTGGAGCTAATTACGTTAACACGCGCATCATCCAACAATCTGTACAGGGCTTGGCATAAATTGGATCTGCGTGATAGAGAAGAAGATGAATTATCCTGCGATTTATCTTCTTTTTTGACTGACACGATGCCTGTTGTATTTTTAGATACTAAGTTTAATGGTGTAGACTTTTTAATATTTATTATTGGTCTGACATCTTTCTTTTCTTGAGACTCCCAAATCCTCTCTTTAAATACACATTCTTGAGCATGCTCCGCTCGCGAAGTAATATGATGCATATACAGTGTGCCACTCGATGCTCTATTAAAGCGAAAAACGGGCTGAACTACTCCCTGGAGACAATCACATTGAAGCCATAAATCGCGCTCATGTATCGAGCGACATAAAAGCAGAACTTCTTTTTTTTCTTCTTGAGTTAAAAAATTATCAAGAATAAAAAAATCAACAAGTAGTCTTCGCTCCCGTCCTGTTAATTGAGAATATACTTGAGGTACAGGAGGCTTACCTGACTTATCTAATTTATATTTGTGAATCAAATAAAGTGCCATCTATGTTCCTTAATTTAAATCAAATTCAACACGAGCATTTTGCTTCAAAGGCTCAGTTTTCTTTTCTTTATTATTATTTTGAGAAGCCTCTTCCAACACAGTGTCATGAGAAGAGGCAAGAATTGGGTCGGCATAAGTCTCAACCAATTGCTCTACTTCTTGACGAAGCGGATCGCTATCTATTTTGCGTGCAATGAATTCGGGATGTTTCAGTGGATAATGTACGTACTTTAAATTGATTTTTGCCGCTGGAAAGGTTCCCTTTACCCGCAAGTAGCCATCCAAATCATCAAGAATCTGGATTTCTGTTGGCATTACTAATCGCTTTTCCTTCGTTTGTCGTGATACGGACACGCCATCACGCATGGTATTCGCTCCATAACTTACTGACTCATTTGCTTCTTCAATTTCATAAGATCCCAAATTACGCGAAGCAGGTTCTGCATCACCATCTTCAGGTAGACGTAAATACATCCGTGTAGAACATAAGCCCGAAATAGACGTTGCACCATCATTGCCATAAATCGTTCTTAATTGTGATGCTCCATGATGCCCAAGAACAAAGCACCCGCCAAATTTACGGCTTTCTGATTTCACTGAGCCTAAAAAGGGTAACGCATGCATGGTGGTAAGCTCATCCAAGATAAACCAAACACGCCGATGATCATTTGGTGGCAAACTCAGTAATTCTTTAGTTGCCGTGTTAATCCATGCAGAAATCAAGGGTCTTATGGTTGGGTGTTTTCTCCCATCAGAACTCACAAATAAACAGGAATTCCCCTGATCATTTAAAATCCAATTACGAATAGAAAAAATATCGCCATCATCTTTTAAATAAAGTAAGGACTTTAAATAGGTAGCCATCACCGTTTTAACGTTTAGTGCAGTTTTTTGTACTTTTTCTGACACCAAAGAACCAGCCTCGGTATGACGCAATAAATGATGAATTTTTTCCAGATCTGTGGTGAGTAAATACTGCAAGAGCATTAAATTGGAACGATTGGGATGATTTTTTAATTCGTTCGCCGTAGAAACAAAAATCATTCGTGCTGCATGAATCCAAAAAGGGTCCATCGTGTTATTAATAGGCATCGGCATAATGGCTTCAGCCAAGGCTTCCAAATCCGCTTTATCCTCACATTCTGCCCAGACATTCCAAGAGTGTCCTCGCTCATCTAAAGGATTTAATAAAATATCCTGATCTTCTCGGAAAAATCGTGATAAGTAAGTGCCACCTTTATCATAGATAATGGCTCGTTCACCCCGTTCACGAATCGTCATCAACAAATCACGAATTGCTACCGTTTTACCACTACCGGTAGTTCCTACAATTTGTATGTGCTGTGTTTCTGAACCAAAAGGAAGATAGACTGAGCCAATCCGATAAGGGGATGTTTTACCTGTTTTCTTAATACGCTTTTTTAATTCATGTTCTGCCACCAACTCGCTACCACGGATTATTTTAGATTGTCCCTGGCGTTCTCCTTTCTTTTGAAGCCAACGAACTATAAGCACCAAAGAAATAAGCGAAAAAATGAATGCTTCCAATATACTGATGAATAGTTCTTTTTTTAGTTGGTTCACATAACTAAGTACCATTGGTGCTTTTATAATCTGTTCCGAGTACACAGGATACGATTCGCCAGTTGGCATCTGGACAATTTGTTTTGAACGATTTTGAATGAGAAGAAGTGCATGTGCTTTTACCCATTCCTTACCTATATAACGCTGATAAACAGTCGTGTTCATATAAAACGCCACCACCACCTGAACTACAGCGATAAGCAACATAACTAATGAAACCTTTTTACCAACCTGAGTGAACATACGCACATTGTGTAAAAAGGTTTGTCCACCACGAATAAATAATTTAGTGGGATTAACTGCCATTTTTTCCTCCTAACTCATACCCAATAACCCAAAATCGCGCTAAAATGAATAAAAAAGGAGGACTTGCCAATGGAGAACACAAACAACAAAAGAACGTTAATTTATTCTGTAAACGAATTACGTCCTTCATTACGAATAAAAGTACAACGAACCGCTCATTTGGTTGGTTTTCTTGCGCTTTTAGTTGTAAGTTTTGCCTTTTTAGCTTTTGGTATCTATCCCAAAGGTAACGACTTGTTCTTTCTATGCGGTGATTGGTTGCTAATGATCGGTATCCCTCTTGCCTCATATGGAATGGGCTATCTCCTGGGCTGGAATAGTGCTCTATGGGATTTAGGCTTTGTATTATTTCAAGGCTACTCTGTAGGGGATGGTTCCAATCATCACATGCACTCTGGCAATGACACGACACATGCTTATCACGGACACAGCTATAGCTCATCCGTGAGTATAAATCCAAGTTCAGGGCGACCCATGTCTGGAAGTAGTGGTGTAGACACGTATGGAAATCCTTATGGTACACGCTCTTGGTAACCATTATTTAACATCCTTATTTGATTGAGCAACAATAACATCCTGCATGATCTGAGATCCTTGCTGCACAATAGAATCAACTTGTTGCAGCACCTCTTTATGAACACGATCACTGTCTTTTTTGACTTGTCTTGCTACAGAGTTAGATACGTGTCCTGCATTAATGTTTTGCGCTTTCTGTTCAAACGTATTGGAATACTCAGACAAAGCCTGATCCACTCGATTATGCCCAGGAACACGTTGTTTAAATTGCTCATTTTTTTGCTCTACATGGTGAGTTCCTATTGCATGGCTCTTCTGAAATTGATTCACTGTTTGACTTGTTTTTTCTGTAATGAATTCACGTGCATAAGACTGTGCTAATTCAGGTTCGTGACGAATCATCCATTCTGCTTGTTGCAATCCAATCCTTCCTTGACTGTTAGGCGCTTTGTGGTGCGATAACCAATCAATAAACCCTGTTTGTGCATCCAAGTTTATTGAAGAGATTTGTTCGTTCGACATCGAGGCTTGTCGGTGATAGGTTTCTGACTCAGAAAAATTGGCTACTGCTTCATCACGATAGTGCATTGATTTATCAAAACCTGCTGAAAAATTATTAGCAAGTCGCCCACTATGCTCATCGGAAGTTCGAAAATGATCGTCTTTGGTCGCTTGGCGTGCTTCATTGACCACATCTGTAAAATGATTTTCTTCACTAAATCGCCGTGCTTCATTCATTAAACGAGCATCTTGATGAGAAGTAGATTTATCCCATTCCCAGCGCTGATTTCCTCCTGCTTCAACATTCGCTTTAGGACCTGGCATACCTAGCCCCTTTCCTAATCCAAAACCTAAACTACCTCCTATATTCAAGCTCGTAGCAGATAGTGCCTTAATCGCCTCGTCACGAGAAATATTATGATCTCGTGCAAAATTATCAATCAGATTTGAAATTTTAGATGCCGCTGAATTAAATCCTGAAGAATTAGAAATTTGATACCCTTGGCCACTTTGGGCGCTATGCGCCTGGGTTTCGCCCAGTTCAGCCAAACTTCGAAGAGAAGATGCGTACTGTTCAGAAGAGGCAACAGACTTTTGGAACCCTGCGGTTTGTGCACTATCTGCTAATTGAGAAAAGGCTAAACGATTACTTTCACCTAACTGAATATTTAATGGGGTATGAGACGTTGCTGTTGCCATAGTGAGAGATTCACTTCCATCACGTGCAATGCGGGCTATTGATCCGCCATCAAGACTGGTTTCAACCCCACCTAAAGAGATCCGCGCATTTCGATCCGCATGAAACGCATTACTGTTAAAACTATTCTGATTTGAAAAACTGGTATTTCCATAACTGTAATTTCCCATTTGCCCCTCTTCAGCAGCAGAGGAAGCAGCATTTTGAACAATTCCACCAGATTGCTGTGCCAAAGAAACAAATCCACCAACTCTTCGATTAATTAAGGCATAACTTAAGGCTACTGTTCCCATCATCAAATAACCGCCTAAAGCTGCCATGTTTTCATAAACCTGGTTAATTCCTGATTGATAGGACATCGTAGTGGCATTACTTGAAACAAACGATAAATAAAACTGGGATAAGCAGGTCATAACGTAATTAATCGCCGTAAACATCGGCGCCCATAATGCCAACCAGATATAAAGAGTCATATAAAACTGCAAAAATGAGATTCCAGCAGGAAAGGGAAGAAAAAATATGAGGAAGATGAAACAACCAATAACGACAGAAAAGATAATACTATGCATAATTGGCAGCCAATAGGCAGCCATTAAACCAATATTACTTAATGCGGCAGGAATTTTCTCAAATGCCCTACTGGCTGAAAAACTCTCTATAGCCGCTTTAGAATTCACCCGAGCACCCATAGAAAAAACACCGTCTCGAATTGCATTGGCCATCATATTTTGGCGAATAAGCGCACTTGCATCCGCAGACATAGCGGTTAAGTGATTGAAGGACTGAGGTAAATATTTTTCAAAATTAGCTAAAGCCTCTGTGTGATTACCAAAAGCAAATCCTGCATATTTTGATTTAGCATCCGCAATGACATGTTCCCATGCATTATCTAAAAGTGCAGCCGCCTCATGGCAAGACTTATACGAACCATCATAGATAAAACCACGTGCCACTGAAGAGTTTGCTTTAACCAACTCCCAAATGTCCCTGGTTTGATTCAAATCTTTTAAAGTATATCGGCCATACATCACATCATAAAAGACACATTGCTGCATAAACTTTTGCATGTTGGCATTAAACAGCGGATCTGTAATTTTTATATGAGAAGCAGATAAAAAGAGTTTAGCTCCCATGATCATGCCTGTTTGACTGTAATCCATGTCGTTAGGAGAATGGAAAAAAAACTCAAACATTTGGGTGATTTTATCGCTTAATTTACTGCTTAACCCTCCAACAAATCCGAGAACAAGCGGTACATTATCTACAGTTAAATCCGCTCGAAGTGGATCAGTTCTGTCATGAATGAGTACCGTACACGTAGGCGTCAAGATAAACGCGATTGCAAACGCATATTTCAAAACGAAAAAAAACATCGTCCTTAAGTCGCGTTTTAGAATAAATTGAACCACGGTACAAACACCACCAATAAGTAGTGCTGTTCTAAAAATTCCAAGAATTCCGTCATAATGAAACATCGCAGCGGTTGCTGTGTAAAACTGCTTTAACAATTCACCGCCGGTAATGGTGTAAATATCCATAACTGCCATTTCAATCACCTTATTTGATTAGCCCAACTCAAAGACTGAGTCAGATCTGAGGAAAACTCACCAACTAACATTTGCTCAATCGTTTGAGTTTCTTGAATCATTTGCATTGCCATGCTCATGCGTTGATGTGCAGTACTTTCCATCTGGGTTAATTCAAGACGAGCTTGTGATAAGTCTGCTTGAAATTCCTTCATCATGGCTTCTGGATAATGCACCACGCCAGATGCTTGTTTCACAAGATGTAAACTGTCGCTCAAATAACGAAACAAAATATCTATGGCGATTGGTTCTGAATATCGTGTGGTATCCATAACCGCACTGTCTTTGATAAGCGCCATCTGTACGCTCACCATTTTCATGATGGGGTATTGTGTGGATTCAATGAGTCCTATTACTTCAGGCTCCTGTTCTTCATTGTGTTTAATCTTCAATGCCATGTCTAAAATCAACTCACGAACCTTAGAAGCCAAACCATGATCCACATCAATACTGGTTGTAACTAAGGTTGGATTTAAGCACTTAACTTTTTCATCACACTGATAAACCGAAACATTTCCTCCACGCAATAAACCGCTAATGAGGTTATTGTTGCTGGCTAGGGAAGCAAGTCGTTGAACATGAACGCCATCTTTATCACGGGTAACAATGACCGTTCCAGATAAAGTCATCATCAATTGGGCAAGTTCGTGATCGTTTGCGAATAACCCGTTTTTATTTAATGCATTCCACACTAAATTCGTGTTATCAATTATCTGATCATTTTCTTTATTCTCATCAATCACGCGATCATAGTCATAATTACCGGAACCTTTCCCACACCCCTGGCGTGCTTCAGCCCAATCTGAAAAAATATTTTTAGCATGGCCAATTGCCTGGCAAGCATGCTGTTGTGCAATACGAGTACGTGGAGCCAATCCTAAAACAGCACTTTCTGCCACAGCACAGGAATTTTGGTTTGTTTGGTTAATCCAGGTAGCAACATTTTGTAACTTTGTCGCTACATTTCCTAATAGGGGTGTTGCCTGCTCTAAAGCTATTTGAAATGCAAGACCTTGGGAGTTATTTAATACATTTTTCGTGAAATCCACGAACTCCTTGCCTTTAATATGTGAAAACCCACCCATAGTAATGTCAATCCCACCGCATCC
Source organism: uncultured Legionella sp. (assembly GCF_937871865.1). Lineage (GTDB taxonomy): Bacteria > Pseudomonadota > Gammaproteobacteria > Legionellales > Legionellaceae > Legionella. Next base: position 32,947 of record NZ_CALMPD010000151.1, read on the forward strand.
AGAAGAAACTTTAGGCCAATTAAACCGCATGATTTGTAAATTCTTGACGCCACTACGAACATATAAATTCCCACCGGTATAATAACCAGCCTTTTGTGATTGATAAGCACGAGGATTCGTCACATTAACCCCCATATTGAGTGACTTAAAATACTTCATTAAATCATTACCAATCGCGTTTTCTGCATGAGCGTTCCCCAAAAATGCAGCACCGACCAATACCCAAACAATGATAAATCCCTTCATAACACCACCTGTGCGCCATTGGATTGACTTATTTTGATAAGCCTATTGGTTAATTCCATCTCATCAATAGCTCCTTCGGTCACAAGATGAGCTTGTTCACTTTGGGGATCGACTAAAAATAAGGAGGGAAAAACCGTCACTTGAAATAATTTAGATTGGCCTTCATCCAATACTGCATTAGGAAAATCAGGTAAATACCCTCCATCCGTTGACACAGCGACTACATGAAACCCATAACGTTGACTCAATTGTTTTAGAACAGGTGAAAATCGCTGACAATGAGGACAGCTTGAACTAAAGAAAAAGAAAAACCCCTTTTGCCGAGACAATTCATGAAGCGAATTCTCATATGCCAACGCATGGGATGAGAAACAAAAAAAGCTCATCACTACCAATAATGTCCATTTAGCGCGCATGATAATCTCCAAATTGAAAAGTATTGATTGCCAGTAAAATGTGTTCCTTTAGTTCCGAATGGCTTACTAAGCCGTAGGCAATAGGCATTGGTTGATGTGACATAGGATTTAGAGCAAACACAGCAGGAATGTGTTTCACGCCCATTTGGGAAGCCTCGCCAGAATCCATACGTGAATTAGGAAACACTGGTGACACATTTTGTGTTATAGCAACCGGAGTTAACGGCAAACGATAACTCATCGAAAAATCACGAATCACCTGAGCCATACGCTCACTGTATGGTTCTCCTGCTTGATAAAAATAAATTAATCCAGAGCTTTGACGAATTAATGCAATGGCTTTTTCCTTTTCGAGATTGCTTTGATTGTTATACAAATCACGCGCAGCACTATTGCTCGGATTAGCTAAACTTTCATCTTGATCCGGATTTAACAGCAAATCGAGCATCCATTTCTCAGAAAACAGATTTGCTTGTGCTACCACTAAACGCTGCATTCGTCTAGCATGAGCAATATTTTCAGGTGTTGGATTTAAAATGGCCTTGGCACGAGCTTGCTGAACCCGTTTTCCAATCAATTTCCATGTTTTATCAGGATCAGCAGCACGATTAATAGAAGGAGAAACAGGTACTTGTTTCTTGATTCTTTTTTTAATCGGCTCTTTGGGATCTTTATGCCAGTACCAGCCTGCTTCATGCTCATTCAAAAACGCATGGCTTGCAAAAACAACCGGACTTAGTAACACCATCAACAAAATCAAAAAACCTTTAACCATTGATGTCTCCTTGACTATAAAAGTCCTTAAGACGTTCCCCGATGCCATTTGCAGTCTGTTGGTAATTAGGCTCCTTCATTTTTCCTTTAATATCCTGATAAAATTCAGAAAAATCGATCCGTTCAAACCGGATTAATTGCATTTGCTCCGGCGTTATCCCAGAACAATTAGAATATTGAGCGTAGCCAAAGCCGATTCCTAATTGATCACGACGCCCTTGTTCCTGAACAATACGTGCTAATTTGGATTGGAAGACACAATAGGTTTGATGATGCTCCACACAAATTGAACCTCCTGGAAATTTTTTCCGTTTGTAGCAATATCTACCGGTGGGAACTGCCAATTTATTTTCTCGATCCTTTCCTAATTTCTTTTCCTCATCACTGCAATGTGCCAGATTCAGATCAATCCCCCATCCTTCGTCACGGCAACAGTTTGCCACCCCAAGCATTAAGTCGGAACATTCCATTTTTTGACCTTTAAAGAGGTAATTGGCGTTTCCATCGAAGGTTTTTGAAGCATCGGCTACGGCAGATAATCCAGACATGGCTTTTTTAAATTCATTTTCATCAGATGGATTATAATGATGGGTGCTGCAATCACCCTCTAAACAAAACGCATCCTGCCCACAAATGAGTTCGTTATTAGTGCATTGATTTATAGGGCATTGATACGTTTGCTTAAACGTCATGCAGCGCCCTTCTTTCTCTTTGACACAGACTGAGGATGATTGCTCACACTTATCTAACTGAGTGAAGTCGCAAGTATTTTCTCCTTGCCCACCACAAATATAAGACGCCCTTTCTTTCCAGCATGCGCGAGTAAACGGAACGTCATTAATTACACGGGTTTTATTGGGTTCAACACACGTTAATGGTTGGGTAGCATGGCAAAAACCCTCTTTCGTTTTTTGTTCTAAATGTTGGCATTGATTATCCCAGTATTCCTTGCTTTGGTAGGATTCCACCGTCATAGAAACCGTATGCGTATAAGGCGCTCTGCAATGCCCCAATACACATTTTCCAACCTTCAAAGAAAGTGTTTTATCCTTACAACTTACAGTTTTTTCAAGTAAAACCAGTCCTTTTTTATCAGTAATGTTGATTTTTACTGAAACGCATTGTTCAGGAAATACTATAGGAGAAGCAACTTGAGAGCCTTGATATAGGGTATAACAGGTTGATTTTCCCTGTTGACACGTATCCATTTGGTTCAAATTCACCGATATTGTGTACGGTCGATGACTCATTCTTTTATGCCGTAGGTATAAACGGTAGGTCTCTGTTTTATAGGGAATCACCTCCAAACGAAGGTGTTTTGCACACCGTAATGTGCCTGTTTCTTTAGTACTTAAACATGTTTTTTCTTGCCAGGTATAATGGCACTGTTGCGGTTTTAAAGTGCATGTTGTTGTTCCAGTATTTTGACCACGCATAATCGCATCACCCTGTTCCGCAATATGATGAAGCTTTTGCATGGATTCTGAATTTGAGTTAATGCGATAAGATGGCCGCTGATTAAATCCTTCAACAACCTCTTTTCCCATTTTATTAGTACGCATCTCCGATTGTGCATCGGATTCAAGACGAGTATTCTTTTGAGTCACTCCACCATAATAATTTTCTTGGGGTACAGTTGCTTGATACCCTGGGATATCGTGTACATTTAATGATTTTAAAATATCAACTGAATGCTGTTGATGAGCCGATGCAAATTGCTCCCCATCTTTATAGGATTGATGTACGCTTTGTGTATGAGCGCAAACACACAAGGCCATCATAATGAGTCCTAATAGACACCTCATTTCCAGACTCCTTCCAACCGATTTATCATCCGCGTTAAACGCCTGTCATCGGAACGCTGGGCTTCATTGATTTTACCTAATGCATAATTCAATGAGACATCCCCATAAAGCACATCAAAGGCTATCGGTTTACAATCCATATTGGCAGGACATTCTGGAATATCTTTGGCATAAACCACAGATGGAACTTGTTTGATGCCAAAAGTTTGAAACAAAAGCGGATCTAACTGCACCCCAATGCCTACTTTTTCACTCAATGTCTTAATGACACTCATTGTCTCCTTAAACGAATTATTGATGAGGCCACGAATTACAGGGGTTGCTCCACTGATTTTGCACTGCCGCAGCCACGATTCAAGACTTTTATCGGGCATGGAAAAAGACAGAAAAACGATTACATGACTTACTTTTTTTAAATGCGTACTTATCGACTCCGAGCGCTCAAAACGCTGCCTTAACTCAGTGGTATACTGAGTCACTTCGTGTGATGGGCTGGAGGCAGCCAAACCTTGATTCATTTGCTGAATATCATTCACATACTTATTAGCACGATCACGCACCTGTTGTTCAAGCTGAGAGAAATTTTCCTTTTCCTGACAAAACGCAGAATGAATTCCCGTCATAAGAAAGGTGCTCAATGCGATAACAAACCAAACTTTATTCATTACTCATCCCTCATTTAAAAGGCGCAACAGTTACGTTTTCGCCAAATCAGATAACCAAAATCCTCACCTTTATAAGGGTACTCATGTCCTGCCTCCCACAAGGAAGTAGCACGCCCCAAAGGGTAACAAGAACCCGTAGTGGGTAACGGATTAACCATTTGATAGCGGTATCGTGATTTAGGAAGAATGGGGCTGTAATGTGACGAGCAAATTTTAGTATCCAAAAAATTATCAGCAGCGATTGAGTCTGATAAAAGCCCCTGACGATGCATTTTGAAGTTCATACGCTCAGATAACAAAACAGAAGCCTGTACCCCACCGACATGCTCTTGTACATGTCCTGTTAATGGGTACATGCTTCCTTGTGCACCCGCACACCAAAACACTTTATCAATCGGACTGCCAACAAGAGAAGTTGTCGCATCCACAGCACATGCCGCTTGAGCAGGTAAAGTACCAAATAAAACGGCTTCAGGATTGATAATGAAACCCAACTCATCATCATTCCACATGGCATCCAATTCACTAGGATAAGCAATATCAAAATCACCTTTTTCCACACAAATGCCATCGGTTAAGACATTTAACCAATACATCAATGGAAACTTGTACCAATGAACATGGTAAAACGACTGATTGGATAAATTACTGTCTGTTTCGACAGTGCCCTTACGGTAATATTTACCAAAATTTAAGGAAATCCCACCTAAGTTCACTAAACAAAAAGGCGTTCGGGTTACATCAACTAAGTTAACAGGCTCCCAATAGCCCAAAGTAATTCCAATACGAGGAATAGGATTCCCAGGACATTTACAAACAGGAGATTTAGAGTTTTTAGTATCAGGAAGGCGATTTGAAGACACTAAGTTACTTTGACCAAGACTTAAAGGAAAAAGGCATGACCAACATACATCCGTAATGGGATTAACAAAACGACCGTGGCACGTACCCGCAGATACAATACTCGAAATGAATAAGGCAACACCGAAAACACATGCTTTCATAAAGCCACCTCTTGAATTTGTAATCGATTTCCAACCTGATAGACGAGTGCAGGAACATGGGTTATTTTAAATTTCGTACATAAAAAGCCATTAAGATCGAAGTAAACTGCTTGTTTCATGTGATCAACTGTGTGCTTTATAGAGCCTGATATCAGAATAAGTTTTACCTTGGAGTGCTTTTTTTGCTCCTGCATAACCCATGCAACTTGCTCTTTATCATCACCATTAAACAATAACAGCGTACTACTTAGACCCACACGCTCTAAGGGATTAACGGTTGTTCCTTTGGGTATAATGAGATTACCCTGCGCATCCGTCACATCATAAGGAACCGTTACTGACGGATTAAATAGCCAAGTCTTATCAGAAGTAGCCCTAGGCAGATTGAACGGTTGAGGACGGTTAATATGTTTTTTTACCGTTTTTTTAAATTGATTTTGTACTCGGTTCCACTCTCCATTTTCCTGCATTAATTTCATCTTATGTTGGATGTACTCCATAAAATCCATTTCAGAAATCACAAAAGTTTTACCAAAAACCCCTAAATCTTCAGCGTAGGCAAAAGGAAAGTACATGCAGCAGAGCATGATTAAGATGATTTTCATGACTCAGGCTCCTTTTGAATCATGGAAATTACTGTTTGCGTGTAATCCGTGCCGCCTTTAATCACTGCCTCTTTTGGCAAAAGAATCAGTGAGTCAGACTGAGATAGTTTATTTAAAGATGCCTCTAAACGATGAGAAAAAGATTTAATTGCCGCTGCTTTTTCCTGTTTGGAATGGTTGTTCTTGGCTTCATTTCTTACAAATTCAGTGGTAATTGCTACAATGTCTACCGTTCCAATGTGTTTCGGTTTCATCAACCAGAAGTGAATTTCCTGAAGAATCAGGAGAGGAATCACCACCGACAAAACCGTGCTCAATACTTTATTCATAACCATAAACCTCCTGAGCAACCTGAGAAATAGCCTCATGCGTAGGAATACCTTGGGATCTCAGTCTCTTTATTGCTTCAACTTCTGTTCCCCGTGTGGAATTTACTATGCGAGAAAACGGCTCCACAATAAGACGGTGCACCGTAATATTTTCTTCACAAATCAATACAAATTCAGAGTATTCACTGGTGATTTTTAGACTGCGGACTAATCGCTCACCATAGGAATCTAATTGGCCACTTTTTTTAAGCACATTAATGGTGTTTTTTGATGCGCCCAGAAATAGTTTGAAATGAGCATTGTCATAGCACATTTTTGCAGTGGGATTGTTTTCATAATCATCCATTCCATGAGCAATCGTAATGAAATTACCGCCATACTTTGGCGCACGACGATATCCTTCATTCGCAAAATTGGCATTCCCATTTTTTCCATCATCAGCAAGATGATCATAAGCCTCATCCATTAAGCAGCTTTTAGGAATGTCTTTAGGTTTGTAATACATGGCATTACTGACTTGATACATCAGCAGTTTAGAGACAATTTTTTGTAACTCTTTGTCTTTATCTAATCCTGCCAACTCCAAAAGAACGAGATGCTTACTAAAATCGAGCGAACACGGAGGCTCAAAATAACGCCCATACCGACCATCCTTAGTATAGCTATGCAATAATCGTCCAATATTCTTAGAAACAGGATCTTCATTCTGCTTTAAGAACTCTGCAATTAACGTAATCGTGGTCGCGTTCTTGTATTCGCTCCACATCACTTCGATGGCTTTTTCAATATAACTACGCTCTTCATCAGAGATATTTCCTGAAGGTCTGGCCATCATTCCCACAAGCTGAATGAGTTGATTGTGCGCATCTTTAAATGCCGTATCATTTTTTGCATTGGCATCAATGGTTGAAAACATATTGAGGCTAATGGGGTTGTCGTGAGTAAAATCAATCATTTGCCCGTCAAGAAGCTCACATACTTTGGCATAAGATCCACCTACATCAATGATATAGACATAGCCACCCTGGGATAAAAGACCTTGAATGTAATCATTCATCAAAAATGATTTCCCTCTTCCAGGAGGGGCAATAATGACCACGTTGTAATTTCGGATCACATTGTCAAAGAAATAAATAGGTGTGAATTGTCCTCTTCGTTGCGGATATATTTGCGCGAATCGACCAGAACCTTTCCATTCGCCTTGTATGGGTAATATATTGACAGTATTGAAGCTTGTTAGGGAACGAATACGACCAAATGATTTGTAATCATCAAACATGCCTTCGGCTGGAGCAAATGGCATAGAGGCAAGGAGTGTTTGGAGTTGTAATCCCGAAGGTGCACGTAAATCGAATTGATTGCTTTTAAAAACGTCTTTTGCTCGTCGTGCATCACGACGCGCATTTTTCGGGGTAGTATATAAAAGAACATTATAGAAAGAATCGACAAGTGAATCTTCACTGCTCAGTCGTTCTCTTAATTCTTCGATTTCAGCATATTTTTTATTAAAATTTTTAACCCATTTCGCAATAAACGGCTGCTTCGCATTTTGCCCTTCATCAGCATATTTTGCATCAAGAGCAGCGATTACTTTATCTTTATCTTTGATACGCACCGCAAAACTAAAAAGAAAAGGACAACCAATCTGCAAAGACGTATTAAACATTTTTCCAAAAAGATCGCCCATCTGCCATTGCATTGGCGCTTTTGGAAATTGTCTTACAGATAAACATTTAATTACTTGCGTGCTGTCTTCACGCTCGATATCAATTTGATGCGCTTTGACTCGCATAGCCGCTTCAATATCAGAAATTTGATGACGTAGCTCTGTATTGGGATCGTATTGGGTAGGCTCTTCATAAAGACTGTCTGTTGGAAAAAGCCATTCTCTTTTTAAACTAATCACCTGCTCTACGGTAAGTTCCTGACAAGCAATATTAATTGATTTCAAATTGTTTTGAATGTCTTCACGTAATGTCGCTAAAACCAAACGGTCGTCTTCAATCGATTTTCTTGGAATAGATATGCATAGAAACAATCGAAAATCCCGTAATATAAAATGACTTTCTTTAGTCAGCGAGTGATAAACCCCTTTGCGATAAAACTCTGCACGCCGATGTGCTAAAGCATTTAATACTTCACTTCCTTGATTGCGTTGCCGCTCCATCTCATCAATCATCGGACCAATTTTCGGAGATGCCCAAAATAAAGCATGAAAACAACTTTCAGGAGGAAGAATATCCGTTAAGAGACTAGAAAGAATGGTTACTGTCTCTTCACTTGCACCAATCAGGGAGGAACACTCAAACATGATGTGGGATGCTTCTTTATAAGGATAAATATCTTCTTGTGCATCATAAAACTCATCAGGAAGATAAGAAGCCAAACTGTATACATCAAACAAACCCTCAATTTGTTTTCGAGTATGTGTTTCGTTCATGCCTAATTCATCACGTAACGTTTCCATCAACGCACTAGAGCCATGACTTAAAAACGTAGCCGAATTTTTTAGGGAATTTTTTACTTTATTAAGCGACATGCTCATTACCCTCTCCTTATTTGGATGCCACAGGTGGGTTTTGAATCCAATGTCCTTTCTGAACGACACTATAGACTTGACTTGCCTGATGGTAATTACCTTCGGTATCTTCGTAGGGAGCAATCCATACGCGCATAACCCCTTCACCATATCGCAAAGGATCTCCAGGTCTTCCTTCCACAATCAAAGGATTACGACTAGGCGCCACCGCTAACGATTCCTGTGCCACACCTCCCTCTCCATTGATTAAGTTGTATACCTGATCCATGCGTTTACACGATCCTCCGCTTGGCGCAGGACAATCAAATTCAGAATTTAATTTGGTACATCCAGTGACACAGACGCATCCCAAAATCAGCCATCCCAGTAGTATTTTCATTGTTTATCCTCAAAACGAATGTTCTTTGTAAAATTGATTAGCAGCCTTTTCTTCAGGAGTTATTGAACTACCTGCACTTTCGAAATTATTTTGTATGCTTTTTATTTCACTTGGATTATCGGGTGATTGGGTGTCTGTTCCTCCATCAAGCCAAAAACCTTTTAGAAAAACCACATCTACTTCCACTTTTGGAGGCAGTTGAATAATAGGGTGGTACATTTCTGCTCGTTTGATGTTGTACTGGGCATACATTTTTGACGCTCCCGCCGCCCCTCCAGAAGCAGCCGCTAAAGGGATTCTGCTTGGATTAATGGTAGAAACGCTTCCTAAAGGAGAAGTACTGTATTCGGTTGAATATTGCTGGCCAATATTGCCCATGCTTTGCCAAAAACTACCCCAAAATGCTTTATTCACCATAGGCTCTTCACGCCATACCGCACGACCACGAATACCATTTTTTGAGTCAGAAACAATGCCGATTACTTGAATATCAAGGCTTGTTCCATCCTTATGAATGCAACTTAAACGCTCTGTTCGTAATTTTCCCCGTTCACTGGATATGTCACCAATAACAGAGGCACTAAAAAAACAATCCTTTAAATGCGATTTATGACCATTCGGCATGATGCCATCATCAACAATTTGAAACATCATGATGTCTGGATTAGCCTGGCTTAGAACCCCTGCCGAGACATCAGCCCCTTGAAGAACAACGGCTTTGGCAAAGGTATTTGAAAACACATAGTTATCAGGAGTTTTAATACGTGGTTTCGCTCTTTTTTGTAGTTTTGCTGTGTATTGAATAAATCCTGAATCAACCTCCATCATGTGGTGTTTTCCACCCTCTTCAGCGCGTGGTAACATCTCATTAGTGACTTCCCCTTGCTGCAACTCTGCTTTCGATGGCAATGGTTTTTGCATTTGCAATTTGACCACTTGTTGCTTGAGTTCAGTCAATGCTGCTCTCATTTCAGACATCTCTTTTTTTTGATACTGAATCACTTTCATTTGCTGTTGTTTTTCCGCACCTAATGCTTTGATGCTTTTATCAAACAACTGCGATTTTTCTTGCTCTGCTTTCCAAGCATTTTGTGCCTTTTCAATCCAATGAGCTTCATTACTTGTTGCCGATATTGGGCTGGCTAAGCTGTGTTTTTTGAAACTCTCTTTGTCGGTTTGTTTCTTTTCGGTTGTTTTATTGCCCCAAAAGGCAAATCCTGCAATAACCAAAACAATGAAACCAACCACAATTCCCAAAAAGAGGTGCTGTTTCTTTTTTAATTGACGTGACATGTTAGCTAATCCTATAAAGTCGAGTGGTTTCAAAAGGAATTAAATGGGTCTTAGCTAATGCAATAGCTTTAGTTCCAGGCCAATTAAACGAAGATTCGCGAATGTCTAAAGGGCGATTCGTTACATTCTTTAACTCAAAAATTTCACCCGTTAATTGATTCCCTTCAACCGATAAAAGCCGCTTCAGTTGGGTTGTAGGAGATTTATAAATAGAGGTTGTTTTGGGGATGGTTTGCGTAAACCCTTCAGGTAAGTAGCCATTCACTAATGCCTTGATAAAGTTAACTAATGATTTTTCATAACCTGATGTCTTAGGCTCTAAGGCACGAATCACCGGCTTTTTATAAATCTTAAATACGATGGTTTGGGATGGAATCGGTTTGGGCTCTACATGTACATTATAAAACATCCCTTTTTCAGTCAGTACGTTAATCGTAAACGAACGGGTGTGATATAATGGAGAAGGCAAGAAGGTAAGAATCCCTGTTGATTCATCAATCAACTTACAATTTGTTCGACCGTTGCACGCATCAACTAAGGTATTCCCAGGCGCTTTAATTTGTAATATGCGATCATCCTCCAGCATGATGCTGTTCGGCTCTTTAATGGATGCCTTAATGGAAATATCTTCATAATTTCTTACTGTTTTTATTTGTGCTCCCACGGCCTCAAAAACAAATAAGCTTAAAAATAATGTAATTAATGTTTGTTTCATTTGGACACCTTGGAAAGATTCGTAATTTTTAATTGACCAGAATCATAGGAATACTGGATTAAAAAGGTTTCCCTTTGTTCAGACATCATCTCAGCACCAACAAAGCGCTTCATAAGACCTGCGACTTTGACACTTAAATGCTTGTTGTCGATATCATAATTCGTGGGATAAAACACACTGGATAAATGTTCGTGCGTAATTTGCTCTACTTCTTTAACCAATTGCGCGCGTATATCCCCATACAGTGATGCAGACACATACCCTAGAAAAACATTAAATTGGAGTGCTGCGGAACTTGCGGTCACGTTAAAACGAAGCTGAGTCAAAAAATGAGACATGTCTCTTAAGTACCCATCAGAAACCCCAGTTTGTGATAAGGTAAATTCCTGTGAAATTTTTGGTGGAATAAAACGAATGTCATGTTTACTGTGTGCATAATGCAACAAAGCACCCACAGTAATGGATTGCATTAAAACAACAGCCAGCAAAACACCACTTAATGACAGCAACAAGACTTTATTTTTTTTCTCTTTGGATAATTCTGATTCTTTATACTCAATTTTCATTTTTACCCCAAAAATTCTCGAATCCAGGACGGTGGCGTGGCACGCAATTTGGGGGATAATGAAAAGAACCAATAAAACAAATGTACATAATAATATGGTCCTTCATTTCCTTTAATGCGCCGCATTAGAAATAAAAATACACAGGCCAAAATCAATGAGGTGACTACAAAGCCACACACAAAACCCAACACATAAATGGTGAATACAGCCACAATCACCTCATCAATTGTAAAAATAATTAATCGATAAGGTTCATTGAGAAATTGTGGGGTCTTATATTTTTTGTAGTCTTCCATATTAAATACCAGCCAATGCAGCCACAACGTTAAAAAAAATAGCCACCCCACCAACAGCGCCTAAGTGTTTAATATTACGACTGAAAATTAAGGTCATAATTGCAGCCACCGCCTCACCAACATAAAGATAAGTTTTTATCGATCCGTTATACGTATCTTTAACTGTTGGTTCAGCAGCAGATAATGCATCCTCTGCAAAACATCCCTGTGCTAAAAGAAGAAGCACTATAAGAAATAGGATTTTTCCTTGATGGGATTGAATAAACTGAACTACATCATTTTTGTATTGGCTTAATAATTCCATGTTATTTCTCCTTTTTTATGATCACTTTTTGTTGGTAACTGCACGGAAAATATACATCCCCACAGGCATAATAACGTGGGGGGTTTAACGTGGTTTTCTCTCCTTGTCTAAAATCAAATACAGGTAATGGCTTGGGCATAACCTGTGTTTGGCACGAACTCAAAAGCATGACTGGTACTATCCAAAATCCACGAATGTTTATTTTCTTATTGATGGATGTAAAAACTCTTAAGTATGAAGGCACAAAAACTAACGCTGAAATCAATCGGTTCATTAGCATGCCCCCTGAAACATCGGGAGCCGTCTACGTCTAAATACCGCTAAACTCAGCACAAAGGTCACACAAAAAACAGCAAGGTTTTGGTCTTGATTTCGGATAAAAGAAGCGTGCTCCAAAATCCCTATTGGCAGTACCATCCAAATCATTTGAAGGAGAAATTCGATAAAAAAAGAAAATCCATGCTTTAACGAGTTATTTCTTATGTGAACCAGGATTACTGCACCAAGATATAAACAGGAAGTAGAAGATAAATACGCTCCTAACACTACGCCATACACTACAAGACATTTAAACCAATAAGTGGTCATGAGGTATTGTGTATATTCCACTGGGTGTGCAGAAAAAATAATAGACAGTATTAACCCAATAAATAAACAATAAATTCCATATACCCCAATAAAAGACCCTACTTTTTTTAATCCAATACCCATTATTTTTTCATCCTTTCTTTTTTTTAGACAAAACGATCCCTAGACTAAAATTTCAGCCTGTTTTTTTGCCTTTATTTATTTTTTTGCTTGATGGAATTAAGTAATCAAATAATTACTTACAAAAATTTCGACTTCATGTCCTGTCGTTTTAATTTCCTTTATTACTGGATTAATCAATGAATGAAATTGGGAACAATAGGTTCGATTATTTTTTATTGCTTGCAGTTCTAATTCTGCATATTTAATCGCAGTCAAAATCCTTTCTGGTTTTTCCAATTCAAATTGTTTGCCTGTCAATTCTAATGATTGAGCCACACCCTCAATATCACCTACACAATAACTATCAGGATTTGATCGTGCTAAACTGAGCAAATGATGTGATATGTTCAGGCATTGCCTTGCAATCCGTTGGCCATTAAGCTCAGACGCATAACAAAAACTCTGTAGTGCACTCCACAAAAACAGTGCTGATAGAGCAATTTTGGATATTTTTTTCATCATGACTCATCCCTTCTTCTTAATTTCCCTTAAAAAATTCCAGAAATGCTTTTAACCAAATCCTGCTCTAGTGCACCACGCGCATCAGAAAACTTTAAGTTCACTTTATCTGCATTGGAAACAATACGAGTACGATATTTCTGATATTTACTTGATTTTGAATAACTTTGTAATGTGGTACTGGAAGAACCGTTAGCTACATTAGATTTAAATTGCTCTTTTACCTGTACACCACTTCCTACACGCTCACTAATGAGAACATCAGTTATCATCGTATAATTAACTGCTTTAACCAGGGAGTCAGCAGCTAAACCAACCAGACCTCCAGTAACCCCTCCTGCTATCATTCCAGTACTGCTGTTGGAAAACGATCCTAAAGCAGTTCCTGCGACAGCTCCCGCTACTGCGGAACCATATCCTCCGCCAAGCGCTGATTTGCTCGCTGCGACACTCATCTTACCAACCTTACGTACATTTGCCTGTAACCAATAATGAGCATTATTAGGATTGGATACTACTTTATAACCTTTTTCTATTAGGGAACTTTTCAATGAAGAAGTAATATTAACTTCTTCATCAGAAGTATTTTTAATAGAAAGAAAAATTGTCTTTTGCTTTGGTGAAACTGGCTCTAAAAAGACCGTTTCACTTTGTTTGGTATTTACTTGCAATGAGCCATGTTCTAGTACGGTTTGGGTTGCAGCACAGCCCGTTAAAATTACAACTGCGCCAACTAATAAAGTTTTTGATATCATTTTATTATTTGCTTTCATGCTTAATCCTTGTTTGCCTTAGTTTTATTTTTTTCAAAAATCTCTAATCGATGTACTGGCATTTCTTTAGGTGCTGATATCCCTACATCAACCTTGCCATCTACGTTTTTAAGAATAGTGATGCATATATCCTCGCTGATCATAATGCTCTCACCTTCTTTTCTGGACAAAATCAACATCTCTATTTTAATTCCTCACTTAATGGAATCGCATGATCCAACTCAGAGATTGATCGATATTTATTTAAATGATCTTCCAATCGTAACGTAGCCTCCTGAATCTTTTTTCTATTTGATCGACCACATGATTCTGACAAAAGACGATTCGCACTTTGTGATAGCTGAATCGTGATATGAACTTTCCTGTAATTGTTATTTGATTCCAATTTAATTTCCCTCTAAAATGAGTCAATGCTATCAATTAAATGATATTTGCATATCACATATAAATAATATTATGATATGTTGATATCGTAATGTAAAGAGGTTATTTGAAATGAGAAAATTTTCTATTGAAATGGAAGTTAGAGACAATGAGCTTGATGCTCAGGGTATAGTAAACAATTCTAATTATATGATTTACCTGTCTCATGCTCGTCATAAACATGGGGAAGAACTAGGTATTAATCATACATCTTTTGCAGAAACAGGATTAAATTTGGTTATTACTTCATGTACTATGAAATTTAAAAATGCTCTTGTAGCTAATGATAAATTTATAGTGACCAGTGAAATATCGAACGGAGAACTTCCATTCCACTGGTCTCATAAACAAGATATCAAAAGGTTAAGTGATGGGAAAATTATTTTAAAAGCAATATTCAATGCTACTTGCGTTAATAAAAAAACAGACGATGGTAATAAATTATGTATTCCTGAAATAATTGATCAGCTAATTAGTTAGAGCAATGAGTGCTTTTCAAAAAATTATTCTAATATTTTTAGTTACTGCCGCATCTATAGTGGCAACATTCATAACTCCAGGAATGAATGAACTAAAAAATTTATTTTTAATCTCAAGTCATTCTCTCAGCTATGTCATGACTATTTATTTAATGGGATATCTTCTAGGGCAGATATCCTTTGCTATTTTCTCTAATAGATATGGCGGTATTTCCAGCTTAAGGTATGGATTTATATTATGTTCAGCAGGTTTTATTTTACAATATTTATCGGTTAAATTTCCTACCTATTATATTTTTCTTTTAGGGAGATTTATTACTGCTTTTGGTTTATCTTCGGGGCTAGTTTGTGGCTTTGCAATTATCAAAGATAATATTCTTCCAAATGAAGAAAAGGGTTATTTTTCAATAATTGCGATTGCATTTACAGGTTCTATTTACTTTTCCATATTTATTTCAGGAACACTACTAAAGGTAGTGGGGTTGCTGTTTATTTTAAAAATACAGATATTTTATACTTTCTTATTATTAATATTTACATTTTTTGTACCTAATACAAAAGTGTTTTCTTATAAAAAAAAACAACCTATTGCGCGATATCAATTTTTAAATTATAAGCTAATTTCTTATGCTATGGCATTATCTATTACAACCATCATTGCATACTGTTACTCATTCTACGCCCCGCTTATTATGATAGATAATTTTAGATTAGAGCTTCAAGATTATGGTAATTATAATTTAATTAACATGTGTGGATTGTTTTTAGGAAGCACTATTTATAGCAAAATAAACCACGTAATTGAAGAAAATACGATAATAATATTTAGTTTAATCTCTATTGCATTAATAGGATTACTATTAGTAATGAGAGGGATTGGTAACGACCTAGGTTTTCAACAGTTCATTTATTCATTTTTCGCGATTAATTTGTTTTCTGGAATAATTTATCCGGCAGCCACTTTTAAATCTCTGGAGTGCGGTAGTTGCAAGACATATTCTTCAGCAACAATGAATATAATAAAGATCGGTATGCCCAGTATGGCTTTATATCTTTCTCTATTTATATCCTCAAATAATTTTTTAAATTTATCATTAATAATCGTGCTATATTCTAGTATCTATCTGATTTCTGTAATAGCAATTCGGAAATTAAATGAGGTTGTTTTCTTAAAATAAAGGTATAAAGTTCATGATATACCTCTTTTCTTTTTTTAAGAACATTAAATCCAAAGTTAATGTCGGTATACTTGCCTGCAACATTCAACATTAGCCTAGAGCCATTACCATTTTTTATACAAAAGCCTACCCCATGTGTTATATTTTTAGATTTCCTAATATCATCTAATGCTTTTGCTGATTCTGTTTGTGGCGAATATAAATCCCAAACTATTGTAAATGAATTATCATGTAAACTCATTTGGCTATTTGCTTCATTTAATAAATGACAGCTTTTATATAAACCTGTAGACGTGAATTCATCTGCCCAATCTAAATTACTGGATTTAGAATAAATAACTTCGTTATTACCATCAAAAATCAATAATGATACATAAGTTGCACCAATATTTATAAGGTCATTATTTATCTGCCAAAATTGATTTTCATTATTTAAGGCCTTCTTACTATCCACTGTATCTTTCCTATAGCTTCAACATGTTCAGTATCTATTAATTCTGTAGCTTTATCAAAATTTTTTATATTTATTTGATTAGTAGCATCTTTCAAAACACCTACAACTAGCCCTGTAACTCTTTTTTTTAAAAAAATAAGTTCACCTTGAAGTGATCTTATTTCAGTATTATCTAATAAGTTTACACCACCAATATAATCGCCATACTTAATGAAAGGGCTCATAAAATTATTTTTTACCTGACCAAAAATAAAATTTCTAATTTGTCTATTAATATCTAATAACTGTTCTTGGGCAATACTATCAAAATCTATCTCATCAAATCGATCTCTTTGTAGTAATAATGGAGGTGCCCCAACACCATCTTTCAGCCAAATTTCCGTAACAAATAATCCATGTTCTTGAAAGAAATTAATCATAGAAATCAATTTCTTACATGGTATCCTAACCGTATCTAATTCCCATCTTGCCAAAGTTGGTATAGATGCAGAGCCCCACTTTTCAGCAAGTTCTTTTCTTGTTAAGCACAAGGATGATCTACAATATGTTATTCGATCACCGATTGTATTTGTTATTACGTCAGCCATTGTATAGTTAATATATGATTATTATTCAAGATGATATGATGATATCATATCTGATTCAATATTACGAAAACTGAATACCCTGTGAAATAACAGGGTTGTTATTTTATGCCCGAACTCAAAAGTGTCCATACGTATGGACACTCGTTATAAAAAAATCAAATCACTTCTAGGTAATTTTTTAAATGCTCTACCAGTTTTTTTAAGCTCTCACGATCTAAGTTAGTAGTTGGCAGAACAATTTTATTATGATCTACCTTAAATAATATTTTATTCTTAGAAGAATATACATTCTTAGAAATTTCTTTATTTTCTTTTTCTAAAATTTTTTTTATTTTTGATGAACCGGCTCCTTTTTGAATCTCACTAGCAATTGATAACAACTCTGCAAGTACATTAGGATCGCTATCCAATAATTGTTTTATAAAGCATGCGGTTTTTATAGTGACCTTCCTCATATCACCAACAGCTTCCCATAACTCACTAGGTATTGATGAAAAAGAAAGTAAATTGCTTAATGATGATTTAGATATACCTAATCTTTTTGCAAGTGTTCTCTGTGAGATTTTTTCTTCGCTAAGAATTTTATAATAACTTACACTCTGAGAATAGTGTGATAATTCTTGTTTTATATTTTCTGCTGCCTGTAAAATAAACGCATCTTCATCTGTAAGATTTTTAATTACGGCTTTTACTTTCTTATTTATAAGAGAACACGCTCTCCATCGCCTTTCTCCCGCAATGACTTCATATTTATCATTTACCTCTCTCACCACAATAGGTTGAACTTGTCCATTTTCTGAAATATTCAATGCTAACTCATGAAGATCTCCCATTTCAAAATTTTGCCTATCCGCATATTTCCAATTAATACAATCTAACGGATCAATTTCTTTAATAACTTCATCATTACTGTTATAGAAGTATTCTTTTTTTTCAGCAGTATTAGTAATAAATAAAGAACCGAAATCTTTTGCATTTGATTTATTTTTCATAATTTTCTCATTATAAATTTTGAATTAACTCATCCAGTACTTTATTAAACTCAACCAGAGGCTTCTCGCCCTTTCTTTTTTCTTTTTGGGCATATTCTTCTATTGAGTTTGAATAAGCGGGGGTTTGGCTTTCAATAACAGCTGTACACTGAGATATTTCATTTGTTAAAACTAAGTCTCCGAAAGCTTCATGGAGCTGATCTCTAATATTTTTATAAACAATAGTGTTTCTGTTAACTCTGTTAAGAATAATTCCTGCCAGCTTAAGTGAAGGACTTAATCCTGGTTGTTGCGCCACTTTTATTTTTTGCATCAACGATAAAAGCCCTTGCATATGATATGCTTCTGGGTATACAGGAATAACGATATTATTAGAGGCTATTAAACCAGAAATAAAAACAGTTCCAAGAGAAGGTGGTGAATCAATAATGACATAAGTGAACCCATACTTCAGTGCCATTTTTTTTATGGAATCTCTAAGATTGAAAAATACTTCAATAGCTGTTTTTTTATCGATATCTACTAAATTTTCATCCGACCCTATTAAGTAGAGGTTATTGTCTATTTTTACAGGTTCTATTTCTTTACCTAAATGTACAAGTGTAGAGGATTGCTGTGGTGGATAATTTTCCTTGCCAAGCAAAGTAAAAGATAGATTTCCTTGTGAGTCATTATCAATAACTAAAACCTTCTCACCTCTTTTTGCCAACATTTTTGAAAAATTCAAGGATAACGTTGTTTTTCCACAACCGCCTTTTTGATTCGCAAATACTATAACCTTTAAATCTTCATTTTCAATTGTAGGTTTCTCCATCCAATATTTAAATAACCTTATAGCTCTATCAGGAACTTCTTTATACCCCTCAGTATCTTCTGACAAAAGCCATTTTTTTACTGAGCTAATAGAGTAGCCAGTAATCTCAGCAATATCATTCTGAGTCAGTTTAAATTCTTGTTTCCAGCCATGAATCAAAGAATTATTATAGTTCATTTTTTATTCCTGTGATTGAAATCAATCTCAATTATAGTTCACTTAGGAATACTTTCAATAGCAATTTGGTTTTTTTAAACTATTATTGTTGACATGAACAAAAATGATCATTAAATTAGTACTATCGGCAATATCTATAGAAATATAGAAACTTTAGAGATTAGAGATTAGAGATTAGAGATTAGAGATTAGAGATTAGAGATTAGAGATTAGAG
>NZ_CALMPD010000152.1 GCF_937871865.1 uncultured Legionella sp.
CATTTCTTTATAGAGCAGTTGGTGTCGACGTAATCGTGTAACTTCGTAAGGAACAACCAAATAATGCAAGTGCATGTGTTCTAATAATTCAGCAAGCATTAATGCCGCTTTCAGTTGCTCAACAATCTGATCTTGAGTCGCGTTGCTCGGAAATAAGAAATTATGTCGTAGCTGATTACATAAAACACTGTATTCCAAATTTAAAACAGGATGCAAGGGTACTATGTGCTTATAGAAATCAGGGCCGAATTGGTTTAAACCCTCCGTAAAAGTCCAGTGCACAGAACCATGTTTCACCGGAAAGGGTAAGCCAGGAATACTGCTTTGTAGATGCGCAATCACGGGCGTCATAATCTTTTGATAATACCTTTAGGATATTAAATTATTTTCGTTTTGGCCTTAAATACCAGCTTAATGCAACCAGTACTCTAGCTTTTCTTTTAACAAAGATACAAAAACAGGTGCATTATGCCAAAAAATAAACAATAAGTAAAATTTTAAAAACATTAACTGATAGAATTTACATGAGTTCCAACTAAAAATGAATGGTTTTCTTGCTGATTTATGCCTTCTGAGCGACAATAGCGCCTCAGTCAAATGCATAAGAGTTCGCATGAATCTTTCTAAAGAATTAGCTAATGCAGTGCGCATATTAAGTGTTGATGCCGTGAATCAGGCTCAATCTGGCCATCCTGGCATGCCTTTGGGTATGGCAGATATTGCCACCGTCTTGTGGAAAAAATTCTTAAAATACAATCCTAAAAACCCCCTGTGGTTTAACAGAGATCGTTTTGTATTATCTAACGGTCATGGATCCATGCTGCTTTATTCATTGCTGCACCTTACCGGATACAATGTATCCATTGAAGAACTTAAAAATTTTCGCCAGTTACATTCTAAAACACCCGGTCACCCAGAATACGGCCATACTCCTGGGGTTGAAACAACAACAGGACCACTAGGCCAAGGCCTGGCAAATTCAGTGGGCATGGCTATAGCTGAAAAAATTCTGGCAAGCCAATTCAACCGGGATCATTTTGAATTAGTAGATCATTACACCTATACCTTTGTTGGCGATGGTTGTTTAATGGAAGGCATTTCTCATGAGGCCTGTTCTTTAGCGGGGACATTGGGCTTAGGAAAACTCATTGTGTTTTATGACGACAATGGTATTTCCATTGATGGAAAAGTAGATTCCTGGTTCACTGACGATACTGCATCCCGATTTAAAGCCTATAACTGGCAGGTTATAGAGAACGTTGATGGTCACGATATGGGTGCCATTGAACACGCGATTATCCAGGCACGCGCCAATAAAACACAACCCACATTGATCATGTGTAAAACCATCATTGGCCTTGGTTCATCAGTTGCAGGCAGTGAAAAATCGCATGGCTCTCCCTTAAGCAGCGAAGACTTAACCAATGTAAGGCAGTATTTCAACTGGCCTCATGCCCCCTTCGTCATCCCTGAATCCATTGCGCAACAATGGAATCATTCAGAACAAGGTGAAAAAGAAGAACAGCAATGGCTGCACATTCACCATGAATACCAACAATGTTATCCAGATGAAAATCTTGAGTTTTTGCGTCGAATAAATGGTGATCTGCCTGATAACTGGCCAGAAATCTCCGCATCGTTTCTAAATCAATGTCGCACTAATGGAAAAGCCATAGCCACAAGAAAAGCATCGCAGCAATGCATTGAATATTTTGCGTCATTACTACCTGAGATGTTGGGAGGCTCTGCCGACCTTACTGGCTCAAATAATACCGACTGGTCTGGAAGCAAGGCAATATCAGCCCATGATTTTTCTGGCAACTATCTGTATTATGGTGTTCGTGAATTTGCAATGGCTGCAATAATGAATGGTTTTGCCGTTCATGGTGGCTTTATACCTTACGGTGGTACATTCCTCGTATTTGCAGATTATGCTCGTAATGCCGTTCGTCTTAGTGCCTTAATGAAACAAAGAGTCATTTATGTGTTTACTCATGACTCCATTGGCCTGGGTGAAGATGGCCCAACACATCAGCCGGTGGAACATGCAGCGATGTTACGAATGACCCCAGGTATGACCGTATGGAGACCTGCTGACTTAATGGAAACGGCTGTTGCATGGCAACACTCTTTAGAGCATCATAACGGGCCTGCATCTTTATTGCTGTCCAGACAAAATTTACCCGCCCTTCCTCATAGCGATGACGCCGCCGAGTTAATAAAAAAAGGAGGATATATTATTGTGGACTGTGTCGGAACACCTGATGCCCTATTGATAGCAACAGGTTCAGAAGTCCAATTAGCAATAGCTGCAGCAGAACAGGCAAAGTCCAAGGGATTAAAGGTCAGAGTAGTATCAATGCCTTGTGGCGAACGATTTTTAGCTCAGGATTCATCTTATAGAAATCGCGTATTGCCCCAAGAAGTGCGCATTAGGATTGCAATTGAAGCTGCAAGCAGTGCTTATTGGTATCAATTTGTTGGCTTGGATGGCGCAGTAATCGGCTTGGATTGTTTTGGTGTTTCAGCCCCAGCAACCCAGGCATACGACGCCTTGGGCATT
The DNA here is from genome assembly GCF_937871865.1 of uncultured Legionella sp. Lineage (GTDB taxonomy): Bacteria > Pseudomonadota > Gammaproteobacteria > Legionellales > Legionellaceae > Legionella. Next base: position 2,564 of record NZ_CALMPD010000152.1, read on the forward strand.
ACCGTAGAAAACATATTAAACACACTGGATAGATTAACTAAACAAACAATAGTGTAACCCGCATCCTTGAATACACAGGTTATCCTTGTCATTGGCAAGAATACGGAGAACACCTCAACTCGGAGAAGTAGTATGGCAATACGAGTCGCAATAAATGGTTATGGTCGCATTGGTCGCTGTATCTTAAGATCAATTTTTGAGTCCAATAGACAAAATGAATTTGAGGTTGTCGCAATCAATGATTTGTCAGGTATAGAGGTAACTGCTCATCTTACCCGTCATGACACAACTCATGGCCGCTTTGGCTCGGATGTATCAATTGAAGGAAATATGCTGATTGTAGATGACCACAGCATCCAGGTCACCGCAGAACGTAATCCAGCACACCTTCCCTGGAAAGAGTTAAATATTGATCTCGTATTTGAATGCACCGGATTCTTTACCAAGCGAGAGGCTGCCATGCAGCATATTACTGCAGGAGCGAAAAAAGTATTGATATCTGCACCAGGCAAAGGAGTGGATGCGACTGTTGTTTATGGGGTTAACCATGACGTATTGAAAGCATCAGATATAATTGTATCCAATGCCTCATGCACCACGAACTGTCTTGCGCCAGTAGTTAAACCATTAAATGACGGGTTAGGAATTGAACATGGATTGCTCAACACAGTGCATGCTTATACTAAAGACCAAATGCTTTTAGACGGCAGCCATGAAGATCTGCGTCGCGCGCGTTCAGCAACCCAATCCATTATCCCGACCAAAACTGGTGCTGCAGCAGCTGTAGGCCTTGTTTTGCCTGAGTTAGATGGCAAATTAGATGGCTTTGCCATGCGAGTTCCTGTTCTGAACGTCTCAGTGATTGATTTAACCTTTACTGCAAAACGAGAAACAACAGTAGACGAAGTCAATAATCTGGTTCGTCAAGCCAAAAGTCGTATTTTACAAATCAACGAAGATCCATTAGTCTCATGTGATTTTAACCACAATCCTGCGTCAGCAATATTTGATGCAACCCAAACTAAAGTACTGGGAAATCTGGTTAAGGTTGTTGCCTGGTATGATAACGAGTGGGGATTCTCAAACCGCATGATAGACACAGCACACCAAATGATGAATTGCTAAGGGATATCTAATGAATCTGATTAAAATGCACGATATAGACCTTACAGGCAAAAAAGTCTTAATTCGTGAAGATTTAAATGTACCGATTAAAGATGGAATTATCACCAGTGACCAGAGACTGCAGGCAGCATTACCAACCCTGCAAGCAGCTCTGGCGACTGGAGCTGCAGTGATGGTGCTGTCACATCTTGGTCGTCCTGAGGAAGGCCGATTTGAAAAGCGATTTTCTTTACAGCCTGTAGCTGATTATTTGCAGCAACACCTCAATTATCCGGTACGATTTGTTAGTGACTATCTCAATGGAATTGATATTCAACCAGGTGAACTGGTCGTTTGCGAAAACGTTCGCTTTAACCCGGGTGAAAAAAAGAATGATGAACATCTTGCCCAAAAACTGGCGAATTTATGTGATGTGTTTATTATGGATGCCTTCGGCACAGCTCATAGAGCCCAAGCCTCTACTTATGGTGTAGCACAATATGCACCCATTGCCGTAGCGGGCCCTCTCTTGGTTCGCGAGCTTGAAGCACTGCAAACAGTACTTAAAAACCCGCAAAAACCTATAGTGGCGATCGTAGGTGGAGCAAAAGTTTCATCCAAACTCACTCTGCTCAAGCAATTAGTGTGCATGGTGGACTGCTTGATACCAGGTGGCGGAATTGCCAATACTTTTTTGAAAGCTCAGGGCTTTGAAATAGGACTCTCATTGTATGAGCCTGATTTATTAGATGAAGCACGAGAGATTTTAAAGCTTGCTGAGGAAAAAGGATGTAAAATTCCTTTGCCTACAGATGTAGTTGTAGGTAAAACATTCAGTGAAAATTGTCCTGCTTTCAATAAATCGTTGGCAAATGTTGCATGTGATGACATGATCATGGACATTGGACCAATGACAGTTAGCGAATATGTCGATATGATCGATGACGCAAAAACCATCATTTGGAACGGGCCGGTAGGAGTTTTTGAATTTGCTCAGTTTGCCTATGGAACACGAGCCCTTGCCATAGCTATTGCAGAAAGTAATGCATTTTCAATTGCTGGTGGTGGTGATACTCTGGCAGCAGTTGATCTTTATGATCTGAACAATCAGATCTCTTATATCTCCACTGGAGGTGGAGCCTTCCTTGAATGTCTGGAAGGGAAAACCCTGCCAGCCGTAGCCATTTTGCAGGAGCGGGCTAAAGATGTTACGACGAACTAAAATAGTTGCTACCCTGGGTCCTGCCAGCAAGGACCCTGTTATCCTACGTGAAATGCTCGATGCCGGAGTCGATATAGTGCGAATTAATTTTTCGCATGCCGATGCTTCAGCCACTCAGCTGATTGCATTGATACGAGACATTACTGAAGAGCTAAATCGTCCAGTTGCCATTATGGCCGATTTGCAAGGCCCTAAAATTCGCATAGGTCGATTTAAAGAAAAATCGATTACTTTGGTAAATGGCCAAAGCTTTGTTCTGGATTGCCAGTCGCATGGCGAAATGGGAGACACACAAGGAGTTTCTGTAGCCTATCCCAGTTTGTCTGAAGAGTTGACTGCCGGCGATTATCTCCTGCTTAATGACGGCCTTATCGAGCTGGAAGTCATTGCAATTTCTGGTTCAAAAATCTATTGCTCAGTCATTGAAGGTGGTGTTCTTTCTGATCTAAAAGGCTTAAACAGGAAGGGTGGCGGATTAGCTGCCAGAACACTAACAGAAAAAGACATCAATGATCTGCGTACGGCAGTTCAGGCAGAAGTAGATTATGTCAGTCTATCTTTTGTTAAAGATGCGGAAGATATACGTAATGCACGTGCTTTAATGAAAGAGTTTGGGGCAAAAACGACACCTATAATTGCAAAAATAGAACGAACCGAAGCACTGGAGCATTTAACCGAGATTATCCAGGAGGCTGATGGCATTATGGTAGCCAGAGGAGACTTGGGGGTTGAAGTTGGTGCAGCAGAAGTTCCAGCCATTCAAAAACATCTTATAGAACAAACCCGCCTTTTGGACAAAGTGGTAATCACTGCGACCCAAATGATGGAATCAATGATCACCAATCCTCAGCCCACACGCGCAGAAGTATCTGATGTTGCAAATGCAATACTGGATGGAACTGATGCGGTCATGCTTTCCGCAGAAACTGCAAGTGGACAATTCCCCGTTAAAGTAATCACCATGGTTAATAAAATTTGCTTAAGTGCCGAAAAACACGCCAGCTTTTTTTATCACGCCGATCCCGAATCATGCCATTATCAACGTGCCGATCAGGCCATTGCCATGGCGACTATGCATGCAGCCAATCATTTCCCAATTGAAGCAATCATCACTCTAACCGAATCTGGTGATACTGCTTTATGGATATCAAGACAACACAGTACTGTACCTATTATCGCAGTAACTGCCAATAAAAGAACGATTGGCCGCCTGTGTTTAGTAAATAATGTATACCCTGTTTTTCTTGATTACCATCGTTTGGCTCAGCATGATTTAAATCAGGCAATTCTGGATGAACTGATGCGTACGGGATACATTGAGAAAAAAGGTTATGTGTTATTAACTCGCGGCAGAACTATAGGAACCCCCGGAGGCACTAATAGCATGGAAATAATCTCTATTGGAACATAAGAGTTCCAAGCTAAAAGGATAAGATTGTCTTAGCAGTACTAATATCATAAGTACCGCTAAGACGGTTTCCTGATCTAGAAAGCAGGAAATGACTCAGCAGACCCTAATGTTTTTTGACTACCATAAAATAAGCATCCACATAATCGGGCAATTGTCTGGTGGCTTGTGAAAATGCCTTCACTCCAGAATAGCTGCCTGCAAGATAATCAACCTGATACAAATTATCCGCAAAAGCACCACCGGTATCAGCAAATATTCCTGCTCTGGAAACAGTAACACCAGATTGATCACGATATTGAATAAGTAACAATTTTCCTAAACCCAATTGATTCAAATCAGCAGCAAAGGTGACTTCTGGGTTAACCGTAATTTTATGATCCGCATCTTTACCATAACCTTTGATTCCCTCAACCTGTTTAAAATACCAATAACGTTCCTGCTCGTAAGGCGGTTTAGTACGATCATAACCAATATTGTTATTGCGATGTACGTTAAATGTCTTTTTCGTTTTATTAGCAAACTCAGCAACAACCGTGCCTTGCAATAAAGCAGATTCCAAGTCATCACGGCTCAAATAAGCCAGAACAGGGATCGATTGGTGTGTAAGCCCCCCTGCTAGCACAGCCTGTTTGCCGTATTTAAAACGGGTAAGTCCGGGTTTTAAGTCTGCCTGCTCAAGAGTAAGTCCTTGCTCATCCGCAGGTAAACCATAAAGAGCATATGGTGTCTTCGCGGATTTTGTCATACTGGCATTAGCTAAATGAACGTAATATTTAGTCATTAAAATACGATCTTCCGGCAGATTTTTTAATAAGGGCTTGTTTGCAGATAATTGTTGCGCCCGATGTGCATCGGGGTACCAGCGAATAAATTCAAAATTCTGTTTAATGAAATCTGGATTATTCATTCTGGACTGATTGTGACAGATAAATACTAACGTGTCTTTTACTCGTTCTAAAGGAATATTGACGGCTCGGCCACCATGAATTACCGATGGATCATAGCTGCCCCCTTTGTTGAGGTACGCCAGAGTTTGTCTGGCAGTATCACATAACTGCGCTCCTTTTAAATCATAATGTCCACTAAATACCGGAGCTGATTTTGTAAATTGTGGTGCCGCTAATGCATGTTGAAACAAGACACAACTAAGCAATAAAGTACGTAATTTCATTAATTATTCGACCGTTTCTTTTTTTTCTTCCGCACTACGCGACAAGCCCAATTTCTCTTTTAGCCGTGCAACTGCATCGGGATCATATTGTCTGGTTGTTTTATGTTTTACAACTACTGCTGCTGTTCTAACCGGCTGAGTTGATGCATGCTGTGTACTATACGCAGGTGCTCGTGCCGGATAAGTAGGTAAATAATCATCCTGAGCTACGGTAGAACTTGATTGAATCGGTTTACTGTTGTATCCATGACTTTGCTGTTGTGTGAGGCTGACTGCTTGTGTCGTTGTTTTTCCAGCTAATATTTTACGCGCATTTCTTACACTTTTTTCCACTCGCTTTTTAATTTTGGCAGCAGCATGCTCTGCTTCTTCCTCTGAAACGTCACTTACCTCGTTACCGTCCAGATCAATTCTCATTTCACGAGCTTTCAAACACGCCAGATAGTCGAGACGGCGAGTAAACACAACAACCGCTTCCCTTAATTTACTTTTAGAAATACCAGCTTCTGCAGCTTTATCTGCATAATGCAGAATGTCATCCATAATACCCTTTTTCAGCGGACGAATTCGTAATGAATTATCAAATGCTAAAGGAAAATTAGCAGCAAGCCATATTAAAGCTTCAGATCGCGAGCGTTTTGATTGATTTTTTTGGCTTTTATTAATGACAGCGGTGCGAGGATGCAGCTCCTGTTTTCTCATTATGATACCTTTGTTGTATAAAGTGTAATAGGAAGACAATAACTAAAGTTATTTGGTTTGATAAAGTCCAATGACCTTGCGTAGTTGGTTTTCATGTCCGAAATTAGAAAATGGATATTCACTTAGAAATGAGCGCACAATGTACAATGTTTAATGGTTGTTTGCAAGCACTCTCTATCATTTCCAAAGACTAAAGTTGAATTAGGCTAGGCTGTTTAATTTGTATCCGATTAGCAAAATGCTTTATGATAAGTCTATAATTAAAAATTCAATAAATGGTGGATTCATAATGAAACGAATAATTATGTCAATTCTAGCTATCTTATTTCCGTGGTTAGTGTTATTGCTTCACGATAACCCAGGTGGCGCCTTAGTTGCGTTAGTAATGCAGGCGAGTGTCATTGGCTGGCCTTTTGCTGCAGTTTGGGCATGGCGTACATGCCATCAGACGAAAGAGTCATAAAACTAAAAAACCAACGCATAACCAACCATCAAGTTTTACTCAACCGGTATTGATAGTGGAGAACACATGTTAACGCGAGTTATTGTAAATGGGGCACAAGGTAAAATGGGAGCACTAGCATGCGACACCTTGATGAATCATAGTGATTTTGAATTGGTCGCACAACTGACAAGACAGGATAATCTTGCTCAAGCCATAACAGATACCAACGCCCAAATTGTAGTTGATTTAACTCGGGCAGACAGTGTTTACGAAAATGCGCTCACCATAATAAAACAGGGTGCTTCACCAGTTATAGGTACCTCAGGCTTAGTTGCAAACCAAATTACAGAATTAACAGAAGCATGCGAATCGCGGCAATTAGGTGGAATTATAGTCCCCAATTTCTCAATTGGAGCAGTGCTAATGATGAGCTTCGCAGCCAAAGCATCCGAATATTTATCAGAGGTAGAAATTATTGAAGCCCATCATCAACAAAAACTTGATGCCCCATCAGGAACTGCATTGAAAACCGCTGAAATGATAGCTGCGGCACGGAAAAACTCCAAAAATAAACTCGAATTAAAAGAGCTGATTCCTGGCGCTCGGGGAGGCTCGCATCATGACATCAATATCCACTCACTACGTCTGCCAGGTGTATTGGCTCGCCAGGAAGTCATTTTTGGTAATCCAGGTGAAACACTTTCCATTACTCACGATACCATAGATCGTAAGTGTTTTATGCCGGGAGTTGTTCTTGCCTGTCAAAAAGTACAAGGATTAAATACATTAATTTATGGCTTGGAATATTTGTTGTAATAAGCAGCAGCTGTTGCCACTTCTTTTAGCGAAATGGCAACAGCCCAATCTCTAGAGAGTAACTAAACCATTAGTACTCATTGCGGCACTGTTTATTTTTTTAGATTCCTCAAACAATTTGGTCCATTCCTCAATAGCCAACCCAGCCAGATAAGCTAAAGTATCTCCTAATTTAAATGGAGGCAATAAACAGTCACGGATTCGTCCATAAATAGACATGGTTTCTTTAGTCCTGGAGGAATCTGTTTCCGGTCGTTCCAATACTTTTAAAAAGATTTTTTCCATCCGAAGCACATTGTCATTGCCTGAATCTTTATCCTGCATGACACCGCGAATATTTCTTATACCGGTTGGAGTAGGCCCAACAACAGGGCTTTTATCAAAAAATCCGAACCAGCTGCTCTCATGTTTTTTCTGAAATCGACTTTCTTCGTTAATTAATGACGTTAACGCATCATATAACTTAGTACACAACGCTTCTCCCATTTGCCTTGCCGTTAACTTACACAGTAATTCATTTTCAGGTAAGAAATAGGAATACAATTTTTTACTGATGTTTTTTACTTCATTATCAGTAGCCAATCGGTCATCATAGATTAAGCCTTTTTCCGTTCCTAAACGCTGATTAATTGCATCAGAAATATCTTTTGGTAAATACCAACTGGGAGTCTTTATTCCTTCGGAACCAGGAGCGTTCTGTCCTGCATGTTCATGTTGGTGTCGTGTCATATAAATTTCGACGAAAATATTTATAAAATTAATCCGCTCCGCTTGATTGCTAGGCACCCCGAATTTTGGCCAGGCGCCATATTTTTCTTTATACAGAATCATGGCATCCGTATGCATTAACTCAACGGCCTTTCTATCCTTGCCGCTCACACAGGAACCGTAACTATGCCCACCCATATGAAGAACAATTAGTTGTTCTAAAGAACTTAAAAACAGCTCCCTGCCTACATAATCCCAAACCGTTGCTGAGCCCATAGGCGATTCAAGAACATTCCTGTAATCATCCAGTAATTCCTGTAAGCCAGGTGTGCTAGCAGCGGCTTCTTGCCCTTTCTTTAATAGCAATAAACTGTCTTTATCAGTTGACGAGGTATAGTACCAATATTTAGCAATATTAAATGGATGATTGTGCTCCAGGGTAAGACTTGCCCTCTCACTTCGTCCCACCGTTGCTCTTGCTAATTTAAACAACTCAAGATCAGGAGGTAAATCAGGCAAGAAATCCATAAGAAAAGCAGGCATGTAATCAAAAGCCGTAATGGGGCTGATTAACGTTTGCAACAAACTTAATTGGCCTGGTTTGGCAAACTCCATCACTTTGGCAAAATTTGTATCACTGTGGCGCTGCTGCACGGCTTTCGGTAAAGCGAGGCCATCACGACTTACAATATGGCTTGAGCGATAACGCTTGCCATAAAGCAAGATAGCCTCACCCTCTTTATTAATTTTGTAAAGACTATGAGCGGCGTAATTTGCCGGAACAGGTAAGGTACGGTGGCGACTAGAGAGGAATGATACAACATCAACTACGTTTTTGTTCGTCTGCAAGACATGGCCTAAATAATATTGTTGGATTCTGGATAAAGACCAGTACCATTGAGGTAGTGCGGCAATATTGCCCAGTGTGTCGTTGAAGCTCTTCGAGCTAGACTGCGTTGTTATGAACGATTTGAACTCAGCGAGATGCTCGTCAACACTGCCAGACAGCCCTGAAAGCTCCTTAATCATCGCCTGTTGCCCTTTGTTTAGGTCATCAAACCATGACGGATACGGTGAAAATGCGTTGTTTATTTGTTCCAAATCACGCGTTATGTTTTTAGACTCACGCTTAATTTTATCCCATGCAACAATAAAACCATTGAGATCTTGAATTACGGTTACCGGAGTAATAGACGCCAGATCCAGATTACAGAAGTAAGCTTGTTGATATTCTGATAGGTTATTGCGAAACCAGGACGGGGTTTTAGGATAGTTACATGATTTTAATTTCTCCAGCTCCTGCAGGAACTGCTCGGTGTAGGGTGGGAGCGATTCATCGTATTGCAGGGCATATTCAACATGTTCACCAATTACTATAGGCATTAAAGTAGCTAAATCCGGACGCCCTCGCTGCATCAAGACATATTGTTCAGCTTCATTCAAAGCAGCTTTTGCTTCGGCTATTTCGTTAGATTTTGGCCATTCCCAGCAGGTTGCTATGGTTTCTACTAACTTGGCAGTGTATTTTTCCAGCTCTTTGTGCAATTCCTCAACGGTCTTTTTAGTAAAATCACACGAATCTTTACACTCTTCGGCATAATCCTTTAATGTTTGTTTATCAAATGCTTTATTTTTTGAACCACGAGGATAAGCATCCAACATAAACAAAAATGCATCATGAAGGCTCTGAATGCGCCGACTTATACTGCCCGCATAATCAGGCTTTTCATCATAATTTTTGAGCTGATAACCGGGTAAGAGTTCATCTAGTGTGCGAGACAACTCAGGAGTTAAGACAATACCTTCCAGAACACGTAAAATTATACCTTTTCCCATAGCTTATTCCCTTACTGCTTTATGTTCATTGTACAAATAATTTAATGAAACAAATCATATGTTTCACGGCTTAAATTGCTTCCTCAAATAAGATATCAGGAAGTTGATTACCTTAATAGATTTACTTCATGCTAAACTATATCATTTGTAAAATAATATAAGGATGTCTATGAAAAGTATAGAAGATTTTGTAGGGCTTTCGGAATATGGAATTGATGATGCAGTACAAAATGCTCTTGAAAATGCAGGAAATCCAGCAAATTATGAGGTAGTAGAAACGCTCGGTTCACAAGATAATAATACGAAGCGTCAATACCAGGTAACATTGAAAGCCATAACCAAATAAATTACAGGGACCAGAGCGCGCAATTAACTATGAATAGCACCTCTATTGAGAATTTATAGATAACGTTCCTGCTTAAAATAATAAAAAAAGGAGTTTAATAATGGGATATAACGTACCGCACTATATTGGTGGTCAGCTAATCAATGAATCCAACACAGAAATCCACCCGATTTATAATCCTGCCTTGGGAGAAGTGATAGGCCAAGTTCATTTTGCTGCAAAGGATACCTGTGATAAAGCAGTTGCAACTGCCAAAAAAGCAGGAATTGCCTGGGCACAAACTCCAGCCATCAAAAGAGCTCGCATCCTGTTTAAATTCAGAGACTTATTAGAAAAACATCAAATGGATTTAGCCCGTATTGTTACTCGCGAACATGGTAAAACGCTGGATGATGCTAAAGGCTCTGTAGCTCGAGCCATCGAAGTGGTCGAATTACACTGTGGCTTGGTCAATCAGCTCAAAGGGGATTTTTCTCCCAATGTTGCCAGTCATATTGACTGCCATACCTTCAGGCAGCCACTGGGTGTTTGTGCCGGGGTATCTCCATTTAATTTCCCGGTAATGGTCCCAATCTGGATGATGATTCCGGCCATTGCCTGTGGTAATACCTTCATTCTAAAACCATCAGAACAAGACCCATCCGCTCCTATTCGTTTATTGGAATTGTTAAATGATGCAGGCTTGCCAGCTGGTGTTGCCAATTGCCTACAAGGCAATAAAACAACAGTTGAACAATTGCTGGCACACCCGGATATCGCAGCCTTTACTGCAGTTGCTTCTACCCCGGTTGCTCATTCGATTTATACAACAGCTACTGCTTATGGCAAAAGAGCACACACCTTTGGCGGAGCCAAAAATCATTGCGTTGTAATGCCTGATGCTGATCTGGATCAAGCAGCCAGTGCAATCGTTGGCGCAGCTTATGGTTCAGCGGGCGAGCGATGCATGGCGCTTTCTGTTGCAGTAGCAGTGGGTAATCAGACTGCCGATGCACTTATTGCCAAAATGGCGCCTCAGATACGCGCGATGAAGATTGATGCAGGAGATGTCGAAGGCACCGATATGGGCCCCTTAATCAGTAGCGCACATCGTGAGAAAGTACTCGCAGGAATAGATAAAGGAATTAATGAAGGAGCTAAACTGATTATTGATGGCAGAACCTTTAAGCACCCACAATACCCACAAGGCTTCTTTCTAGGACCGTGCCTGTTTGATGACGTAAATGAACACATGTCGATATATCAAAATGAACTGTTTGGACCGGTATTAGTAGTTGTCCGAGTGAACTCGTTTGAAGAGGCATTGTCATTGGTTAATAAACACCAATATGGCAATGGAACAGCAATATTTACTCGTGATGGATTTAGTGCACGAGAATACAGCCAGCGAGTTCAGGCAGGCATGGTAGGAGTCAATATTCCTATCCCGGTCCCTATTGCAAACCATCCTTTTGGCGGCTGGAAACGTTCGGCTTTTGGCGACACCAACATGCATGGAGATGAGAGCATTCAATTCTATACTCGCCGCAAAACCGTAACCAGCAAATGGCCTGAAACTGAATTAAAGGGCAATGCTTTTGCTATGCCTACCCATTAAATTATTTTAATTATCAATCCCCAGGAGCTGATTTTAGAACAGTGATCCGCAGAAAATCAGCTCATTTGGCCAACCAAAAAGATTCGTGCACTTAGGACAGTGAGAGACGCGCACTGAATCTAAATGGAAACAGATAAAATGCATATGGAGTGATACATGGCTAGAATAGGATTTATAGGATTAGGACATATGGGATTCCCCATGGCCATCAATCTGATTAAAGCAGGACATCAGGTAACAGGATATGATTTACAAGAATCGGCCTGCTCCCGCTTTGCAGAACAGGGTGGCTTTATTGCGGCGAGTCTTCTGGAAACAGTAAAGGAACAAGACATACTCATTACTATGTTGCAAACGGGCCAACAGGTAATACAAGTCTGTATCACAGAAGGTGTCTTCCAAAATGCAAAGGCTGGAACTCTATTTATTGATTGCTCCACCATAGATGTCCAGTCATCTCGCGAAGTTCATGTAATGGCGAAAGAACATCAACTCCTTTCAGTTGATGCTCCGGTGTCCGGAGGGGTAGCAGGAGCCGCTGCTGCTACGTTGACGTTTATGGTCGGTGGAACCCAAGAGGCCTTTAACGCAGCAAGAACCGTACTTGCCAACATGGGGCAGAACATTATCCATACCGGTGCTGATGGCAGTGGTCAAGCCGCAAAAATATGCAATAACATGATTCTGGGAATTTCAATGGTTGCTGTTTCAGAAGCCTTCAACCTGGCAAAAGAATTGGGCTTATCAGCAGAAAAACTTTTTGAAGTGGTCAGTAACTCCTCTGGACAATGTTGGGCAATGACAAAGTATGTCCCTGTTCCGGGAATACTGGAACACGTTCCTGCCAATAACGAATACAGACCTGGATTTGCTGCAGCCATGATGCTGAAGGATTTACTATTAAGCCAAAATTCGGCTCAGGCCGTACAAGCACAAACGCCTTTAGGTGCTAAAGCAACAGAACTGTATCAGCATTTTATCGACCAAGGATTTGGTGAACTGGATTTTTCGGCAATTATTAAACTCATTGCCAGGACACAAGAGGTATAACAATGCAGTCTATACATTTAGCTCCCCCGAAACTAAGTAATGCAGAGGAATCTTTAACTGAATTCTGGTCAGAAATTGCCGGACAAACCACAGAATGGATGCGCCCCTGGGATACAGTGCTTAAGGGTGATTTTATTCATGGCGATGTTACCTGGTTTCAGGGTGGACAATTAAATGTCAGTGCCAACTGCCTGGATAGACATTTACCGCATAAAGCACAGCAAACAGCAATTATCTGGCAAGGTGATAATGAGCAAGAACAAAGAACTCTGACCTTTGCCCAATTGCATGAAGAAGTATGTAAAATGAGTAATGTACTGAAACAATTAAAGGTCAATAAAGGAGATACAGTAGGTATCTATTTGCCCATGATCCCGGAAGCGGCCATTGCTATGCTTGCTTGTGCTCGAATTGGAGCAGTGCATACCGTTATTTTTGCCGGTTTTTCAGCCCATGCCTTAAGGCAGCGTTTAATCGCCTCCGAATGCACCTGTTTGATCACTGCAGATAGTTTCAAGCGTGGCGGCAAAATCGTACCGTTAAAAGAACAGGCCGATGAAGCCAGTAACGATTTGAACATTCAAACTTTGGTTATTAAAAATAATGACATACCGGTTGCATTTGAGAGCAACAAAGATCATTGGTGGCATGATTTAAAACAATCAATTTCTGAGCAATGCGTACCTGAGCCGATGGATTCTGAAGATCCATTATTTATTCTCTATACTTCAGGAAGTACCGGTCAACCCAAAGGAGTCGTACATACTACAGGAGGCTATCTGGTCCAGGTTGCCTATACACATCAATTAATTTTTAATTGCCAAAACCATGAAATTTTTTGGTGTACGGCAGATGTAGGATGGGTAACCGGGCATAGTTATGTGGTCTATGGCCCTCTGTGCAATGGCATCACTACTTTGATGTACGAAGGCATTCCCACGTGGCCAGATCCAGCAAGAAACTGGCATATTATTGATAAATATAAGGTTAACGTTTTTTATACTGCACCCACGGCGATTCGCGCATTGATGAGAGCTGGAGATCAATGGTTAGATACCAGCTCTAGAGCATCATTGCGTTTGCTTGGTTCCGTTGGCGAACCGATTAATCCCGAAGCGTGGAATTGGTATTATCAAAAAGTAGGGAAAGGAAGTTGCCCTATTGTAGATACGTGGTGGCAAACAGAAACAGGTGCCATCATGATTAGTCCTCGATTTGATACACCAGACATTAAGCCAGGAGCCGCCAGCCAGCCAATACCAGGAATCGTCCCGGTATTACTCAATGAGCAAGGAGAGGAACTCCAGGGAACGGGAGAAGGCTCATTAGCAATAAAATACCCATGGCCATCAATGGCACGAACCATTGCTGGTGATCATCAGCGTTTCCGCACTACCTATTTGATGCATGGCTATTACATCACGGGGGATGGAGCTAAGCGCGATGAAGAGGGAGATTATTGGATAACTGGACGTATTGATGATGTGTTAAATGTTTCAGGCCACCGTCTGGGAACTGCCGAAATCGAAAGCGCACTGGTTAACCATCATTTAGTCGCTGAAGCAGGGGTTGTCGGAATACCGCATGAGATAAAAGGTCAAGGGATCTTTGCCTTTGTTATTTTAAAACAAGGCGTCCTGGGAGACGAACAATTAAAGTCGGTTTTAATCGAACGAGTGAAAGAAGAAATCAGCGCGATTGCAAAACCGGATCACATCCATTTTGCAATTGAATTACCTAAAACCCGATCAGGTAAAATCATGCGCCGTATTTTGAGAAAAATTGCCTGCCAAGAAGTAGAAGACATTGCTGAATTGGGAGATCTTTCCACTCTGTCAAATCCACAAACAGTTGAAGAATTGTTAAAACAAATTCGTAATAATGGAATTTCTTAATGATCTGAGACGCTCAACCAGTACCTCGTACCTATTGCGAGGTATTGGTTGCAGCTTTTGCGCAGGGTGCGAGAGCCATTAACCCCATTCAAACCAGGCATTTAATTGCGCTATTAACCCATCAATTCCATCTTTTTTTAAAGAAGAAAAGGATTGGACAGAAATCAAATGTTCAGCCAAATCATAATGCTTACGCACTTTGAGCACGGTGTTTTTCGCCTCGCTTCGACTGAGCTTATCTGATTTAGTCAACAATATATGTACTGGAAGTTGGCGATTCAGCGCCCAGTCAACCATCATTTGATCCAGATCTTTTAATGGGTGTCTGATATCCATTAACAAAATTAAACCTTTAAGGCTTTCTCTTACTTCAAGGTAATGTGCCAGATTTTTTTGCCATTCCAGTTTCACCTGTAGGGCAACTTTGGCATAGCCATAACCTGGTAAGTCAACCAGACGCCGCTGCTCATCCACATTAAATAGATTAATTAATTGAGTACGACCAGGTGTCTTGCTGGTTCGAGCAAGACTTTTAATGCCAGTTAAACAATTTAACGCACTGGATTTTCCTGCGTTTGACCTACCTGCAAAAGCCACTTCATAACCTGTATCGTCAGGTAATTGATCAACACGGGCTGCACTTTTTAAGAATACTGCTTTAGAATATAAATTTGCTAACATGAGATATAATTTCATTTTGGGATTTTGACCCATGCAGTGTACCATTAAATTACCAATTTTTTATGAGAAATAGATGAAAAAATTAGCACTGGCTCTAATTTTGTGCTTACCTTTGGGTATTTTCGCACAAGGAAACCCGCAAGAAGGACAAACAAAAGCAACTGTATGTGCAGCCTGCCATGGTCAGCAAGGAATAAGCCTGACTCCTGAATGGCCCAATCTTGCAGGCCAAAATGCAAAATATACCGTAAAACAATTAAAAGATATAAAAGAAGGAAAATCCCGGGTTGCTCCGACCATGATAGCAATGATTGCCAACCTTAATGAACAGGATATGGATGACTTGGCAGCCTTTTATGCTAAAATGCCCTTGGCTGAAGGCGCTACTCCTAAAAAATACATGCAAAGAGGAGAGCAAATCTATAGAGGTGGTGATTTTGAGAAACACATCACAGCCTGTATTGCCTGTCATGGTCCTAAAGGCACAGGAAATGCCCAAGCAGGTTTTCCGGTTCTTTCAGGACAAAAAGCAGCCTATACTGTATTGCAATTACAGGCTTTTAAAGACGCTAAACGCACTAATGACTTAAATCACATCATGCAAGATATTAGTGGTAGAATGAGTCAGGATGATATGGAAGCTGTAGCCCATTATATTGAAGGTTTATATTAAGGAATCAAACATGTTAAAAAAATTAATCGGTATTCTATTCCTGCTGCCCGTTATGGCTTTTGCCGCAGACTTTGTAGAAGGAAAAGATTATCAGGCAGTTGCTGCGGCCCCATTAGACGCTGCGAAAAACAAAGTACCAGTGATCACTGAATTTTTCAGTTATGGTTGTCCGTGGTGTTATAAAATTGATCCTTCAGTTACTGAGTGGGCGGGAAAAATGGGTGCCAAAGCCCAAGTAGAGAGGATTCCAGTAGTATTTAAACCCGAGTGGGAACTGTATGCCAAAGCGTTTTACACCGCAAAAACCCTGGCGTTATCTGACAAATTAAACCCTCAGTTATTTAAAGCCATTCAGGAAGAAAGAAATCCATTGGCGTCAAAACAAGCAATGATTGATTTTTTTGCAGCTCATGGTGTGGATAGAGAAATAGCCAAAAGCGCATTTGAAAATTCATCAACCATTGATATGAAAGTACAAAATGGCATGATTTTAATGGCCAATTATCACATTAACGCAGTGCCGGCTTTTGTTATCAACAATAAATATAAAACGGATTTACAAATGGCAGGCAGTCCGGAGAGATTATTTCAAATATTAGATTATCTGATACGAAAATCAGCTTAATAGCTGATCCCGGATTACGACTTCGTCTAATCCGGGTCACCTCTTAATTTATAAGCCCTTTCCCGGGTTTTCCAGACTTAAAATTCCCGTATTAAAATCATACGCAAAAATCTCAGCATAACGCCCCCAGTCAATCATAGTGCGCAACACCCGATCGGCTTCTTTTTCACTTAAGTAATCTTCCAACTTACTTAAAAAACGTTCTTCAGAAACACGATGCCCAACCTTCTCATCCAAGACACGGCGAATATAGCGAGCCAAAGGTACTTTTTCCAATAACCTTTGGGCAAACAATTGTTTTCTTTCCTGCAAGTCGGCTTCTGAAAATTGTTTCCCTAAATCACTGAGCTGGATGTCCCCCGCTGATACTTTAGCAAAACCAAGAATTTCCAGAGTTTCCAAAATAGGGAATAAATCATCAATATTCATCATGAGCTCATCAGCCAGCTCTGGCAAATCAATACGCTCCTCAAAAGACTTCATGGTTTCAATCAAACCTGACAACTCCGAGGGCTCCACATCTGGCAAGCGATAACCCAGACCAATTTGTCGCTCTCGTTGCGCTCGCTTGGCTTTTTCTTTGGGACCTGTAGTCATCAAGGTATAGATTTTATCAACCAGCGCCCGGAACTCTGGTGTTTCAGGATCGCGAGGCTGGGGCAAGGTAACCGGCAATTCGGCACGGATATAACCTGGATCATTGCCAAAAATAACAATACGATCAGCCAAAGTTGCAGCCTCTTCAATATTATGCGTGACCAGCAAAATACCATTAGTATTGGTTTTCTTTTCTTTCCACAGTTCCAATAAGTCCGACTTCAGGTTTTCCGCAGTAAGCACATCAAGAGCGGAAAACGGTTCATCCATTAACAATACATCGGGATTAATCACCAGAGCACGGGCAAATCCTACCCGTTGCCGCATCCCGCCAGACAGTTCTTTGGGAAAAGCGGATTCAAAACCATCCAGACCAATAATATCGATTGCTTCAATTGCCCGATGTCGGCGCTCATCACGGCTGACACCTTGTGCTTCCAACCCAAGCTCTACATTTTCCAAGACATTCAGCCAAGGCATCAGAGCAAATGATTGGAAGACCATAGCAATACCCGCCACCGGTCTGGTAACTGGTTTGCCTCGATAAGTAACAGTCCCACTAGAGGGGGCAACCAGTCCTGCAATAATTCGCAGTAAGGTTGATTTACCCGAGCCAGATTTTCCCAATAAGGCGACTATTTCACCTTCCTGGAGTTGGAAATTGACATCTTCAAGTACCAGCAAATCTTGCGAAGAAGCCTTTTTAAAAGACTTCCTGAGATTTTCTATGGCAATAATGGTTTCAGACATAAGTGCCTCAATTAAAATTAAAACGTTCTTCAGCTAAACGATAAAGAGGGCGCCAAATCAGATGATTAAATGCCAGAACATACAAACACATCATGGCAGTGCCCAAAGCTATTTTTGGAAAATCGCCCGCAGTAGTACTGGCTTGTATATATTCGCCCAGGCCTGTTGCTTTTAAAGTAACGTTACCCCAGCTCACCCATTCCGCAACAATACTGGCATTCCAGGCACCACCAGCAGCGGTGATAGCACCTGTAATATAAAAAGGAAAAATGCCGGGCAAGGCCAGTCTTTTCCACCAAATCCATCCTTTCAAGCCAAAATTATCCGCCGCCAGGTACAGGTCCCTGGGAATACTGGAGGCTCCAGCTATCACATTGAATAAGATATACCATTGAGTCCCCAGAATCATGAGAGGAGTTACCCATATTTCAACGCTTAAATTAAATTCGACAATCGCAATCACAAATAAAGGATAAAATAAATTAGCAGGGAAGGCTGCCACGAACTGGATTACAGGTTGTATTTTCTGGGCAATGCGTGGCCTTAAACCTATCCATACCCCTACAGGAATCCAGATGAGCGAACTTAATATAATTAAAACAATGACTCGAGTTCCGGTGGCCGCGCCAAGTAAAAATACGTGTAAAATATCACTGACTTTTAATTCCGCGAGGATAAATTTTAATAAAAACCACCCACCACTTATGATGGCAAATAAGACGAGCGTCCCCCATAATCGGTCCAGACGTTTCTGTCTCTTAAAATCAACTTCTCTAACCGCCCGAGGCTCGCTTATTCTCAACCACCG
Organism: uncultured Legionella sp.; assembly: GCF_937871865.1. Taxonomy (GTDB): domain Bacteria; phylum Pseudomonadota; class Gammaproteobacteria; order Legionellales; family Legionellaceae; genus Legionella. The sequence continues at coordinate 21,001 of NZ_CALMPD010000152.1, forward strand.
GGCATTAATAAATGCATCAACAATGATGTCTATACCCTTTGTAACACGTTTCATCAAGCGGCTGCCGCGAATCAAGTCAATAAGCCATGACTGATACTCTGATTCATCCGGTGATTGCTCTACTTTAAATTTCTCAGACCAGGCAATCAAGGGCCTGAAGAGGATTTGATCATATAGAAAGATAACGATCATCATCGTCAATATAGCATAACCCACAGCATGCAAATTTTTCTCAGCGATGGCTAACGCGATGTAGGAACCGACTCCTGGTAATCGGATATTTTGATGGGCAACAGAAATCGCTTCGGATAACACCACGAAAAACCAGCTGGCTGACATGGAAATCATCATATTCCATAATAGACCCGACATTGAAAAGGGCACCTCCACCTTCCAAAAACGCTGCCAGGCCGAAAGGCGAAACATGGAGGAAACTTCCTGCAGATCATGGGGCAAGGTTTTTAATGATTGATAAAAACCAAAGGTCATATTCCAGACCTGGGCACAGAAGATTGCAAAAATAGAGGCGCACTCAGGGCCTAATAAGCTATTAGGAAATAAATGAATAAATCCGGTAACCGTAATTGATAAAAAACTCAAGACAGGGATAGATTGTAGAATATCAATAGCAGGAATGATCACTTGCTCAGCACGGCGGTTTTTCGCGGCCAGCGTCCCAATAACAAAGGTAAAGATGATAGAGAAAATTAATGCAATAAAAAGCCGTAACACAGTGCGTAAAGCATAAAAGGGTAAATTGGAGGGCTCCAGAGAAATAGGGATCTGATCCCCTAACTGGTATGGAGTGGCCATTTGCGATCCAGCCCAGCCTAAGAAGAATAAAACGGAGAAAATCAGAATCAGTAATAGCATATCCCAACGATTAATAAATCGTCCGACGGAATCAGGATTAGCAAAATAAAAACGACTATTACGGATCATGCCTTATATACCTCAATTCTAGGATTTTTTGACGGTCCTCTCTTTGAATCAGCAACACGTCAACAGAGCCTAATCTGGACCGATTTATTCATTCAAAACTGAATGTAGCATTTATTTTAATACGATACGGCACGGCACAGCTGGCAATTTAAAACCAAGGACAATTGCTGTCTCATAGACTCAAACTATTGTTAAACATTGTGTAATCAAAAGTGAATTCTAAATTTTGGACTAAATTTTTACGCAAATTGATAAAATAAAGCTTTATAATATTTGATTCAAGACTAAAGACTGTCATTTTGAATACTCTATCACGTCATAAAATACCACAAAAGAGACCGAATCGATAGAAGTAATGCCTTGAAACACCTGAGTAAAAGAGCTGAAAATTATTTTTTTGTACAAATAGTGAACTTTATAAAAAAATGAGTGTCTAAGTATATGAGTATTCCCCCCCGAATACTCTGCCCCGTTTTCCCCTCTTTATGCGGGGTGGTGTTTGAATTTATCCAATTCGGACACACAATTTTCCCCGGTACTGTAACCGGGGTTTTTTTTATATATTCAAGCAAAACAAAGGCCGCTGAATTTTTAGCATAAAACGACAACGCTGTTTCATGTAATATCATAGGGTTGGCTCTGTATTAAAGAAGATGTTGTTCACGAATAATTAAATGTTTTAACATGTCTCGTTAAAAAATGACTACACTGAAATTATGTCATCGCCTTTATTTGAGAATACATTCATGAACAAACTATTTACGCTCTTCTCCAGCCTGCTGCTATTGGGCGCAATACAAACTGGACATTCTGCTCAAGACAGCACGCAGCAAGCTGTCTGGGTCAATGAGGCAATTGTTGCAACCTACACTTATGATTTTAAAAACTACCTGCAACGCCAAAAGGATATAGCTAAATATTTTACGGCCCAAGGCTGGATAAACTATTCCAAAGCACTTATTGATTCCAAACTGCCAGAAGCAGTTAATAAAAATTCTTATGTAGTAAGTGCGGTAGCCACTCACCCTCCCATCATTGTCGATGTAGACCCCACTCACTGGCTAGCAACCATGCCCATATTGGTGGTTTATGAAAATCCTCAATACCAGCAAAAGCAACATTTAAAAATTACTTTAGGTTTTACTGAAGCCCCATCTGGACAAGGTGTAAGAGGTTTTGCCATAACCAGCTTACAAGCCAAGGTCATTGAGCCGCCATGTGAATGCAAAGTACCTGATGCAACCAGTTCTAGCCAAGAAGCCAAAACGCAATAAAGCCTATATGAAAACAGAGTAACAGGCCAATTAAAATCAAGATGACATTTAATTTCCTGGGAATAGTAACATCCAGAGCGGACTGCTCTGGGGCGTTAGGATTGTAATACACATCAATGGCTGAATTTTCTTGAAAGGCAACAGCCGCTTTATAAGCAATCAGTCTGGAATATTTTGAGTTCGGGTTGTTATGAGAGGTATCTAAAAAAAGATACTCCCCCGTCAGATCTTTATCATGAACTTGATAGGTATATTCAATTTTAGGCCAAACGCTATGCCCAATTTTCGCCCAGTCACATCGAGTAATATGCCCGCTAACCTTCAACCAGGCTTTAGATTGCATCAAGACGGTTCTGTCTCGCCAGAAATGACGAAATAATAATAAAAGAAAAAGCAACCAACAGGAATCCAGAACCCATCGCCCAGAATAAAACCAATTCATGGTAAGCAATCCCTCAAATGTACAGTATATAATTATTTCCGTTAATAATGTGAAAAATCAAAAGCAAAATCTCGCAAAATAAAACGCAATGGGTATAATCACTGAAACAAAGTGATAAAAAAGGATTTGTAATGATTGCTAAAACGCCTCTTCACGCCACCCACTTGGCCAGCAATGCTAAAATGGTTGATTTTCATGGCTGGGATATGCCCCTGCATTATGGTTCTCAACTTAATGAACATCATTTTGTCCGTCAGGATGCCGGGATGTTTGATGTATCGCACATGACCATTGTTGACATTCTTGGAGCAGGTGGACGACAGTTTTTACGTAAATTGCTGACTAATGACATTGACCAGCTAAACCATAATGGCAAAGCACTATACAGCTGCATGTGCAACGAGCATGGTGGAATTATTGATGATTTAATCGTCTACCAACGTGCATCAGATAATTATCGTGTTGTACTTAACTCAGCCACCCGACAAAATGATATCAACTGGATCCGTCAAAAAAGTGAAGGATTCGCAGTAGGGTTACAAGAACGCGGTGAACTGGCCATGCTCGCGGTACAAGGGCCGCAAGCCGTCGCAAAAACATTAACTGTTCTTAGCCCTGCTCAGGTTGATGCGGTTTCCACCCTCACTAATTTTGAAGCGGTTGATGTAGATAACTGGTTTTTTGCCCGTACCGGATACACGGGAGAAGACGGCTTGGAAATTATAGTACCTCAGGAGCTTATTGCACAATTGTGGCATGATTTGGCACAAGAAGGAGTAAAACCGTGTGGATTGGCAGCCCGAGATACTCTGAGGCTGGAAGCCGGAATGATGCTTTATGGTCAGGATATGGATGAATCCACCACTCCCTTAGAATCCGGATTGGCCTGGACAGTGAAATGGGAACCACAAGATCGTGACTTTATTGGTATGGGGGCTTTATTGTCGCAAAAACAAGAAGGGGTCAAGCGCAAAATGGTCGGACTGACCTTAATGGATAAAGGCATTATGCGCCACGGCCAAAAAGTGATTATAGATGGATGTGCTGATGGAATAATTACCAGCGGCACTTATTCGCCAACTCTGGAACATTCTATTGCTCTGGCACGCGTTCCTGTCGAAACAGGAGATCAGGTCATGGTAGATATCCGCGGGAAATTAATTCCTGCAACAGTAGGTAAACCACGTTTTGTGAAACATGGACAGGCTATTTAATTTTAAAGCCCCAATTTAAAGATACAAATATAAGGATAAAATAATGAATGATTTAAAATTCACAGCAACGCATGAATGGATAAAATCAGGTTCGGATGAAGTTACCGTAGGAATTACCGATCATGCCCAACAGTTACTAGGCGACATGGTATTTGTTGAAATGCCTGAGATTGGCGATGAAGTCAGTGCAGGACAAGAGTTGGGTGTTGTTGAATCAGTGAAAGCAGCTTCCGATTTTTATGCACCTATCAGTGGTGTGGTGACTTCGGTTAACGAAGCTGTGGTTGCTGATCCCGCCCTTGTTAATGCCGATCCTTATATCGCGGGCTGGTTAGTCAAAATCAAGCCAAGTAATCCAAACGAAATCAATGAATTACTAAACGCTGATCAATATCAAAATGAGATAGCTGAGGACAATTAATCATGCCGTATATTCCACACACTCCCGAAGATACCAAAGAGATGCTGGCAGCAATCGGCGTCAGTGATACTCAAACGTTGTTTGATGAAATTCCAGCCTCATTACAGTATGCCGGTTTTCAAAACATGCCTGCTGGCATCAATGAAATGGACATGTTAAAAGAAGCCCAGAATTTAGCGAACAAAAACCGTAATGGCATCTGTTTTATTGGCGCTGGATGTTATGAGCATCACATCCCCGCTGCCGTGTGGGATATAGCATCACGTGGCGAATTCCTCACGGCATACACCCCCTACCAGGCGGAAGCAAGCCAGGGCACCTTGCAGTTATTGTACGAATATCAAACCATGATCTGTGAATTAACAGGTATGGAAGTCTCTAACGCATCAATGTATGACGGAGCAACTGCTCTGGCGGAAGCCGTGCTGATGGCTGTTCGCGTCAATAAGCACAGTAAAACCAACAGGGTTTTAATCGCAGGAACAGTACACCCCTATTACCGTGAAACCATAGAAACAGTAGTGCGTAATCAACATATAGAAGTACTGACACTGCCTTTTGATACACAGCAAGGCACCACCGTCCTGAGTGCATTGGAACAATATGCTGGTGAAGACATTACTGCTCTGGTGATTGCTCAACCCAATTTCTTTGGCTGCCTTGAACAAGTAGACCAGCTTACTGACTGGGCTCATCACAATAAAACCATCAGTGTTGCCTGTGTCAATCCAGTATCGCTGGCTTTATTAAACCCGCCCGGCACTTGGGGTACCCACGGTGTTGATATTGTGTGTGGCGAAGGACAACCTTTAGGTTCTCCTATGGCGTCTGGCGGCCCTTATTTTGGTTTCCTAAGCACGCGGATGGCACACGTCAGGCAAATGCCCGGACGTTTGATAGGCTGTACCGTGGATAAAGACGGTAAAACTGGCTTTAGTCTGACCTTACAGGCTCGTGAGCAACACATCCGTCGTGCCAAAGCCACCTCCAATATCTGTACCAATCAGGGACTTCTGGTTACCGCTGCGGCCATCCATATGAGCCTGCTAGGTGCAGAAGGACTACGCCAGGTAGCCAGCCAATGCCACCAAAATACTCATGATTTGGTAGATGCGTTAACTCAGATTGATGGCGTAGAGCAAGTATTTAAAGCACCCTACTTCCATGAAGCCTTGCTTCAACTCAATCAACCAGTGGATGAGGTACTAAAGCAACTGGCTGATGTCGGGATAGCAGGGGGCTACGCTCCGGGTGCTCATTATGCTCAATTAACAAACTCCCTTCTCGTGTGTGCAACTGAAATGCGTACCGGAGAAGACATTGCAAATTATGCAAAAGCATTAAAAGCTATCATGACCAAGCGAGGTGCCTAATGTTTATCGTGCAATTAACTTTTATAACACCAATCAGTGAAGTTGATAAATACCTGAGGGTTCATAGAGAGTTTCTTGATTATCATTACAAACAAGGACTATTAATTGCGTCTGGGCCTATGAAACCAAGAACTGGTGGAATCATTATCGCAGCCACTAATGACAGGGAACATTTAGAGTCAGTATTCAAGGAAGACCCTTATTATCTGGCAGAAATTGCGGAATATCAATTTATCGAATTCACCCCCGTGATGCACAGAGATGAGCTCAAAGAACTTATTCAAAAAACGGAAGGCAAATTATGTTGATTTTTGAATTATCCAAAGACAGTCGTCAAGCAACGGCTCAGGCACCTAAGATTGCCCAAAGCAAACACAGCATTCCGGCAGAATTTCAACGCCAATCCCCCCCGCGAATGCCGGCCTGTTCAGAATTACAGGTGGTAAGACACTTCACTCGCTTGTCACATAAAAATTTTTCCATCGACACCAATTTTTATCCGCTGGGTTCTTGTACTATGAAATACAACCCTCGTGGAGTCCATAAAGCAGCATCCATGCCCGGATTCGCCAATCGCCATCCCTTGGCAATGGAAGAAAAAAGCCAGGGCTTTCTTGAATCCCTTTATCGACTACAGGAGAATATCGCCGAAATTACCGGTATGGCAGGCGTATCGCTCACTCCAATGGCCGGTTCACAAGGTGAGTTTGCCGGTGTAGCGATGATCAAGGCGTACCACCAATCGCGCGGTGACACAGCCCGAGATGAAATGCTGATACCAGATGCCGCACACGGGACCAATCCAGCATCTGCCGTGATGTGTGGCTTTAAGGTAGTAGAGATAGCAACTGCTGCCGATGGCGACATTGATCTGGAAGAGCTGAAAAGTAAAGTAGGTCCCAAAACAGCAGGAATCATGTTGACCAATCCCTCTACATTAGGATTGTTCATGCGCCAAATAAAAGAAATTGCAGCACTGGTACATCAGGCAGGCGGATTATTATATTACGATGGCGCCAATCTTAATGCCATTCTGGGTAAAGTACGTCCTGGCGATATGGGCTTTGATGTCATGCATCTTAATTTACATAAAACATTTGCAACTCCTCACGGCGGCGGCGGCCCAGGTGCAGGACCCGTGGCGGTGAGTAAAAGGTTGGTACCTTTTATGCCTCTTCCTGTAGTGAAAAAAACCGGAGCTGAGTACCAATGGGCAACACGCCAGGATTATCCTCAAAGCATAGGGCGCCTGTCCTGCTTTATGGGTAATGCCAGTATTTTACTGCGTGCCTATTTTTATATGGTAGTGCTAGGCAAAGAGGGCTTATTAAGGGTATCTGAATATGCAACACTTAACGCCAATTATTTACTTAAAGAATTGACAAAAGCTGGCTTTACTCCTGCTTATCCAGACCGAAGAGCATCTCACGAATTTATTCTGACCTTAAGCCCTGAGAAAAAAAGCTTTGGTATATCGGCAATGGATCTGGCGAAACGCCTTTTGGATTATGGAGTTCATGCACCAACGGCTTATTTCCCGTTATTGGTTCCTGAGTGTCTCCTTATTGAGCCAACGGAGACGGAAAGCAAAGAAGAACTGGATGGTTTCATCAGTTCGATGAAAGCAATCAGGACGGAAGCTGCTGAACATTCCGACCTTCTAAAAGATGCCCCCCATACATTACCAGTAAAACGCCTGGATGATGTCAAGGCGGCACGCGAGCTGGATTTAAATTATTTTGCCAAAGATTCAAATAACAAATAATTCTGAGCCCGGGTTTAAGCAGAAGATGCGATAACACCCGGGTTTTATTCTACTCTCACATCAGCCCATCAGTGACTTCTAAATACAAACGGAGCGTTACTAAATCAGCAACTTAATTCTAACTAGCTCCTCACAATTGTCTAAAAAAAGGCCACAGCAAATGATTGTATAAATAGCACTTTGATATATAATAGCCCACCACTTTGTTTTGAGATGACGCAATGTACTTAAAAACATTTATTTTGGGTTCTGCTAGGGTAGGAAAAACAGAACTTAAGAAACACTTGACTGTGCCAAATTATGTGAATACGGCGGAAAAGGCCTATTTTGGCTCCGTCGCCCCAGATTTTAATACGGTTGAAATTCCCGGCATCTCAGGGGGTAATAAGGTAAAAATGAATGTATGGGATACTTCAGGAAATCCTCATTTTAAAAATGCGTCAACGAAGATGTTTCAGGAAAAATCTCATTTTGGCCTTTTTTGCATCGATTTATCCAAACCATTAACCTCGCAAACAATCAGCGAGCTAAAAAATGACCTCGCTGAGTTTAAACAAACAAATCCTGAGGCGCATTTAATTTTAGTAGGAACTAAAAATGACACTGCGTTACCCGATGCTTTGCATAATGCACAAAAACAATTTAGTGATTATCAATTTATCGGAGTGGTGGCGACGTCAGCAAGAGAAGCAAATGGCTCTCAAGAATTGTTTGGGCTTCTCGCATCACATACTCCGCCGATTGTTGAAAAAATGCGTCAAGAACAATTAAAGCTGGCTGATAAACTGCTTAAAGCCGAAGAAGAACGAAAAAACATTCTCTATGCCAGAGACCGATGCAGAGTAAATTCAAATTTATATATTGCTCTGGATAAGTTGCATCATGAAGCAAATGCAACCCTATCTCCTTCGCAAATAAAACGGCTGGGCAAAGAGGCCAATACTCTTCTTGATCAGTTTGGCAACAATGCTATCCAAGATAAAATACCAAGCATTCAAGCATTTATCACTAATTGCACTGAAGAAATTCAAGGTAAGAACCCCGCGTTGTACAACACTCTGTGGACCATTGCTTATGCACTGACCGTAACCGTTATTGCATCATTAATTGGTTTTGGCATTGGTTTTTTATTTGGCGCCTGGTCTGGTCCTGGTGCTTTTTTTACGGGAATAGCGGCAGGATCAACAAATGCACTAGCAGCAGCGAGTTCGGCCTCAGCCTGTGGCGCAGGTACCTTGGCATATTCTGCTCATCATTTCTTCAAAGCATCACCTGTTTTAGCTTCGATTAAAGAGATTGCAGAAATAGAACGTCAGGCTGACCTCGTACAATTCTACGATAGTCATGCTTGTAGTGAAAAACCACATTTTGCGCATCTATAGGCAAAAATAGTGGATTATTGAGCCTATTTGTATTATTATTACACCAACAATAGTTTTAACTAGGAGCGAACATGCCCGCATTTATTTCCAAACCCCCACATAAAGCTAAAATAGTTCAAGATATAAATAAAGAGTTTGGTTTTGGTTATTTTGAAACAATGGGCGGACGCTCTAGTCAGGAAGATGCTTTGGCATGGCATGTTCTTAGCCCGCGTGAGTTAACAGCCAAAGGCACTGCTGAGCAATTAACTCCAGTAGAAATTGGCCATCGTCTTTGGACCAGCTATCAATTACTAGACACTCCCGATTTAGCCTCAGGCACTACAGCTGCAACAACAATTTATGACGGAAAAGGTAATTTTATAACCGCAACCCTTGCCGATGCAGCATCCTTTGTTGTTGTCTATGATAAAGCAGGTAATGCTTTAGGCGTTACCCGATTAAACAGCGTCACCCATAAACCATCTGACTCAGAAGAGAAAGCACGTATAGAGGCCGCAGGTGGGAGGATTATATTTTGGGGTACTCATAGAGTAGATGGGTCCTTGGCGGTGTCGAGAGCGATTGGTGATAATGCTGGGCAATTAAAAGAACATGGCGTTTGTTCAGAAGCAACCATCGATGTGACCAACATCGATAAAATAGCCAATGATCTAGGTATTGATCCTGATGTTATTAGCTCCATGCAAGTCATTAATACTTGTGATGGTTTCACAGACGGGGCAGGAAACGATACTCAAAGCAAAAAAAATCATGAAGATTATTTGCTAAATATTTTACACAATATGAAATCTCCAGGTCACATACCTCCAAATGAATTAGCCCGTGAATTATCGCTCCAAGCCATCAGAGATGGTTCAACAGATAATGTGTCGATTGCAATACAAACAATCACCACTGATACCCCACCTGTATTCGTTGGTGTCTACGATGGTCACGGCGGCATCGAGGCATCCTGCAAAGTAGCCGAGAACATTGGCCGTGTTTTTAAAGAGCAATGCGCACTCACCTCAGAGCAATATGCACAACAGAAATTAAGTGTCGACTTAAAGAAAACAGCCTATGAGCGCGATAATAGCGACCAGGGTTTGGCTCAAAATCAAAAATTTAGTAAACTAATTGTACTAGATACTGATCAGACGAAAAGAACTGAAGAGAAACTCGCCAGATCCGTTAACGATCTGTTTAAGTTAACTAAAGATTATCAAAACAGCTTGAATGCCGATGCAGTGGAAATCAAACCGATTATCGAAAATCTGATCAGCATATTAGAGAGCAACAAATCCAGTGCGGAACAATTAAAGGAATATTATTCGTTTCTTGATAAGAAGAATGAACAAACAGAAGGACAAAATATTGATCTTATTAAAAAAGATACGAGCAATTCAACACTTAACTTCCTGACCGGAATCGCCGTCATTGCCGCAACAATCATTACCGGTGTTTTACCCGGACTTTTAGTGATAGGTATTGTCTATGCTGCAACGGGTAAAACGCCACTCGATTTATTTAAATCTAATGGTGATCGATTTGAAAAAGACACTCGTTTAATCAAAGAAAACACAGGATTGTCATCCGGATTTTTCAAATCATCCCCCTTATCGAAACAAGATAAGGCGGATGATTTACACTCTGGCTATGATGATATCTCCCCCGATACCGATGTAAAACCCCGATAATCCCCAAAATACCTCGTCGCCATTACGACGAGGTATTTACTTATGTTTTGAGTAAACACCATTGAATCCTTCCCAAGAATTCTGCGATAGAATAAACTCCACTTCTTTCATTGAACCAGAATCATACTCGTGTCCAATAACTATCTGATTAACCCCTCATTTTCATTAAAAAAAGCTCTGTTTCATGAGCATCCCTCGCTTACCCTCAATCAACTAATGGCTGTGTTTCTTCTGGGATTCGCACTTATCTATCTCCTGATTCCTTCATTATGCTACCAATCCATTTTACCAGACTCAGCTCAAAACCTTAGCTGGGGGCATACCTGGTCGTGGAGCTACAATCGACACCCACCACTTGGAACCTGGCTCCTCAGCTTCATGAGCATGATATCTGCAAATAATGAAGTGGCGACGTTTAGCGCCAGCGTTTTGTGCTTATCAGTCAGTCTTTTTTTTATATTCCTCATGGCGAAACGCTACTTAAGTACCCAGGATGCTTTTGTTGCATCAATACTGTCTTCGTTCTCGCTCTATTATTTAAATAATTTTGTACTCCAATTTAATCAAAACACCATCATGCTGCCTTTTTGGATTATGATAGGTTATTTTACTGACCGTTGTTTACATACGAATAAAACGAAAGACTGGATATTTTTAGGCATAGTGACAGCAGGAGCATTGTTAGCCAAATATGAATCGTCATTAATTATTTTTATCGCATTGATGTATTTGGTGTGGCATTTTGAATATAAATTTTTATTCAAACTACTGTTAGCCTTAGCCGTTTCTTTAGTGTTGTTAGCTCCTCACCTTATTTCTGTTGCTCAACATGGGTTTCTGACGCTGGAATTTATTCATGGCAAAGTAAACGAAGGACAAAACCATAGTGTCTTGTATACTCATCTATTCTACCCGCTAAAAGCCCTGTACGAGCAACTTTGCCACCTCTTGCCTGCACTAGTATTAACAGGCCTATTGGTGAGAAACAAAACCGTAATTAAATCCAGCGCCCCCTTTGATAACACCAAGAAGAACTATCTTGTTTATCTTGGTATAGCCCCTTTATGTTTGGTCATTCTGCTTTCTGCTGTCTTTGGCTTAAAAATTCAACCCGAATGGGGCTTTCCCCTCTTTTCATTCACTATCCCGGCTATAATGTCGTTCTTCCAATTAAAGAGCAAGTCAGCGCTATTAAAACCTCTTCTGTGTGCGGCACTAGCCATACACAGCACAAGCCTCATTACTTATATGTCTGTCAATTATTTCTCCCCTAAATTTACTCGCACCAACAACCCGAGCTATGAGTTAGCGAAAGACGCCCAGAGTTATTGGAACCAATTTACCGCTGAGCCTATCAGGTATGTAGCCGGCGATGAAAATTATGATTATTATCTGTCGGCTTATCTGCCAACAAAGCCCTTATTACTCGAAGCCTTTTCAATAAAATTAAGCCCCTGGATCAATAAAGTCGACTTAAAAAAATCTGGGTTCATAATTGTTGTTGAAGGATGCAACAAGAAAAGGCTTAAGGATTTGCAAGCTCGATACGTTGCAACATCGTACCAATGTATTAAAAAACCACTAAGTAACAAATTCCGAGAACAGCTCAAATCCTTTGCTCTATTAGTAGTCCCTCCACTCCAGCCAAATCATGATTTGGCCAGCTCTATAGCCGTCGGCCACAAAGTTATAGATAAAGGTGGCCGCGAAGGATAAAGCTTAGTGGGGGACGCTATAAATAGAGTGTTATTTTTTTATTGATATATACTAATAATAAATGGCTCGCATCAAATAAGGATTCGATTTGCTCCAGCCACTGTTTAGAACATTATTGGCAAGACAAGGCATATACAATAAGGATGGTTCGGTGTGGGCATACGAGCTGTTGTATCGTAATGGTGATTCACAAAGTGCAAACATTGATAATTTGATTGAATCTTCAGGAGATGCAGCAACCTCATCGGTTATCACCCAACTGTTTACCAATCTGGATATGGATACAATTATAGGAAATAAGCACGCCTTTATTAATTTCACCTACAATCATCTGATTAACCAGGTACCCAATTTACTGCCCAAACAACGAATAGTAATCGAGGTGCTAGAAACAATAGCCATAGACAAACCTTTAATCGACTCCTTAATCACGCTAAAGAATCAGGGCTATAAGATTGCCTTGGATGATTTTATATATAGAGAAGACTTAATCCCATTAGTGGAAGTAGCGGATATTATAAAAATCGACGTGCTTAATCAAAGTATGCAACAGGTTGAAGCACAGTTAGCCTCCTTGCGGCGCCGTTTCAGCGGCAGGTTTTTAGCAGAAAAGATTGAAAATAAAACACAGCTCCACAACTGTATCGAACTTGGATTTGATTATTTTCAGGGTTTTTTTCTTAACAAACCAGATCCCCTAAAAGGACAGGTCATCACTGAAAATAAAGTGCATCTTTTAAGCTTGATTTCGGAATTAAATGATGAGCAGGTAGCTTTTGAGCGGATTGAAAAAATTATATTGCAAATTCCCAAGCTCAGTTATCGAATTTTACGGCTAACCAATTCAAGCTCGCTCTACTTAGGTAGAAAAATTGACTCACTAATCGATGCCATCACTCAATTAGGTTTAGTACAAATTCGCAACTGGTTAAGTTTATTATTGCTATCCAGCTTTGATGACGTAGCTCCAGACTTACTGGAGCGTACTTTAATCCGAGCGAAAATGTGCGAACATTTAGCTCAAGCATCAGGCTATCCCAACCCTCACCAAGCCTACACAGTAGGCATACTATCAACTCTTGATGCCATACTAAATGACTCTATGGCCTCTTTGCTGGCTAAAATCCAGTTAAGTGATGCTCTGAATGAAGCCTTACTTCATCATGAAGGCGAATTAGGTACTTTGCTAAAATTCACTATTGCCTATGAAGAGGCCAACTTTAGTCAGTTGGAACATGCGACCATCGATAATGAAGCACTGACTCGCTCCTATTTTCAAGGAATAGAATATGCAAATGATGTAATAAACATGATAAAAAAATAAAACTTTAGATAAATACCAACATGCCGCGAATGGTTGCTACCAATCTATTTTTCGATCACGATGAGTAAGGAAAAATACCTCCCCAACCAAAGAATGAGCATATCGTACACAGCTTGCGTCCATTATATTAACCTGATGAAAAATAATTGATTTTCTTATTGAAAAAGCCTTTGCTATTAAAAAAAAATAAGTTATAACAATCTTACCTGGTTCAAGGATTGACGAGGTATAGATGTTGGGTCAGCCACTAGAAATACCGTGCTGGATTAACTATTTTTTCATGGAGTGAGGAAATGAATAGTAAAGTGTTTTCACAACGCTTTAATCGCGAATTAGCGTCTCTGGGGTTCCCAGAAGAATTGACTGAAAAAACCAAAGCGGTGGCCAAAGTATTTGGCGTTACTCGCCATCTGGCAAATTCTATGATTTTTGGTCACGTACTTCCCAATAAAGAGCAACTGGATAAAATTGGGGAAATTCTTGAAGTTTGCCCTCAATGGTTAAGTGGAGCAACGGACAGGAAAAAAGCGTATACCGGCCGGGAAACCGCTGAGAGCGTGTAATATTAGTGAATATATTGTATACTTAAGCCTATACACGGCGTTTGCCACAAATAAATATACCGCAAACGCCCCATTAATTTGCGGAACATCACTATCATGGAATGCTTAAGTTTTTGTGTTGCCAAATCAATTGATTTAGCGCGTTTAGATAACCACTTTAAGAATTTTTCTAATGAATACAGCTCGGTTAAAACGCGGGATGTATTAAAGCTCACCCCGCGAAATAATAGCGACCATACCGTGTTCATCTTTAAAAATGGCACTGTCGTATCCTGGGGCATTAGAAGACACCAAATTAATGACTACCTCAACACCATCAAACTATTGATCGATAAACCCGTCACCATATTAGTACACGATGAATTCCATTATCAGATTGCTGATAAAACGGCAATTGAACCTCATGATTTTTTTGACGTAGATTGTTTAACCATGGAAGACAATAGTGATGAATTGAAACTGAGCTTATCCTATGGATTTTCCCAATCAGTAAAATTACAGTATTTCGAAACCATCATTGAAGCACTCATCGAAAAATACAATCCAATGATTCAAACCTTGTCCCACAAAGGTGAAATGCCTATTAGCCGCAAACAAATCCAGCAAGTCATCGGTGAGATTCTAGGCGCTAAAAGTGAATTGAACTTAATCAGTAACTTCCTTTATCACCCTAAATATTTTTGGCAACACCCAACACTTGAACAACATTTTTCCATGCTGGAGCGTTATTTACACATTCAAAGAAGGGTGAATGCAATTAACCACCGACTGGATACCCTTAACGAAATTTTTGATATGTTTAATGGCTATCTGGAAAACCGCCATGGCCATAATTTAGAAATTATTATTATCGTGTTAATTGCCATTGAAATTATTCTGTTCATTTCAAATTTTCATATTTAAATCGTTTCATAAATTGCTATCGCCTTAACTAAATCAAAGTGGTTTTGAGGAGGGGCGCATTTTTAAAATAAATAACCCTATGTATTCAAAAGCTAATTGATTTGGTATATCCTTCTTTGAATACTATTAATGTTTAAAATTTGTACCTATCAGGAAGAAATAAGTATCGAAGGAAGCGAACATAGCAGTCAAAATACAAACTGATTAGGGTTATTCCATCAGCCAAATGACAACATTAAGTTTGCACTATCAAGGGATCTTTGGTGCCCCCACTCCGTTTTAGAGTGCCCCTTGAGCCCTGAGCCTCCGTTTCTACTATTCCAATACAACAAGGCAGATTATTCAGCCTGGTGTTCGCGGTGCAATAAGGATTGTATATGAAAAACCAACCCTACGGCTCAACCGCTTTAATCGCAGTTGCCTTAATGGTCAAAAACGAAGCATCCTCCATCCAATCAACCTTATCCTCCTTACATCAAGAAGGCCTGTCTCATTTTTTTATTTTAGACACAGGCTCAAGTGATAATACGATTGAGCTTGCGCAAGAATTTTTTGCACATCATCAACTCGATGGTCACATCAAACAAGAAGAGTTCATTAATTTTTCAGCCTCTCGCAATCGTACACTTGAGTTAGCGGAGCAGCACTTTCCTAACACGCCATTTTTACTGATGCCTGATGCAGAGTGGCACCTGCATCATGGCGAAGCGCTTATTAAGTTTTGTATGCAAGAACAATACAAGCAAACACCACTGTATCTCATTAATATCAAAATGAATACTATGGAGTTTGCCACTGCCAGGCTATTTAGAACCGCAAGTCATATCCGTTTTAAAGGAGTAGTTCATGAAGTACCATGTGACATTGCTTCGGTTAAAGCACCCGCTAAAGTCTACTTCGAAGTGAAGGCTTCAGCCCAAGGCATAGAAAAAAGCAATCAGCGCTGGCATCAAGATTTAGAATTATTATCTAAAGCGTATCATGAGAACCCGACAGACCCGCGAACTGTCTTTTATTTGGCTCAAACCTATGAATGTTTAAATGATTTTGACAATGCGTATCAATTTTATCAAAAGCGCGCTCAACTGAATGGTTGGGATGAGGAAAATTTCATCACTCTCCTGCGCTTAGGTGGTCTAGCAGAACGAAAGTCGACTCAGTCGCCCTCACAGTGGGGGATTGCAATGGATCATCTTTTAAAAGCGTTTGCTCTAAGACCACACCGGATTGAACCTCTGATTAAAATTGCGAATCATTACTGGCCTGACAATATTCAGGCATGCTATTTATTTATTGGGTATGCGTATTATATTCCATACCCCAAAAATGATTTACTCTTTGTGGATAAAGAGGCTTATCAATATACTCGTTATGAAATCATGAGCCGATGCGCCTGGTATATGGGAGAATATGCTCTTGGTGAACAAGCAACCCGATTAGCCTTGAAAGCACATCCGCATATGGAGCATTTGAAAAATAATTTGAAACTGTACCAACAACAAACCCTAAATTCGAAATGATTTAATATCAAATAAAACTGTCAACAGCAAAGAAAAGGAACTTTTATGAAAAAAAAGACCCCCAATAAATCAAGACCAAAATTTTATCATACGTTGCCCGTTTGGATGACGTTGATAACCACCAATCAGGTCTATGCAGGAGATCTTAATCCCGCAACTAAAGAATACGTAGATCGTCAAGACCATGGGTTACAGGCACAAATTAATGTGCTAAAAGGGATGCAGGGACCAACTGGCGCAACAGGGGCTACGGGAGCAACAGGTAATGATGGTATTGATGGAGCAACTGGAGCAACTGGAGCAACTGGAGCGACCGGAGCGACCGGCAATGCAGGTATTTTTGGCACGAACACGCGCTCTTTTAACGCAGGGTTTGGGACTGCGTCTGAATGTACCCTAGGAACTATCCTACTGAGTGCTTTGGCAAAATATCCTACAAATTATCTTCCCGCGGATGGCAGGCTACTTACAATAGCTCCATACAGTGCACTTTATAGTCTAATTGGAACGAGTTTCGGAGGAAATGGTACTACTAACTTTGCATTACCTAATTTGACCTCTGCAGCTCCCAATAACACGCAATATTTAATCTGTGTCGATGGCGTTTTTTCCGGATAATTCAGGGTTATGCTTTAAAACGGTACAGCCCTTTAACTTGTACTAGCGCAAAAAGAGCGCCTATTGAATTTTAGGCGCAAAAAATCGATACCGCAGCTTATTCTCAAATTTCTTTAGTCTTTTGAAATTAGGAATGCCTTCTAAAGTACGGTGTAAACAAAAATAAACCTGACGATGCCTCAAACGCCAATTAAAGGACTGAATTTAAAATTTACCTTTCAGTTGCATTAAAGCGCTGTCTTTGTGTAGCATAAACCTTTCCTCCCCATCAATTTCTTCTCAATGATTAATCTCAAGAACTATTTTTTGAAAGGCACAACCTTAAGAACAGAAATCCTGGCAGGGATCACCACCTTTCTAACCATGGTTTATATTGCTTTTGTTAACCCAACCATTTTACATGATGCAGGCATGGATCAAGGAGCGGTATTTACCGCCACCTGTCTCGTTACTGCCTTTGCCTGTGCGCTGACTGGCATTATGGCAAATACACCTATAGGTGTTGCTCCTGGCATGGCCTTAAATATTTATTTTTCTTACAGTGTAGTACAAGCGCTGGGCATTGATTGGCAACATGCTTTAGCCATGGTGTTTATTTCTGGATTATTATTTTTCATCGTCACCCTGACCAGTCTGCGCCGTTTGTTAATAGAAGCCATTCCTTATAATTTACAGATAGCCATTTTAATTGGCATCAGTTTACTCATAGCGCTCATCGCCCTGCAAACGAATCAAATCATCATCGATGACCCACACAGCTTAATGCGCCTGGGTGATCTCAACCGCCCTGAGACCGGCTTATTTTTTCTCGGTTTTTTATTGATCCTGGGGCTGGATTATTTTCGCATACCCGGAGCTATTATTATTGGTATATTAAGCATCACCATACTTAGCCTTATTTTTGGCCTCTCAGCCTGGCAAGGTCTGGTTGCTATGCCACCGTCAATGGCGCCTACTTTTTTGCAACTTGATTTTTCCGGCCTCACCAGTATGGCCTCCTTAAAGGCCATCTTTACTTTTTTCCTGATTGCTATTTTTGATGCAACAGGAACATTAATTGGCCTGCTAAATCCTACGGTATTTAAACAAGAGAACGATTATCCAAGGCGCCTTAGCTACAGTTTAACGGCAGATGCTGCCGCATCTACTTTGGCAGGGCTGCTCGGTTCAGCAAGCACCTCGCCCTATATTGAATCAGCCACCGGAATAGAGGCCGGAGGCCGCACCGGATTAACTGCGCTGGTAATCGCCGCAGGCTTTATTTTAATGCTCTTTTTCTTCCCTCTTGCCAAAATGATTCCAGGCTTTGCTGTTGGACCAGCATTACTCTATGTAGCATGCTGCATGATGAAGCATCTTAGCGATATGAAACTGCCTGATATCAGTGAAACAGCACCATGCATGCTGACGATTATGATGATCCCCTTCACCGGCTCCATTGCCAATGGTATTGGTGGAGGAATCATTCTTTATACTCTGTTGAAGCTTTTTACTCGGCAAAAATTGAACCCATTAATTGTTATTTTAAGCCTGGTTTTTGTGATGTTTTTTCTCATCAGCTAATGCCAGTTAAAAACAATAAAAGTGCTTTTTGTACATGCAAACGGTTTTCACTTTGCGCGAAAATGATCGAACACGGGCTGTCAGGTAATGAGTGAGACACTTCCTCACCTCTAACCATAGGCATACAATGCATAAACACCGCCTCCGGCTTTGCCTGAGCCATTAACGACTCATTCACCTGAAATCCTGCAAATTCCTCCTCCGCATGATGTCCCTCAAAATCCATACTGGTCCACACATCGGTATAGACCGCATCGGCATTGTGCACCGCTGACTCAGGAGTAGCATAGGAAACTATCATCAGATGATTCAAGCTGCTGCATTGATTTAGCACTTCATCATTCGGCTGATGCGATGGCGGGCAGCAATAATTGACCCGAACACCAACCAAAGGCGCCATCAGCATTAAACTATGAAGGACATTATTACCATCGCCTATATAAGCAATCGTTAATCCATCTATCCCCCCAAAACGCTCTTGCAGGGATAATAAATCGGCGAGTACCTGACAAGGGTGGTATAAAGCAGACAAGCCATTAATCACCGGCATTTTTGCATAATGTACCATCTCTTGCAGACCGGCATCATCATGAGTCCTCACCATAACGTAGTCACAATAACCATTTAATACACGAATCAGATCGCGAGGTTCTTCGTGTTTTCTGCTCGTGCTGATGCTTTCAATTGCACTTCCCCCCATATTTTCTATAGCCAGAGTAAAACTCAAACGCGTACGAAAAGATGGCTTTTCAAAAATCAGAGCCAGGTTTTTTCCCAGTAACTTTTTTGCATAGTCCGCAGGATTAGTTTTGATTCTGCCCGCCAGACCAAGAAGATGCACAATATCCTGAGCATTCAACTCGCTACCCGTTAATACATGACTTGGAACGGCTGTCTTTTTGGGTTCTCGAGGGCGGCTATTCATGAGAGGCAACACATTGGGATTTAAATCGGCAAGCACACAGCCCTTCTCCATCGCTTCAGCCACCATCTGCCCCACTTGATGATGCGCGTCTCGAAAAGGCACTCCCTGAAGAATTAAAGCCTCCAGCATTGCTGTAGCATTAAGAAATCCGCTGTTTGCTTTCAACGCCATGAGTTCCGTATTAAACTGCAGGCTCTCTAAAAATGGCGGTAAGATGCCAAGGCAGGAAATTAAGGTGTTAACCGTATCAAACAAACCTTCCTTGTCTTCCTGCATGTCTTTATTGTATGCAAGAGGTAAGCCTTTTAACACGGTCAAGACACCTAAAAGATGACCAAATACTCGCCCTGATTTACCTCGTACCAACTCCAGAATATCCGGATTTTTCTTATTGGGCATTAAAGAAGAGCCGGTAGCAAAAGCATCATCTAAAGTTATAAAACCAAATTCCTGGGTTGCCCAAAGAATCAGATCTTCCGCTAATCGAGACAGATGCACCATAAGAATGGAGGCAGCACTGCAAAATTCCATGATAAAATCTCTATCACTGACCGCATCCAGGGTATTGTTTATAATGCCACTGAAACCCAATGTTTGTGCAACCCAGTTTCGGTCCAGAGGCAAACTGCTCCCTGCTAGCGCTCCAGCTCCCAAAGGGGAAAAATTCATGCGTTGTCGCATGTCTTCAAAACGACTAATGTCTCTCACCAGCATGGAAAGATAAGCATCAAACACCCATCCCAAAAAGATAGGCTGAGCCTGCTGCAAATGAGTATAGCCCGGCATAGGATCATCAGCATGTTTCACTGCCAGTTGGTGCAATACATCTCTTAGCATATGCAGCATGCTTATTATATTTGAAGCAACTTCTCGAGTATAAAGCCTTAGGTCGAGAGCCACCTGATCATTACGACTGCGCCCGGTATGCAGTTTTTTTCCTGTCTCCCCGACTTTAGCAATGAGCACGTGTTCAATGAGCATATGAATGTCTTCAAAGCCATCATCCAGAACATGCTGCCCTTGTGCTAATTCATTTTTAATCTCTTCCAATGCACTAACAATTGCCTCGGACTCGTCAAGGCTAAGAATTCCCTGACGGGCAAGCATTCTGGCATGAGTCTGGCTTCCCAAAATATCATAAGCATACAGTACATGATCAAAAGCTAAAGACGCATTAAATTGTTTTGCTAAAGGATCCAGCGCTTTTTTAAATCGTCCTCCCCAGGTTTTATTGCCCATCATATTCTCCTTTATGTACCATGCCATATACTTTTGCCGGCAGGGAAAATAAATTAATAAATCCTTCCGCATCATGCTGGTTGTATACAGAGTCCTCTTCAAACGTAGCAAGGGCTGGCTGATGCAAACTAAAGGGCGAGTGCATGCCGCAGGATATAATGTTTCCTTTAAAAAGCTTGAGCTTTACCGTGCCGGTAATATGTTGCTGAGTCACATGAATCAATGCATCCAGCGCTTTTTTGGTTTGACTAAACCAACGGCCTTCATAAACCAGATTGGCATACTCTCCCAGCAAAGAATGTTTCAAATGCATGGTTGCTCTATCAAGACAAAGACTTTCCAGAAGATGGTGTGCTTTATACAGCACTGCCGCAGCGGGAGCCTCATATACGCCTCTTATTTTCATCCCGACTAAACGATTTTCCACAATATCAGCAACACCAATCCCATGTAAGCCTGCCTTATGATTGAGGGTATTGAGCAGCTCAACAGGATTCAGACTGATGTCGTTTATTGCTACCGGAATGCCCTGTTGAAAACCGATAGTAATATATTCCGGCGCATCAGGTGTTTGTTCGATAGGATTTGTCATTAATAACAAATCATCCGGCTGCTCCTGAGCGGGATCTTCTAAAACACCTCCTTCGTGAGAAAGATACCAAATATTCTGATCGCGGGAATAAGGTGATTTTGGCGTTACTGGTATCTCGATATCATGCAAAAT
Organism: uncultured Legionella sp.; assembly: GCF_937871865.1. GTDB lineage: Bacteria > Pseudomonadota > Gammaproteobacteria > Legionellales > Legionellaceae > Legionella. The sequence goes on from NZ_CALMPD010000152.1 coordinate 42,588, forward strand.
GGCGTAATCAATGGCCTGTTGTCGGGATTTGATTTCCCAACTTCGCCAAGGAGCAATAATTTGCAGCTTAGGGACAAGAGCCTTAATCGTATATTCAAAACGCACCTGATCATTTCCCTTACCGGTAGCTCCATGAGCAATAGCATCTGCCTGTTCAAGCAAGGCAATTTCAACCAGTTTTTGCGCAATTAATGGCCTTGAAATAGTGCCTAAAATATATTGCCCCTCATACAGGGCTCCGGATTGAACCAATGGCCAAAGATAGTCAGTAACAAATTCATGCTGGACATCAAGAAGGTAAGCCTTAATCGCCCCGCTTTTTATGGCCTTATCTTTAATAGCAGCCAAATCTTCCTTTTGTCCCAAATCACAAATGACCGCGATAATTTCAGCATGCTGATAGTGTTCTTTGAGCCAGGGAATCATTACCGAAGTATCCAAACCACCTGAATAGGCCAAAATAATCTTTTTAATTTCTGCTGTCATCATTAACTCCTGATAGTATATGTTTCATATGGTGAACGGGATGTTCCAATTCTGCTGGATTAATATCTGCAACCAGTGCTCCGTCTTTAAGGACCAACAGCCGGTCAGTAATGCGAGTTAAAAACTCCAGATCATGAGAAGTGATGATCATGGTGACTCCCATGGCATTCACTTTCTTAAGCAGGCAAAGTACGTCTTCCGTCATGGCAGGATCCAAACCCGATGTGGGTTCATCACAGAGCAGTAATGCGGGTTTCATCATTAAACTTCGTGCCAAGGCCACACGTTGCTTTTGTCCACCAGATAGTTGGTGCGGATAAGCGTCTGCTTTATCCGCGATACCTAAAGCCTCTAATAGACTGGTTGCTTCTTCATGATGGCTTTTGTTTTTTTGGTGTAATCCTGGCGCATAAATCAGATTTTTGAGTACGGTCATGTGAGGAAACAATTGAAAATCCTGAAACATAAAACCACAGGCGCCATCTACGTGAATGACTCCTGAACTCAAGCTATCCAATTGTTGAATGCATCTTAAAAAAGTAGATTTTCCACTACCAGATGGACCTGCGAGACCTAGAATAGTATTAGGCTCCAGATGCAGATTAATATGATGCAAAACTACCGTCTCCCCAAATTGTTTACACGCTTTAGTTACAGTTAACATGGGCATCTCCTTTGGCAATGTGTTTTCCCAGATACTCAATGAATAAAACCAAGGCATAGTAATAACAACCCGTAATACATAAGGGCAAAAAATAGGTGAAATGTTCTGATGCTGTTGCTTGCGCCTTCCGCATTAAGTCCATCCCTCCTATAGTAGATATCAAGGCTGTTTCCTTTGCCAAAGCGATGGTTTCATTAATAAGGGCTGGCAGAATATTTTTTATTACCTGTGGCAAAATAATGTCTTTCCATAAATAGAAACTGGATATCTGTAATGTGGCTGCTGCCTCAAACTGACCTTTGGGTAATTGCTCGATGCCTGATCTTAAAATTTCAGCAATGTAGGCTGAGCTGTTCAAACCAAAAGTGATGATGCCTGCTGTCAGGATGTCAGGCCTGATTCCAGTTAACCCTGGTAAGGAAAAATAGATAAAGCTCAATTGCAAAATAACAGGAGTGCCTCTTATTATCGAAATGAACTGATTAATTATTCCTTTGGCACTATTTTGATATCTTAGAATGGCCAATCCCACCCCCAGAATAAATCCGGTACACATTCCACCTACTAACAGCTTTAAAGTAAGAAAAATTCCTGAACCAATAAACAAGAAATATTCGGTTATTTGTTCCATTGGTTATTCTCCAGCCATTTATTCTGTAATTTTTGTATCTCGCCTGTTGCTTCAAGGCTCTTTAACGCCAGATTAATTTCAGCAGTTAGCGTTGCATTTTTTTGTAAGGCAATTCCGTAGCCATCTTCCGCCTTGGCAATTAAGGCATAAGAAAGACCATGATTTTTCTTACTAAAAACAGGTGTTTGAGCCCCATCCAGAATCACCGCATCGACATGCCCTGCCTTTAATGCTTCTATAGCCTGATTGTTATTGTCCAGAAGAGTAAGCTCAGCAGTTGGCACTTGTTTTTTCACCCAGAGCTCCATAGTAGTTCCTAATTGACAAGCAATTTTTTTATTCTTTAGCGCTGCGAATGAATTGGCAGGATTCTCTTCTTTAAATACAGCAGCTATGCCTTCAAAATAATAAGGACTACTGAAATCCATATTTTTTTGACGCGCTGTTGTAATAGTAATGGTTGATATCGCCATATCCACCTGTCCTGATAGAACAGCCGGCAAAATACTGCTGAATTGCATGTTGTGAAACACCGCTTTTCTGCCGAGTTTTTTTGCCACCATTCGTGCTAAGTCGATATCAAACCCCTTTATTTCTCCATGTTCAGAATATTCAAAAGGTGGATATTCTGCAGAGGTCGCGAAATGGAAGGTTTTTGTGTTTTTATCTTCGCTACACCCTGATAAAAAAAGAATTAAAGATACCAAGCAACTGATAAATAATTTGCTCATATTAAATATATATCCATTTTTTATTCATTTATTCGCTATATTGATCTCGAGTTGCTATGTCAAGATCAAATGGATATAATTTCAACTTATTTGATTTTGTATTCATTCTTAACGAGGAATTTTATGTCGCGGGATAACGTACTTGACGGATTTATTTTAAATATTATTCAAGGAAATAAAATTGCAGAACAAATGGAATTACAGCAGTATTTGAAAGAAAAAGGATATGAAGTCCCCCAAGCCACATTATCGCGCCGCTTAAAAAAGCTCAACATCGCTAAAGTTTCCGGGATCTATAAAATTGTTGATTTCAAAATGTCGAATGTACCCATGGTATTAAGTATCAGTGTGTCTGAATTTGGCCTCATTGTGTTACATACAGAACCCGGAAATGCTAACGGTCTGGGTTATTTTCTCGATCACAAATACGTTGAAGCGCTTTCCTTCGAACATAAAGATTCAGGCATTATTGGAACTATTGCCGGTGATGATACTCTTTTATTGATAATAAAAAGCAAAGAGCATCTGGCTAAAGCGCTGCAACTAATCCAGGAAGAATTCCCTTACTTAACCGTGTAAAAACCAGAAAAGAAACCACTCATTTCTCAACTGGCACTTTTAGCATTTTATAGCGAGTTAAGGCGATTTGCCTCGCTATACCATGATCCACTATAGGCATAGGGTAGTCTTTTCCTAAAACCAAAGACAAAGCCTCCTTGGGAGCTGTCCAGGGTTGATGCACCCATTTGGGAGCGACATCTTTTAGTTCGGGAACCCATCGTTTTACGTATTCCCCCAAGGGGTCGAATTTTTCTCCCTGAAGTATGGGATTAAAAATACGGTAATAAGGAGCGGCATCCGCTCCAGAACCCGCAACCCATTGCCAACTGGCCGAATTATTCGCCAAATCAGCATCCACTAAAGTATCCCAAAACCAGGCAGCTCCATGTCGCCAGTTAATCATTAAGTCTTTAGTCAAAAATGAAGCCACTATCATGCGAACCCGATTATGCATGTATCCCGTTCGCCATAACTCGCGCATACCGGCATCGACAATGGGGTAGCCGGTAAGCCCTTGTTGCCAGCATTTTAATGCCTCATCATCTTCCTGCCAGGGAAAAGCATCAAATTGAGACTTAAAATTAGTCTGATCTAATTGGGGAAAATGATAGAGCAACTGATAAGAAAACTCGCGCCACCCAAGCTCCGTCAAATAGGTTTGCGCTGAAATGAGATCACAACCAGGTTGCACCATTGCCTGCTGGATAGCAAACCAAATCTGCTGTGGACTTAGTTCGCCAAAATGCAAATGAGGTGATAATAACGAAGTACCTGAGCAGGCAGGTTCATTACGCAATTGTTTATATGAGTGCAATCCTGTTTCAATAAAATGATTCAGATTGTCGCGAGCGCCTGGTTCTCCAGGTTGCCAATGAGTGGGAAATTCCCAAGCCCAATCAGGTTTTTGGGGCAGCAGGTTCCACTCTTCCAGATTATCAGAAGGAACGGAACAATTTAGCGGCCATTGCGCCACACTCATTAAGGGTCTAAGCTGTATTTGGCGTAAGCATTGGCGCCAATAGGGAGTAAAGACTTTAAAATAGTTGCCACTTTGATTCCTCACCTCCCAAGGCTCATGCAACAAGGAACCATTACTGCTTATCACTTTAACGCCTAAGGCTTTTAATTGGGCTTTGATTATTTGATCACGAGCACTGACAGCCGGCTCATAACATCGATTCCAATACACCGCCTCAATCTGGTATTGGGCAATTAACTCTTGCAACAGCACCAGTGGTTCTGCCTCACGCAAACATAAATCCAGATGTACCTCGTTGAGGCTATTGTTCAAAGAAAGCAGTGAATGATGCAACCACCATTGTTGTGCCTTCCCCATAGGTAGAACCGGATTTTTTTCCTTGATATAGAGGGGGATTAATCGTTGATGGTTGTTACATGCCTGAGTTAATGCAGGATTATCAGTACATCGAAGATCCTGTCTGAACCAGATAAGTGCTGTTGACATAGGTTCCCTATTCTATTTTTATATCCCATTTTAGAATGGGTATATGATGCATTATTCAGCTAAAGAAATGAATTTGCACGGAATTTCTCATAAACATTTTATTAAAAAATAAGCATTTTTCTTAAAAACGCGCTAATCTTAACAGTAATCCGTATTAAAAAATAAAAGATCACCATGATTACCAGCACTAATCAATTAAATGAGATTCAGCTTAAAGAATTGGAAACGTTAATGGCTCTTTGTAAAGCCGAGGACAAGAGCGTTCCCAATGTGTACACTCATATTCTCTCGCAACCCCGATCCCTTCCAGCAAGCTTGCTCTATTATGAAGATCAGCAACTCGTTGGTTTTTTAAGCGTGTATTTTTTTTATGATGCAGCGGTTGAAGTGGCATTGATGGTCCATCCCGCCAAACGCGAACAAGGAATTGCGGGAAAACTCATTGCCGACATACTGCCATTAGTTGAATACCAGGAGTTTCAAAAACTCATATTCTCCAGCCCCTCGCATCGGAACGATCAATGGCTGTTGACGAAAGGCTTTAATTACCTCCATAGTGAATATTATATGGAGCGGGATGACTTGAATCCCTTACTTACCACAAATCACTCGTTGACTTTTCGTGAAGCAACCATGGATGACATTCCAGTTCTAAAAGCCATCGATGAAGCCTGTTTTCCCAAGCATCATATAGACTCGATTGAACGACTCCAACATTTAATTGAAGGCAGAGAATATCTGATCCTGATTGTTATAAAAGACAACAAACCAATAGGCAAAGCTCACTTTCGCTGGCAGGATAAAGGGGCCTCTCTTTCTGATATTGCCATATTACCCGCATATCAAGGCAAGGGGCTAGGAACAACACTAATTACTCATTGCATTAACCTCGCTTTAATGGAGGGTAAACCGCATCTTAATCTTGACGTAGAAACCCACAACCTAAAAGCGCTGAACCTCTATTCCCGACTTGGTTTTCTTATTCAGAACGCCTGTGATTATTGGGAAATTAATATACAAAAATTACAGACTAACCAGGTTTTGTGAACGGAATCTCTAACGGACTATTACACAACGGGCCGTCTTGTTGGATATGACGTTTGCAACTTGTTCTTTGTGTCTACATACGAAAAACCAAGGTTTAGGCTTGGGTCAAAGACATACCTTAATTAGAACTTGACATAATTTAAATCTCACCTTTAGTATTGCTGATGTCTGCCTGCAGGAAGGCGTTTTATGTTAAATAAAAAGGACCATTAATGAAAAAAAGGGTTGTTATTACTGGCATGGAAATCACGTCCTCCATAGGAACTGGAATTGATAAATTCTGGAATGCAGCAATCCAGGGACAATGCGGTATAAAAAGAATTCAATCCTATGATCCATCCCCATACACAACTCAGATTGCTGGTGAAATTACTGACCTTTCGCTAACTCATTTGCCTGAATTTAATAAAAGTAAACGCTATCCTAAAGCTGCCCAGTATGCTTTGTATTGTGCCCATAGCGCCATTTCACAAGCAGGTCTTGGTTGCGAAGAGCTAGCCCATGCAGGAACTTATATAGGCACCAGCTTAGGAGGACATCCTGAACTGGAAGTAGGCTATAAAGCATTTTTTACTGAAAGCTGGAAAAAGATCCCTCCATTAAGTGTCATCAGAGGAATGCCTAACTCAGTAGCAAACCATATTGCCATAGCGTTTGGCATCGGCGGGCCTAATTCAACCATTTCTAATGCCTGTGTTTCTTCAGGAGAAGCGATAGGCTCAGCATACCAGCAAATAGCACAGGGAAATTTGTCTACAGCGCTTTGTGGCGGTACTGAATCACTGGTGTGGGAATCAGTAATGGCCGGCTGGTGCAAATTAAGAGTCCTGTCGACCAACAATGAACATCCATCACAAGCCTGCCGCCCATTTGATCTGAATCGAGACGGTATGGTTATGGCAGATGGCTCAGGTATTTTAGTACTTGAAGAACTGCAACAAGCCAAGGCAAGAGGAGCGAACATTCTTGCAGAAATTATTGGCTTTGGTGCCAGTTGCGATGCCTTTCATGTCACCGCTCCCAATTCTCAGGGGCAATCTAAAGCAATAAATGCAGCATTAAATGATGCCAGACTTTCAATAAATGATGTTCATTACATCAATGCCCATGGCACAGGCACACAATTAAATGACAGCACGGAAACAGCAACCATCAAATCAGTGTTTGGAAAAAAAGCCTATGAAATTCCTATTACAGCCCAAAAATCCATGACCGGACATTCCATTGGTGCCGCTGGCGCTATGGAAATTATTGCTACTACGCTCTGTCTGCAAAAAGAAATGTTGTTACCGACTATCAATTTACATACCCCTGATCCGGCCTGCGATCTGGATTATGTAGCTAATGTAGCTCGGGCAAAACCAATTGAAATTGCCTTATCTAATCACTTTGCCTTTGGTGGTGCAAACGCCGCATTAATACTGCGTAAATATAGAGGCTAACTTAGATTTTATTCGGTCAGGTAATGGCATCAACTGCGGGAGTTTGTGCTGCCGATCCCTTCCCACGGCCATTCATCACCATCATTTTGAATGAGCTAATGATAAAGGATCTCCCTGGATTCAGGAGATCCTTCGCTACGCTCTGGATGACGCGCTTTTAGAGTCACTGCCATTAGGGTAACGTCATCCAGAGGAGCTAGCGACGAAGGATCTCCCGGATTCAGGAGATCTTTCGCGATGCTCAGGATGACGTACTTTTCTTAACTTGGTTAGCAGTCGATTCTGAACCCAGATAGTGACGATTATCGTAGATTTACACCTTTGGCTTAAGTAAACAAATAACTCAAGCTGAATAGTAATTCATTGGTATACAGATGAGTCAGACGCGGGCCTTTAGTAATAGTTGAACCATCCTCCCCCAAATAACTCTTACCCCAATCAGCCCACTCATACCCAACGCCAATCTGCCAATGAGGGGCAAGCATCATTTGTAAACCTGCACCAAGAGTATAAGAAAAAGCAACCGTAGTGTTGTCTGCAAACCATGGAGAAGGATACACATAAGGCAGCCGTGAAAGAGTATTATAACTATGAGAGGAGTTAAACCCAGCACCGAAACTGCCGCTTAGATAAGGTTGAACCGGTTGAAACGAAACACCAATAAGCTTACCTTTCATTTCAACACGCGCATGGCTGACTTTATAATCAAAGGAGTGTACATCGGGAATACCATTTACATTGACAACCCCACTCACCTTGGCCTCACCGGCTCCGGCAACACCAAGACCCAGCTCCCCCAGTATATTGGGTTGAATCATACGCTGCAGGCCAAAAAAGAGCTCGCCACTGCCCAAAGTAGTGGTTTGAGAATGATATGAATAATGATTAAACTGAGGCAGAGGTTGCGGATAAAGATATTGATTTTGTCCTGGTGAAGCCCAGGCAGGACCGCCGCTTAAAGTAATGATAGACGACCAGAGGATCGGAATTTCTTCTTCATAAAATGGATTTAGAGCAAACGCATTCAGTGCAAAAAGAGAACCAAACCCGGCAAGTACTAATTTCCTAAACATAGATAATCCTTTTGATTTCAAATCAGCCGTCCCGATAAGCTCTGGTAACAGCCCGAATTATTTAACTATTTATTACCTGTTTTTATACCTTATTTAATTTATTTTTTCTATTGAAACACATTATATTTCAATGATTTTCCATCTCTTTTGCTGCCGAATCATGCCCCCATAAATTCAAACTGCAGGCTTATCCTCCCCCTGATTTTTTATCATCATCATGATTTTAATTTCTTATCCGTATTCGCTCGAAAATGAAGAATAAGGGGTATATAATCGTCCTATTTTGCAGAATATAAAAGGTCAATGAATGAATACCTCACTTAGTGATATCGCAAACCTGGTTCAAGGTGTAGTAATAGGCGATGCGTCCATAAAAATTGCCACATTATCGCCTATAGATAATATCTTGCCCGGGTCATTAGTATTTGCTGAGGGGGAAGAAAATATTAAATTGGCAGAACAATCCGAAGCCGCAGCTATATTGGTTGGAATGGCCGTTAGCCAGTGTAAAAAACCACTGGTTCAGGTAAAGAAACCCTTTAAGGCATTCATTCAACTACTTAATCATTTTAATCCTCCCAAAAAATCAATTGCCGGCATTCATCCGACAGCGGTTATAGGAGAAGGGGTTCAATTAGGCGAAGAAGTATTCATTGGCCCCTATGTGGTCATAGAATCCGGAAGCATTATAGGAAAAAACAGCATTCTTAAAAGCCACATTCATATTGGTCATGACGTCGTAATTGGTGAACATACCACCATACATCCTCATGTAACGATTTACGATAATACCCAGATTGGCTCAGGAGTCACCATCCATGCGTCGACAGTAATTGGCTCTGATGGATTTGGCTATACCTTTGTCGACGGCCAGCATCTCAAAGTACCTCATCTTGGACGGGTAGTCATCGGAGATGATGTGGAAATTGGGGCAAATACCGCAGTAGATAGAGCCACTATGGGTGAAACGGTTATTGGGGAAGGAACAAAGATTGATAACCTGGTTCAGGTTGCACATTCAGTGAAATTGGGCAAACACAACATTTTATGTGGTTTTACAGGAGTTGCTGGAAGCACGACCACGGGTAATAACGTCATATTCGCTGCCAATGTTGGGGTTAGCGATCATGTGCGCATCGATGATGGAGTCATTCTGGGAGCGCGTACTGGCGTACCGCCCAATAAGCATTTAAAAGAAGGAATGATTTATTTAGGCAGCCCTGCCCGTCCAAAAGATCTGGCAATAAAACATGAGTTATCAGTAAATCGAATTCCTTTAATGCGTAAAAATATTAAGTCACTGACGGAACAGATTGCATTGATTAAGAAACGATTAGCTATTCAAGAGGAGGAATAATATGAACGCTCCATTAATTCTGATTGATGGCTCATCTTATTTTTTTCGGGCATTTCATGCATTGCCTCCCTTAACAAACTCTAAAGGTCAAGCTACTGGCGCCATCTATGGGGTAGCCAATATGATTAAAAAACTGATAAAGGATTATCAGCCAGAAGAACTTGCCGTAGTATTTGATGCGAAAGGCAAAACATTCAGAGATGAATGGTACCCGGAATATAAAGCCAACCGCCCTCCCATGCCACAGGAACTAAGCTCACAGTTTCAACCGTTAATTCAACTCTTGCAGGCCATGGGCTTGCCATTACTCATTGTAGAGGGCGTTGAAGCGGATGATGTGATTGGTACTTTGGCAAAACAGGCAACAGAATTAGGCTTACCCGTGGTCATCTCAACTGGTGATAAAGATATGGCGCAGCTGGTGAATCAGCATGTATCCCTGATTAATACCATGAATAATTACAGCATGGATGTTAATGGCGTAAAAGAAAAATTCGGCGTTACTCCAGAACAGATAATTGATTACCTGACCCTGGTTGGCGATTCGGTGGATAACGTACCTGGCGTGACTAAATGCGGTCCTAAAACAGCCGTTAAGTGGCTGACTCAATACCAGACTATTGAAAATCTGGTAGAAAATGCCGATGAGATTGGTGGTAAAATAGGTGAGTATTTACGCGATTTTATTCCCCAGCTCGCATTATCGAAAAAACTGGTAACCATAAAAACTGATCTGGATCTTCCTTTATCATTAAATGAATTAAAGCCTAAGCCAGCTGATAAAGAACAA
>NZ_CALMPD010000153.1 GCF_937871865.1 uncultured Legionella sp.
GAAGAAAAGTAGATACCTTACCAGAAACCAATGAATATCTAGGCGATCTTAACTTCAATTATCGCATTCAAGGCAATGCCCGATTTAAGCCAGTTAGAGTTTATAACAATGGCGTCAAAACGATTATTGAGATGCCAGGAACCATGGCTCAAAGTGAAGCGCCCGCGCTGCTAGTTTTAAGAAGTCGAGGGCTATTTAAAAAATCAGAGTCCGTCATGGTCAATTATCGCCTTCAGGGTTGTCGTTACATCGTGGATGGTGTTTTTGATAAAGCCGTATTGGTTATCGGCAGCGGTTCCTCTCAAGAAAAAATTACGATTACAAGGTGCTGAAGATGAAAGAATTAAGTGTTTTACTGCTCGCTGTCTTGTTATCAAGCTGTGCCAGCATGCGTTATGGCAATTTCACCCAAATGCCTCAGGGTAAAGATGCTTATTTGGCGGCAGATGCAGCCACTCAATTAACCCGAGTCTATCCACCTGCTCAAAATACATTTTGTATTGGTCAGGCAGTCAACGATGGCTTTGGCTTAAGTCTTATTCAAAACTTGAGAAAAAAGGGTTATGGCATCAATGAAAATCAATGCCCTAAGAATAAAGCTAATTTTTTCTACGTGCTTGATGAGCTTAAAACTCAAAGCTATCGAATAAGCCTTTTTGTGGGAATGCAAACATTGAGCCGTGTGTATGCAAAAAGCCATGAAAATATCATCCCTGTCAGCGCATGGACTCATAAGGAGTAAGAGCTATGAATCAAAATAATAATTATTTGTCACCAGACAATTCACCCCAAAAGCTTGAAACAACAGGTGTAAAACGAGTGAATAATGTGCCACTCATGATTGCAATTGGTATTTTAACTGTTTTTGTAGTGCTCATCGCATTGGTTGCCAATAAACGAGCTAATGCGCAAAACCAGCCACAAGAAATAGTGAAGGTTAAAAACTCAAAGAAAAATACCATGAGTCTTGCTAATGACGTGGTAGGAAACCATAAATCAGCAGTAATTCCGCCCCAGAGTGTCACTATAGCTAACAGTGAAACAACCCCTTTGCCCATTCCTGAGCAACTTCCACAAAAAGAAGATACTCTGACACAAGATGTATCTGAAGCTGAAATCGAGCGCATTCGCCAGGAAAAAACTCAAGAATTTGAAGAGGCTGTTAAAGCTAAGACATCCATAATGGTCGATAACCCAAGATTGAATAATCGCGACACTGCCAAAACGTCCATGAATAGCAATGAGATGGCATTAAACATCGACCCTTCATTGGCGTTTAAAGAGCAGCTCGCATTATTACAAGGAAGGCAAGCTAAACCTATGCCACAAACCTTAGGTGGTGAAGAAAATGAAATGCGCTGGCATTTAAATTCAACCCTTCAAAGCCCAAACAGTCGATACGAACTAAGAGCTGGCAGCGTGATCCCAGGTGTAATGATTAGTGGCATTTCCTCTGAATTACCAGGTCAAATTATTGCCCAAGTATCACAAAACGTATATGACACCGCTACCGGGAAATATCTTTTAATACCCCAAGGTACCAAGATATTGGGGCTTTATTCCAGTGATGTCCCTTTTGGCCAAAACTCTGTATTAGTTGCCTGGCAACGCTTGGTTTTTCCAGACAGCAAAGCCTTGGATATTGGCTCTATGCCTGGTGCTGATAGTGCAGGATATGCCGGATTTCGTGATCAGGTAGATAATCATTATGGACGAATTTATGGTTCAGCTCTTTTAATGTCAGGCATTATTGCTGGTATTACTTATAGCCAAAATACCAATCAATCTAGCCAATTCGGTTACGCTCAGCCCACAGCTGGCAGCGTCATGAGTCAGGCTTTAGGACAACAGTTGGGCGAGGTCACTTCGCAACTGGTTTCAAAAAACCTAAATGTGGCCCCCACCATAAATGTTCGCCCAGGTTATCGATTCAATATCATCGTAGTGAAGGACTTAACGTTTAAACAGCCCTATAGGCAATTTGCTTATTAATAAAGGAGAGCATTATGAAATTTAAATCCATGATTATTTATTGCTTTGTTTTGCCAGTATTCGCAGGTGGCGCACCTGTGTTTGATATTGCGAATTGGATTCAAAATGGAAAAATGATTGCAACTCAGCTTAGCGAGTACAAAACGCAAGTCGATCAATACAAGAATCAGATGGATCAATACCAAAACATGTTAGACAACACCAAGTCACTGACTTCCTTTGAATGGGATAATGCCAACTCAGTTATTAATAATTTGCTTGAATCGACTGATACCATTGATTACTACAAGCAGGAAGCTGGTAGCCTCCAGGGCTACCTTGACCGATTCCAAAGCCAGGAATACTACCAAAAGACTCCGTGTTTTAATGGTAATGGCCAATGTTCTGCGGAAGAACTTAGAAAAATCAAACAAAGCAAATTAGCGGCTTCTGTTGCTGAAAAGCGATCCAATGACGCCATGCTTAAAGGGATTGATAAACAACAACAGAGTTTAAAAAATGATTCTGCAAAGTTGCGTACTTTACAATCTCAGGCACAAAGTGCTGCAGGCCAAAAACAGGCTCTTCAAGCTGCTTCTCAATTAGCCAGTAATCAATCTCATCAATTGCTTCAAATCCGAGGCGTGTTATTAGCACAGCAGAATGCTCAGGCGGTCAAAGACGCAGCGAGTGCAAACAAAGAGGCGATACAGACTGCAGGGGATGAGCATTTCAGATCAGGCTCATACCATAAAAGTTCAGGAAAAAAGTGGTAACCCATCATAAAAAGGAGAGGAAAATGAAGATCTTATGTTTATCAATTATGGCGGTTAGCTGTGTTTTATCAGGTTGCGACAGCGCTGAATCCAAGGCTCAGAAAAAAGCTGAGCACTTGGCCTCCCTTACCTGTAGCAGCCCACGAGAAGGTCGAACTCAAGAAGAACTGCAGGCTATTGGTGATGCGTGTTTCCGAGGGGGTAGTTATTCCAAAAGCTCTGGACAGACGTGGTAACGCTATGAATAAAAAAATAATCCCCTATGTAATTGCGTTTGGTTTATTTGGGTTTTCTGCTTGCTGCCATGCCAAAGGGCATGGCATGGATAGTCGTGATTTACTGGATAATATTTTACAGCGTTTTGCTAGCACATCCGCAATATGGAGCAAAACTATGTTGAGTTACGCCAGATATCTTTTTTGGTCCTTAGCCTCAATTAGTATGGTGTGGACATACGGCTTGATGGCATTGCGTAAAGCAGACATTCAAGAATTCTTGAGCGAAACGGTACGGTTTTTTGTAGTTGTCGGTTTTTTCTATTGGATTTTAGACAATGGACCTGCCATTGCAAAAGCAATCATTGACTCCATGCGGCAACTTGCAGCTAAGGCTTCTGGAATTAATGAACATGTCTCCCCTTCTGATATTGTGGATGTTGGGTTTGATATTGTCTCAAAAGCTATAGACAGCTCATCTATCTGGTCCCCTGCCGCAACTACAGTAGGATTGCTCGTTGCAGGGGTAATTCTGCTTATTCTTGCTTTAGTCAGTATTAACATGCTCATTATCTTAATCACCGCTTGGATCTTAACCTATGGTGGCATTGTTTTATTAGGGTTTGGCGGTGGCCGTTGGACACAGGATATTGCGATTAACTATTACAAAACCGTGTTGGGTATTGCATTACAAGCTTTTGCCATGATTTTGATTATTGGTATCGGTAAATCTTTTGTAGATCAATATTACGCAGCGATGTCTGAAAACATCATGCTCAAAGAGATGTTTGTCATGCTAGTTGTTGCCGTGCTGTTGCTGGTTCTTATAGATAAAATTCCACCTGCACTCGCCGCCATTGTGTCAGGAGGCGGTTCTGGTGGTGGCGGTGGACTGGGTCTTGGTGGTGCAATGGGAGCGGCTGGAATTGCAGGAGCAGCCATGGCGGGTGCTGCAGGTAGCGTACTTGCTCAAAGCGGTGGTGGATTATCTGCACTTAATGCTGCGTTTAAAGCAGCCAGCCAATCAACCAACTCAGGTGATACCAATGCACTGCCTGGGATGGATAAAAGCTCCAAAACCGGTGGATTAGCTGAGGCGATGGGAAGTGCTGCCAAATTTGCAGGCTCTTTTGGTTCACATTTAGCCTCAGGCACTATGGATGTAGCTCGTGAGAAAGCGAATTCGATTAAAGAAGCAGTTGCTGAAAAAATCGCTGACACAACAGGTGGAAAAATTGCCGAAGCAATTCAGAACAAGGTAGATACATCCGTTTGCGAATCGCAAGAATCTAACGCGCAAAACATTTTATCTATGGGTACACCTGCAGGTAGTCTCAGCTCAGGATTTGAGACATCAGATGAGGTCAGTCAATTCGTGAACCAAAAGGCATCTGGAGAGAACCAATGAGCCAAAACAAACCTAATAAAGCCATAGGCCCTCAAGTCAGAGAAAAAAATACCAGCAAGATAAATAAAACGTTAGTCTTGCTAGTGATTTGTTCTTTCTTAATCAGCATGCACATTGGAACTCAGTTTTTCGCGCATCAATTTCATTATGCTGATGCCCTTGGAGGGGCATTCGCCCCTATTTATATGCCTTGGCAGATTTTTATCTGGGCTATTAAGTATCAACCCTATTACCCAGATTCTTTTAATGCCGCCTTTGGTCTCATAGTTATGATGGGTTGTCTCTTTTTAATGATGATCGTGTTGGCCTCCAAGTATTTAAAAAAGAACAGTGTGAGTGACTACCTCCATGGTTCAGCCAGGTGGGCTAATTGGGAAGACTTAAACAGTGCAAGTCTCGTAGGCCTTGATGAAGGAGTTTATGTTGGCGCGTTTGAAGATGATAAAGGAACAATTCATTATCTACGCCATAATGGACCTGAGCATGTTTTAACGTATGCACCAACCCGCTCAGGGAAAGGTGTTGGCCTTGTGATTCCAACCCTTCTATCGTGGAAACACTCCTGTGTGATTACCGATTTAAAAGGCGAGCTTTGGGCAATGACCGCTGGATGGCGACAAAAACATGCCACCAACAAGGTTATTCGATTTGAACCTGCCACGTTAAAAGGAAGCGCACGCTGGAACCCTCTGGATGAAATCAGAGTAGGTACAGAATCAGAGGTGGGGGACGTACAAAATTTGGCAACACTTGTGGTTGATCCCGATGGTAAGGGGTTAGAAACCCACTGGCAGAAAACCTCTCAAGCCCTTTTGGTTGGTTTTATTTTGCATGCGATTTATAAATTGAACGCCTGCGGAGAACCAGCCACATTTCCCAACATTGACCGCATGCTTGTTGATCCCAATATTAATATTGCTGACCTGCTCATTGAAATGACCCAATACCCGCATGTTGAAGGTAAAACCCATCCTGTTATATCAGCCTCTGCTCGTGACATGATTGATAGGCCCGAAGAAGAAGCAGGCTCTGTGTTATCTACTTTAAAATCTTATCTGGCGTTATATCGCGATCCAGTGGTTGCGCATAACGTATCTGCCTCAGATTTTTGCATCCGCGATTTAATGAATCATCAAAATCCCGTTAGCCTCTATATCGTTACCCAACCCAATGATAAGGCAAGGCTTCAGCCGTTGGTTAGAGTCATGATTAATATGACAGTGAGACTATTGGCCGACAGAATGGAATTTGAGCGTGTGTCTGATGACAAAGGATTATCTTATGTAAGTGCTAAGAAAACGTATAAGCATCGACTATTGTGCATGATTGATGAATTTCCAAGCCTTGGAAAACTCGACATTCTGCAAGAGTCATTAGCTTTTGTTGCAGGTTATGGCTTAAAGTTTTACTTAATTTGTCAGGATATTAATCAGCTGAAAAGCCGTGAGCGAGGTTATGGCCCTGATGAAACCATCACTTCAAATTGTCACATCCAAAATGCTTATCCACCTAACAGAGTTGAAACCGCAGAACATCTTTCCAAGCTAACAGGCCAAACAACTATTGTTAAAGAACACATCACCACCAGTGGAAAACGCTTTTCTACATTCTTAAATCAAATATCAAAAACTGTTCAGGAAATATCAAGACCACTTTTAACCATTGATGAGTGTCTGCGTATGCCAGGGCCTAAAAAAGATGCTAATGGTTTGATTGTTGAAGCTGGAGATATGGTTGTATATGCAGCGGGCTTCCCTGCTATTTATGGTAAACAACCTCTTTACTTTAAAGATCCGATCTTTATGGCAAGAGCATCCGTTGAAGCTCCTGCTAACTCAGATATTTTACGTACTCGTTTAAGTGAAGATGAGGTCATCAGGTTATGAAAAAACTGTCAGCCATCATCTCTACTTTATTGATAAGCCTTATTGTTGTAGGTGCACTATTTCATGCCATGGGTTTTAGGATAAACCTGACTGAATCCATTCCTATAGGCTTGTATCACATCACCAGCAAAGCCTCTATCAAAAATACTTATGTGATTTTTTGTCCTGATAACAGAGAGTCATTTAGGTTAGCGAGGGATAGAGGTTATATAGACCATGGTCTTTACTGTGGTGGATATGGTTATTTAATGAAAAAAGTGGTGGCTGTTTCTGGCGATATCCTCTCTGTGACCAATAAAGGGGTATTTGTTAATCACATACTAACCCCCTATTCAAAACCAAAACTACAGGATGGGATGAAGCGCGACTTACCTCAATGGCAAGTAATGAATTACCAACTCCAAAAAGATGAAGTGATGACTATGACCAGTCAAAGCGAATGGTCATTTGATGGTCGATATTATGGTCTTGTTCACACAAGACAAATCAAAGGAATGATCACACCCATATGGGTAATTAATAAACGGAGAGAACCACATGAATCATGAAACCGAATTAATGGATGTGATTGCAGAAAAATTTGAGGATTTAGTAATCCCTGGATTTCTTCTTGAAGTCAGTCCTATTGAAGCGGACATCATGGGAGCATTTGTAGAAGATGCACTCAATGAAGAAGATGCGATGGAGGCTATTTATGACTAAAATGCCTTACTATGAAGTCGTTGCCAATCAAATTATTGAAAGCCTGAAAGCAGGAACCGCTCCCTGGTTGAAACCATGGGAGCCAGGTGTTGGTAATGGTCAAATTCCATATAATCCAGTCACCGGGAAGCGTTATCGAGGGATAAATGCTTTGTATTTGATGGTGAGTCAAAGTGATGACAATCGTTGGTTAACCTACAAACAAGCACAAAGTATGGATGCACAAGTACGCAAGGGAGCAAAAGGCACCACAATCCAATATTGGAAATTTCATGAAGAACAAACCAAACATGATGATACTGGTAAACCTGTTCTTGATGAACAAGGTAATCCATTAAAAGTGCAGGTGAATCTCGAACGACCCAAAGTGTTTTATGCAACGGTATTTCATGCCTCGCAAATTGATAATATGCCAGAGCTCATTGCAAAAGAGCCAGATTGGTCCTTAATTGAAAAAGCTGAAAAACTACTACATAACTCTGGAGCTAACATTGTTCACTCAGAAGCAGATAGAGCTTTTTATAGATTATCGACTGATAGTATTCATCTTCCCCCTAAAGA